>JAJFBF010000025.1 GCA_020697295.1 Moraxellaceae bacterium | reverse complement strand
GCGCCAGGTCGATTTCCTGGTCGGTGGTGTTGTACTTCTGCGAGTCCTTCTGGATGGCGGCGAGCTGGTCCTCGAAGATCAGCTTGGAGTCATGCAGCAGGCGGCCGATCAGCGTGCTCTTGCCGTCATCCACGTTGCCGCAGGTGATGAAGCGCAGCATGTCCTTGTCCTCGTGCTGCTTGAGGTAGCCAAGGATGTCGCTTTCGATAAGGTCGGATTGATGGGACATCAGAAGTAGCCCTCCATCTTTTTCTTTTCCATGGAACCGGACGAGTCATGGTCAATGACGCGACCCTGGCGCTCCGAGGTCTTGGTCAGCAGCATTTCCTGGATGATGTCCGGCAGCGTGGCGGCCTCGGACTCGACCGCACCCGTCAGCGGGTAGCAGCCCAGGGTGCGGAAGCGCACGAACTTCTTTGTGATCGATTTTTTCTCGTCATCGCTCAGGTAGGTGAGGATGCGGTCGTCGTCGATCATGATCAGGGTGCCGTCGCGCTCAATCACCGGACGCTCCGCCGCGAAATAGAGCGGCACGATCTCGATGTTCTCGAGGAAGATGTACTGCCAGATATCGAGCTCGGTCCAGTTGGAGAGCGGGAACACGCGGATGCTCTCGCCCTTGTCGATGCGGCTGTTGTAGATATTCCAGAGTTCGGGACGCTGGTTCTTGGGGTCCCAGCGGTGGTTCTTATCGCGGAAGGAGTACACGCGCTCCTTGGCACGCGACTTTTCCTCGTCGCGGCGGGCGCCCCCAAAGGCCGCGTCGAACTTGTACTTGTTCAGCGCCTGCTTCAGGCCCTCCGTCTTCATGACGTCGGTGTGCTTGGCCGAACCGGCGGTGAAAGGATTGATGCCGGCCTTCACGCCCTCCTCATTGATGTGCACGATGAGCTGCCAGTTGTGCTTCTTCGCCATCTCGTCGCGGAAGCGGATCATTTCCTGGAATTTCCAGGTGGTGTCCACGTGCATGAGCGGGAACGGCGGCTTGCCGGGGGCGAAGGCTTTCAGGGCCAGGTGCAGCATCACGGCGGAGTCCTTGCCGATGGAATACAGCATCACCGGGTTTTCGAACTCGGCCGCAACCTCGCGGATGATGTGGATGGACTCGGCCTCGAGCTGCTTGAGATGCGTGAGGCGCTGTTCGGACAGGTTCAGCATGGCGGACCTTCGGACAGGTGGAGGGCGGGCCCGCGGGCCCCGTTCAGGTAGCGAACTCTAGGCTTTTCCAGTCATTTATGAAAATATTGATTACCAATTAGACCCATAGGTTTTTATCTATGCATCGCCAGGCCCTGATCCGGGCAACCCACCAGCAGCTCCTGGCCTTCGAGACCACCGCCCGCCTGCTGTCCATGACCCGGGCCGCGGAGGAGCTCAACACCAGCCAGCCCACGGTCTCCATCCAGCTCCGGGAGCTGGCCGGGCACGTCGGATTGCCCCTGTTCGAGATGCAGGGCCGGCGCCTGGCCCTGACCGAGGCCGGGCGCGAGCTGCAGGAGACCGTGCGCGACATCTTCGCCAGCTGGGGCCGCTTCGAGGCGCGCATTTCCGAGCTGCAAGGGGTACGGCGCGGTACCCTGCGCCTGGCCGCGGTGACCACTGCCGAATACCTGCTGCCACAGCTGCTGGGGCCCTTCTGCGACGCCTACCCCGGCATCGAGGTCGAGCTCACGGTGGAGAACCGCCGCACCATCCTGGAGCGCCTGGCCCAGGACCGCGACGACCTCACGGTGATCATGGTGCCGCCGGAGGATTCGCGCCTGCGCGTGCTGCCCTTCGTCGACAACCCGCTGGTGGTGATCGCGGCGGCCGGCCACCGCCTGGCCGGCAAGGCCTGCACCCTGAAGCAACTGCAGGAGGAGCGCTGGCTGCTGCGCGAGGACGGCTCCGGGGGACGCCTGATCGTGGAGGCGCATTTCACGAAAGAAGGCTTCATCCCGCGCGTCGCCATGGCCCTGGGCTCCAACGAGGCCATCAAGCATGCGGTGCAGGGCGGTCTGGGCCTTACAGTCCTGTCGCGGCACGCGCTGGCTGGCAGCGCCGGTCTTGTGGAGTTGAAAGTGAAAGGCTTTCCGCTGGCCGGGCGATTCAGCTTCGTGATGCGCGAGGGCCGACGCCTCTCTCCCGCTGCCGAAGCGTTCCTCGACTTCGCACGGAGGTCATTGCCCCGCTAATCGGTCTCGGTGACATCCGGAATTCTTTGATGATTGCCGTGCTTTCCGGGCTCCTGTAGTTAGCTGCGGTGCTTTTCGGGCTCCGGAAGGCTTGAGGCGGAGCCGACGGCCACCGGCCCAAGCTTCAGCCGGGGCCCGCGGAAATTCTTGGGCGATGGGTGGGATGTGTTCCTGCCGGAGGCGGGGACACGTCCCGCCCAGCGCCCGAAACTTCACAAAAGGTCAGTGCAGGAAAAAGCCAGCGCCCGAAACTTCACAAGAGGCAAGGGCCAGCTCCAGACCACCCCATCACAAGAAGCCGGTACAGCCCCGCATAAAGCCCCTAGTGCCCCAGATAAGCCGCCCGCACCCGCTCATCCGCCGCCAGCTCCGCCGCCGGCCCCGAGAGCGTGATCGCCCCCGACTCCATGACATAGGCGCGGGAGGCCGCCGCCAGCGCCAGCCGCGCATTCTGCTCAATGAGCAGGATGGCCACGCCCTCGGCGTTGATCTCGCGGATGATGGCAAAAATCTTCTCGACCATGAGCGGCGCCAACCCCATCGACGGCTCGTCCAGCAGCAACAAGCGAGGCTTGCTCATCAGCGCACGCCCGATGGCCAGCATCTGCTGCTCACCACCCGACAAGGTCCCCGCCAGCTGCTGCTCGCGCTCACGCAGGCGCGGGAAAAGCCCGTAGGCCTTCTCCAGGTCGGCACGGATGACCGCCTTGTCCTTTCGATGAAAGGCGCCCATCAGCAGGTTTTCACCCACACTGAGCCGGGCAAAGATGCCGCGGCCTTCCGGTACCAGCGCCAGGCCGTGACGAACGCGGTCATGCGCCGGAATGGCGGCGAGGTCGCGGCCGGCATAGCGGATCTGTCCGCGAACCGGGGCCAGCAGGCCGCCCAGCGTATTGAGGGTGGTGGTCTTGCCGGCGCCATTGGCGCCGATCAGGGTGACGAGCTCGCCTTCTTCCACCGTCAGGCTGATGCCCTTCACGGCCTGGATGCCGCCATAGGCGACGCAGAGGTTATCGACCTGCAGAAGACTCATATGCGCACACCTGCTAGCGTCATGTGCGGAAAAAAGGCTGCGGTGGCGAGACGGATCATGCTGCACCACTCCCGAGATAGGCTTCAATCACGCGCGGATCGTTCTGCACCTCGGCCGGCGTGCCTTCGGCGATCTTCTCGCCGAAATCCAGCACCGCCACGCGGTCGCACAGTCCCATCACCAGCTTCACGTCATGCTCGATCAGCAGCACCGTCACGCCATCGCCGCGGATGCGCAGGATGAGCTCGCGCAGCCCCGCGGTCTCGGTGGGATTCATGCCCGCGGCGGGTTCGTCGAGTGCCAGCAACTTCGGCTCGGTGGCGAGCGCGCGGGCAATCTCGAGCCGGCGCTGGTCGCCATAGGAAAGCTCCCGGGCGAGCTTGTTGGCCGACGGCGTAATTCCGACATAGGCCAGCAGGGCATGGGCTTTCTCGCGAATGGCCTTTTCCTCGGCCCGCGCCGCCGGATGCCGCAAGATGGCGCCAATCACGCCGGTGCGGGTGCGCGCATGCCGCGCCACCATCACGTTTTCCAGCGCCGTCATGTGGTGGAAAAGGCGGATGTTCTGGAAGGTGCGGGCGATGCCGCGGATGACGATGACATGCGGCTTGAGCGCCAGCGGCAGGGCTTCGCCGGCAAAGATGCGCTCGCCGGCCTCGGCCTGGTAGAGCCCGGTGATGACATTGAAGAGCGTGGTCTTGCCGGCACCGTTGGGGCCGATCAGTCCGTACACGCAGTTGTCGGGAATGGTCAGGCTGACGTCATTGAGCGCCTTGAGGCCGCCAAAGCGCTTCTCGATGTGGCGCAGGGCAAGCAGGTCAGTCATGCGCAGCCTCCTCCAGCTCTTCGCGACGACGGCGCGAAGGCCACAGCCCGGCCGGGCGGAACAGCATGACCACGATCAGCGCCAGCCCGAACAGCAGCATACGCAGGTTTTCCGGATCCACGACCATGCGCCCGAAGAGCTCGCGCTGCAGCGGATTGATGATGTCGCGCAGGAACTCCGGAGCGATGGTGAGCAGCACCGCGCCCAGGATCACGCCGGGAATATTGCCCATGCCGCCCAGCACCACCATGCACAGCACCATGATGGACTCCATCAGGGTGAAGGACTCGGGGCTGACAAAGCCCTGGAAGGACGCGAAGAGGCCGCCGGCAATGCCGCCAAAGCTCGCGCCCATGGCGAAGGCCAGCAGCTTCACGTTGCGGGTGTTGATGCCCATGGCCTGCGCCGCGATCTGGTCTTCGCGGATGGCGACCCAGGCGCGGCCAATGCGCGAATTCTCGAGGCGCAGGCAGATGAACACGGTGAGCAGCGCCAGCGCGAGGAAGAGATAGTAATAGGCGTAGTCACCACTGAAGCGCGTACCGAAGAGGGTAAAGCCGCTTTCCAGCCGGTATCCGAAGAGCGAGACGCCGTCGATGAGATTGATACCCTGGGGACCGTTGGTGAGGTTCACCGGCCGGTCCAGGTTGTTCATGAACAGGCGCACGATCTCGCCAAAGCCCAGCGTCACGATGGCGAGGTAGTCGCCGCGCAAGCGCAGGGTCGGCGCGCCCAGCGTGGCGCCGGCGATGCAGGCGAGCGCCGCCCCCGCCGGCAGGATCATCCAGGCCGAGACATGCAGGTCGAAGTGCGGCGAGGCCAGGATGGCGTAGAGATAGGCGCCGACCGCGTAAAAGGCGATATAGCCAAGGTCAAGCAGGCCGGCATAGCCGACCACGATATTGAGGCCCAGCGCCAGCATGGCGTAGAGCAGCACGAAATCGAGGATGCGCACCCAGGAATTGCCAAAGACGCCGCCCATGACAAAGGGCGCGACCGCGAGCGCGATGGCGAAGGCCGTGTAGCCGATCCAGACGCGAGCGGGAGTTCTGGCCATGGTCGCTCCCATCACGGCCGCTCCGAGACGCGTTCGCCCATGAGGCCGGAGGGCCGGAACACCAGCACCAGGATCAGCACCATGAAGGCGAACACATCCTGGTACTGCGAGCCCAGCACGCCTCCCGTCAGGTCGCCGATATAGCCCGCGCCCAGTGATTCGATGATGCCCAGCAACAGGCCGCCGATGACGGCGCCGGCGAGGTTGCCGATGCCGCCCAGCACGGCCGCCGAGAAGGCCTTCAAGCCGAGCAGGAAGCCCATGTAGGAATGGGCCTGGCCGTAGTTGGCCGAGACCATGACCCCCGCCACCGCGCCCAGGCAGGAGCCGAGAATGAAGGTCATTGAAATCACGTGGTTCACGTTCACGCCCATGAGCTGGGCCACCTGCGGACTCTGCGCAGTGGCGCGCATGGCGCGGCCCAGCTTCGTGCGGTTCACCAGCAGCATGAGCCCGCCCATGATGAGGGCGGCCAGCACTACGATAAGCACCTGCAGCGAGGTGACGGAGGCGCCGAGGAACTGGTGCGGCTCGGTCGGCAGCACGGCCGGAAAGGCCACGTACTGGCGTCCCCAGATCATCATGGCGAGGTTCTGCAGCACGATGGAAACGCCGATGGCGGTGATGAGGGGCGCAAGGCGCGGGGCATGGCGCAGGGGCCGGTAGGCGACGCGCTCCACGGTAAAGCCGAGCAGCGCGCACAGCGGCACCGCCATCAGCAGGCTGAGGGCGACCAGGACGAGGCCGGGCAGGTCGAGGCCCGTGCCCACCAGCAGGTTGAGGCAGGTGATGGTGATCATGGCGCCTATCATCACGATTTCGCCGTGCGCGAAATTGATGAGGCCGAGGATGCCGTAGACCATCGTGTAGCCGAGGGCGATCAGGGCGTAGATGCTGCCCAGTATCAATCCGTTGATGAGCTGCTGAACCAGAATATCCAAGGGCGGCGGTCCTGCGGTGGAAGCGGTGGCGAGAGCGGCAAGGCCGTGGCGAACCGGCGAAGGGTACGCAGGATTCCGGCCCGACTCAACGGGTGGCGCGTGGCTGCGGCTGCCGTCTACCGCCCCGTCCGCCGGTCAGCGCTCCCGGCAGGCCGGTGCAGGGACTGGCCCATCCGCAAAAGATCAAGGCGCCCGAAGGCGCCTTGATCAGGAGGCAGCGGCGCCGCACACCCGGTTCTTTCGGGGGGGACGCCTTACTTGGCGGCAGCGGCGGCAGCCGGCGCCGCCTCCGCGGGCACCGGGGCCACCACGGGCGCTCCACCCAGGGTCTTCAGCACCTTCCACTGTCCGCCTTCCACGCGGTAGAGGGTGATGGCGCCCCCCTTGAGGTCGCCTCTTTCATCAAAGGCGATATTGGCGGTCACGCCATCGTGGCTGGTCTTCGCCATCTCCGCCCGGTACTTCGCGGGCTCGATGGAACCCGCGCGCTTCATGGCCTCGGCGACCACTTTAATCGCGTCATAGCAGTAAGGCGCATAGAGCTGGATGACCCCGTACTTGGACTCGAACTTCTGTTTGAAGTCAGTGCCGTGGGGCATGGACTCCAGGGGCACCCCCGGCAGCGAGGCGGTCACGCCCTCGGCGGCGGGGCCGGCCAGCTTCATGAACTCGGCGGTGTGGATGCCGTCGCCCCCCAGGAATTTGGCCTTCAGGCCCAGCGTCTTCATCTGGCGGGCCATGGGCGCGCCCTGGCCGTCCATGCCGCCAAAGAACACGAGGTCGGGGCCGGTACCCTTGATCTTGGTGAGGATGGCGGTGAAGTCCGAGGCCTTGTCGTTGGTGAACTCGCGCACGATGACGTTGCCGCCCGCAGCCTTCACTGCCTTGTCGAACTCGTCGGCGAGGCCCTGCCCGTAGGCGGTGCGGTCGTCAATGATGGCGATCTTCTTCGCCGCCATGTCGCGCACGGCGTACTCACCCAGGGCCTTGCCCTGCTGCACGTCGTTGGCCATGACGCGGAACGCGCCCTTGTAACCCTGCTGGGTGTACTTGGGATTGGTGGCCGAGGGCGAGACCTCGACGATGCCGGCATCGTTGTAGATGCGCGAGGCGGGAATGGTGGTGCCGGAGTTGAGGTGGCCGATGACCACGTGTACGCCGTCGTCCACGAACTTCTTGGCCACGGTGGTGGCGATGCGCGGATCGGCCTGGTCGTCCTCGCTCATCAGCTCGAACTTCACCTTTTTGCCCCCGACCTCGAAGCCCTGGGCATTGAGCTCGTCAATGGCGAGACGGACGCCGTTCTCGTTGTCCTTGCCGAGGTGGGCCTGCGGACCGGTCAGCGGCGCGGCATGGCCGACCTTGACCAGCAGGGCGCCGTCGGCGGTGACGGCAGCGTCCTTGTTCTCGTTCTTGCCGCAGGCCGCAAGGCCCAGGGCGGCGGCCAGCGTGGCCAGGGTGAGGAGTTTCTTCATGAGTGTCCCTGCAATGTCCGGATGGCCCGCCGACCGGCAGCGGCCAGGCGGCATTATGGCGCGACGCGCTCCGGGCTGCCTAGGGCCCGGCCTTGCCGTTACACTAGCCCCCTCAATTGCCTGTGGTAGCCCAGACCGTGTCCAGCCCCGCCCTCTCCCCCACCGTCGCCCTCACCATCGCCCTCATGAAGGAGCCTTCCGTCACGCCCTTCGACGCCAACTGCCAGACGCTGATGATCGAGCGCCTCGAGAAGATCGGCTTTGCGGTGGAACGGCTGCGCTTTGGCGACGTCGACAACTTCTGGGCACGGCGCGGCGACTCGGGCCCCGTGCTGGCCTTTGCCGGCCACACCGACGTGGTTCCCACCGGGCCGCTGGAGAACTGGTCGGTGCAGCCCTTCGCCCCGGAAATCCGCGACGGCATGCTGATCGGGCGTGGCGCCGCCGACATGAAGGGCTCACTGGCTGCCATGGTCGTGGCCTGCGAGCGCTTCGTGGCGCAGCACCCGCAGCACAAGGGCTCGATCGCCTTCCTCATCACCAGCGACGAGGAAGGCGTGGCCGTGGACGGCACCGTCAGGGTCGTGGAGACCCTCGAAGCGCGCAACGAGAAGATCACCTGGGCGGTGGTGGGCGAGCCTTCCTCCGTGAACACGCTCGGCGACATGATCAAGAACGGTCGCCGCGGCTCCCTCAACGGCGTACTCACCGTGCTCGGCACGCAGGGCCACGTGGCCTACCCGCAACGCGCCGACAACCCCATCCACCGCGCCGCGCCCGCGCTGGCCGCGCTCTGCGCCGAAGTCTGGGACCAGGGCAATGAATTCTTCCCGGCCACCAGCTTCCAGATTTCCAATATGAGCGCGGGCACCGGGGCCAACAACGTCATTCCCGGCGAGCTCAAGGTGGTCTTCAACTTCCGCTTCTCCACCGAACTCACCGCGCAGCAACTGCGCGAGCGCACCGAGGCCATCCTCGATCGCCACGGCCTGCGCTACGAACTGGCCTGGAGCCTGTCCGGCCATCCCTTCCTGACGGCGAAGGGCGACCTTGTCGCCGCCGCGACCGCCAGCATCCGCGAGATTTGCGGCATCGATACCGAACTCTCCACCACCGGCGGCACCTCCGATGGCCGCTTTATCGCGCCCACCGGCGCCCAGGTGGTCGAACTGGGCCCGCTCAACGCCACCATCCACAAGGTGAACGAGGAAGTGCGCGCCGCCGACCTCGACACACTCACGGATGTGTACGAGCGCATGCTCGTCAAGCTGCTGGCGTGAAGCGCTGCACCCCGACACGCAGACGCCCCGACATCGACAATGTAGGTCGGGCTTCAGCCCGACACCACCGCCCCGTCGGGGTGAAGCCCGACCTGCCGGATTGCTGATGAACCGCACGCTGCGCTGCCCGCTCTGCCATGACGCACTGACCCTCGGGGCCAGTGCCGCGCACTGCCCGCGCGGGCACAGCTTTGATCGCGCGCGCGAGGGTTATTTCAACCTGCTGCCGGTGCAGCACAAGAACAGCCTCGATCCGGGCGACGACGCCGACATGGTCGCCGCCCGCCGCGCCTTCCTCGAAGCCGGCTTCTATTCCCGCTTCCGCGACACGCTGGCAGGACTGCTGGCGCCACTGCAGCCCGCGCACCTGATCGACAGCGGTTGCGGCGAAGGCTGGTACACCACCGCCCTGGCCACGACCGCGCAGGCCACCACCGCCTTCGACATCAGCAAGAATGCGATAAAGCGCGCCGCAAAGCGCGACGCCGCCATTACCTGGCTGGTGGCGAGCAGCAACGCCATTCCCCTCGAAGAGGCAAGTGCGGACGCCCTCGTCGCCATCTTCAGCCCCCTGGATACCGCCGAGGCGGCGCGCGTGCTGAAGCCCGGCGCCGCCCTATTGATCGCGGCGCCGGGGGAGAAGCATCTCTGGGAATTGCGCGAAGCCCTCTACGACGAGGTGCGTCCGCATCAAGCGGAAAAATGGCAGGAAGAATTGCAGCGGCACTTCAATTTCCACAGCGAGGCGCGCGTGCAGTTCACGATGAACCTGCCCGGCAACGCCACCGTGCAGCAACTGCTGAAGATGACGCCGCACTACTGGCGCGCCTCACGCGAGAAACGCACGCAGGTGGAGCAGCTTTCATCACTGGTCATGCAGGCGGATTTCCGCATCCTGCAGTTCCGCCGGAAGGCCTGAGCCCGCCTTACCGGCCGGCCCCGGTCATTGCGCACGGGACCGGGAACCTTTCCGTCAGCCCTGCCTGCAGTTGACGACCTGAGTCTGCGCGATCAAGTCATGGAGGCAGCGCTGGTCCTTGCGGAAGATGAACAGCACGTCGAGGATAGCCAGCAGGCCGCCGACGCCCGGCAGCACGCTCATGACCTGTACGGGCAACTGACGGGTCAGCAGGATCTTGCCGAGCGGCAGCTGCTCGCCCTGCAGTGACACGATGCGGATCTTCAGCAGGCGCTTGCCCACGGTCTGGCCGTAACGCGCCAGCAGCACGCCGTTGACCAGCACATAGCCCCCGAATCCCAGCGCCAACGAAGCCACCGTCAAGCCCAGGGACAGCGTGCCGCCACTGCGCGCAAGCTCCCAGAAGCCAAGCATCCAGGTAAACGGCAGCACCAGCACCATCAGGATAATGCTGTCGACAATGGCGGCAAGCAGGCGATCCTTGCGCGACGCCATCTCGCCGGTCGCCGGCTCCGCACTGTCGTTGACTTGGGAGGTGGGCGCGCTATAGGGGTTTTCCATGGCAGAACTCCTTGTATTTACGTTTTTTTAATCCTGTCGGCGCCCGCGGGCAGCCCCTGCCGGCGCCGGCTTACCACATCAGGTCATCGGGGATCTGGTAGGCGGCATAAGGATCTTCCTCGTCCGCCGCCGTCACCGGCTTGCGCGTATTGAGCAGCACCACCACCGCCTCGTCGCGCTGGCGGATCTTCTCCGCAACCACGGTCGGCACCAGCTCGTAGCCCTCGCCCAGGCGCACGATCGCAATCTGTCCGCTGGCAAGCTGTGCCTGCTGCGGGGCCTTCACGTAGAGCTTCTTGATCTTCTTGTCGTCCGTGAACTGGTAAGACACCTCGCCGCCGGTGCGCGCAATGCGATGCGCCTCGATAAGCTGGCGGACCTGCGCCACCAGCGCATGCCGCTCCTTTTCCACCTGCTGCGCGCGATTGAGGGCGCGGTCGCGCTCGGCCTTTTCCGCCAGCGCCTTTTCCGCCAGCTTCTGGCCGGTTTCAGCATTGGGATCCTTGGCTTGCTGGCGCTTTTCGTGCTCGGCCTTGCGTGCTTTTTTTGCATCGGCGAGGCCGGACTTCAGCAATTGGTCTTTCAGCGACATGGTCACACTTCCTGCAAACGCGACAACCCGGGCAAACGCCCGAAAACCTCACCTGAATCCGAAAACCTGTCCTGCCGGTAGGTCGGACTTCAGTCCGACTAGCTGCAGTCAGGCTGGAGCCTGACCTGCCAACCAATACCCTGCGTCAAGTTGAAGCCTGAGCTACATAGAGATGGCTGCAGGTCGGAATTCAGTCTGACAACGTCAAGTCAGGCTGAAGCCTGACCTACACTTTAGCGCGATCTACTTCACTTGGCGGATGCCGCCCGGCTCGATCTTGATGCGGCGCGCCTTGAACAGCGCGCCGATGGCCTGCTTGAACACCTTCTTGCTGACACCGAAGAGCGTGTAAATGGCCTCCGGCGGCGTCTTGTCGCCCACCGCCATGTAGCCGCCCTCGGCGGCCAGCTTGTCGAGGATTTTTTGCGCCACCGGATCGATGCGCGCCGGCCCCGGCGGCACCAGGGAAATATTGAGGCGGCGATCGCTGCGCAGGCTCTTGATCCAGCCGTCACGGCGCTCGCCAGTACGCACCTGGCCAAACAGCTCGTTGTCGTGCACCAGCCCCCAGTAGCGGTCATTCACCACCACGCGCACGCCGAGCTCGGTGCGATTGGCGACCACGATGGCGACCGGGTCGCCTTCGTTGAAGCCGCCGCCCTCGGGGGCGAGGAAATCATCGAGGCGGGCCGACGCGGCGACGCGGCCGCTGTCGTCCTGGAACACCATCACCAGCACATGGCGCCCGGGCTCCAGGCCGAATTTCTGTTCGCGCGGAATCTCGTTGTAGGGCAGCAGCAGGTCCTTGGGCAGGCCCCAGTCCAGGAACACGCCGGCATCGTTGGTGGCGACCACGCGCAGCGAGGCCACCCCGCCCACCATCACCTTCGGACGCTGCAGCGTGGCCACTGGCCGGTCCTCGCTATCGAAATAGACAAAGACCTCGAGGTCATCGCCCACCTTGCAGCCTTCCGGCACCTGGCTGCCCGGCAAGAGGATCTCGGGGCCATTGTCGTCATCGGACTCGGCGAGAAAGGCGCCGGGGCCGGCAAAGCGCAGCACGCGCAGGGAATTGAGGCTGCCGGGGTAAATCATGGCCGGGGCGGTATCCAGGAAGGTATCGATGCGCGGGAGTATACCGGGGTCACCGCCGCCCCGCGCACCTTCGGCTTCAAACTCAGAGAAGCCGCGAAAGACGTGAAAGTCAGGGAAGTCGGGAATAACAGGGAAGGTCGAGCAAAGCCGAGGCACCCGGAGCAGAGCACCAAGGAGCGGAATCGCCAGCCGGGCCGGTCGATCAGGCGCCGACTTCCGCGCGCAAGCTGACCACGGCGTCGGCCGGCATCTCGAAACCCGCCACGGCGCCGGGATTCAGCACCAGGCCCACGCCCGGGGCCACCAGGCCCAGCAACATCGGAAACTCGACCCAGACGCCAAAGGCGTAACCCGGGAAGGCCAGGGTCATGGAGATGGAGCGCTCCGGCGCCGAGAACATCGCCAGCACCGGCTCGCCCTGCCCGTTGTTGAGCAGCAGCGGCTGGGCGTCGTCGTCACGCGCGTCCTCGGGCCCCGGATCCCGATCGAGCAGCAGGAAGACCGGCGAATCCTTCAGGCGCTCCATCAGCGCATCGATGGTGGCCTCGCCGGTCTGCGCGGCCAGCAGGGCGGTTTCGAGGTCGTTCAACGGATCGAAGCTTGGAGTCGTCATGGGCAGGCAGGCCAACAGTGCGGTGCCGCCATTCGGCCTATGCGGCAAGAGCGCAACCAGGCGGGCAGGAAGCATAGACAGGAAAATGGCGCCCACGAGACGATTCGAACGTCCGACCTGCCCCTTAGGAGGGGGCTGCTCTATCCAGCTGAGCTACGTGGGCACGGGCGCGGATTCTCGCCCCGCCGCGAGGCCGGGGCAAGCCCCGCGCCGGCAACGAGAGCAGAAGTCGCGCCCGTGGCGCGCCGGCCTAGTTGAAGACCGTCTCGCTGGAGAGTCCCTGCCCCTCCATCATCTCCCGCAACCGGCGCAGTCCGTCGACCTGGATTTGCCGTACGCGCTCGCGGGTCAGGCCGATTTCCTCGCCCACCTCCTCCAGCGTGGCAACCTCGTGCCCGCGCAACCCGAAGCGCCGCGCCAGCACCTCGCGCTGCTTTTCCGGCAAGGCCTGCAGCCACTGGTCAAGGTTCATGCGCATATCGTCATCCTGGACCTGCAGGGCGGGGTCGGGGATGCTGGTGTCGGCCAAGGTCTCCGCCAGCGTTTTCTCGGAGTCACCGCCAATGGGCGCATCGATGGAACTGACGCGCTCGTTGAGGCCCAGCATGCGTTGCACATCCTCCACCGGGCGATCGAGCAGGCGCGCGATCTCGTCCGCGCTGGGCTCATGGTCCAGCTTGTGGCTGAGTTCGCGCGCCGCGCGCAGGTAGATATTGAGCTCTTTCACGACATGGATGGGCAGGCGCACGGTGCGCGTCTGGTTCATCAGCGCCCGCTCCATGGTCTGGCGAATCCACCAGGTGGCGTAGGTGGAAAAGCGGAAACCGCGCTCGGGATCAAACTTCTCCACTGCATGGATGAGACCGAGATTGCCCTCCTCGATGAGGTCGAGCAGGGTCAGGCCGCGATTGATGTAGCGGCGCGCGATCTTCACCACCAGGCGCAGGTTGCTCTCGATCATGCGCTTGCGCGCGCTCTCGACGCCCTTGCGCGCGAGGCGGGCGAAATACACTTCCTCCTCCGCGCTCAGCAGGGGGGAAAAGCCGATCTCGTTGAGGTAGAGCTGGGTGGCATCGAGCGTGGTGGACTGCGGGTAGCTGCCGCCGCGGGCATTCCGGGCGTAGCGGGAAGTCGTTTCTTGGACCGCCGCGGGAGCGGGGCCGGGAACCTTCTTGGTAGCCATCATCAATCCCTCGTCGTGGTTGGCCTGGCCAGGGGACCGGACCAACCCGGGGGATGGCCTAGTCTCGCGCCGGCAGGAACCGCTGCGGGTCCACCGGCTTGCCACGTTCGCGGATCTCGAAATGGAGCTTTTCGCGATCGGCGCCGCTGGCGCCCATCTCGGCAATAGCCTGACCAGGCTGAACGCGCTCGCCCTCGCTGACCAGGAAACGGTCGTTATGGGCGTAGGCGCTGATGTAGTTGTCGTCGTGCCGAATGATGAGCAACCGGCCGTATCCGACGAGGCCTGAGCCTGCATAAACCACTACGCCGGATGCGGCTGCCAGAACAGAGTCTCCCCGCCTCCCCCCTATGTCCAGACCCTTTCCGGTAACGCCCGCGCTACCAAATCGGCCAATGACCGGGCCTTTCGCCGGCCAAGTCCAGGCCAGCGCTGCGCTAGCAGGTGAGGATATCCTGACTTCAGGGGCCCCTCCCCCTGCCTGGGCAGTTTGTCTTTTTGTGACAGGGTTCCGCTCGGCCGTTGGCACTGGCCCGACAGGCTTGCGCCGGGTGGCCACCGGAGGGGCGGGAGGGCGCGGGGCCGGGCTGCCGCGCAGGCGCAGGCGCTGACCGGGGCGGATGGTGAAGCGGGCATCAAGCCGATTGAGCAGGGCCAGCTCCTGGTAGTCCTTCTCATAACGCAGGGCGATGGAATACAGGGTATCCCCGGCCGCCACCACATGGGATGACGGGTCCGGACCAGTAAGTGAGCGCTCAACAACTAGGGGAGGCTCGCGGCTGGCGCAGGCGCTCAGACCCAAAACCAGGAGAGTGGCGACGGCCAGCCGCCGGGCCCGTCCCGGCAGGGCAGGCAGCGAGCGGGCCAGCTTCAGAGCACGCCCCCCAGCATGGGAACGAAATTGACCTTTTCCAGCACCCGGGTCTCGTGGCCGTCGCCACGACGGGTGATCAGCAGCAGGTCCTGGACGTCGCCCCCCCCCACCGGGATGACCAGGCGGCCGCCTTCGGCAAGCTGGGTGATAAGGGCCTTGGGCACGCCCATGGGCGCGGCGGTGGCGATGATGCCGTCAAAGCTGCCGGCGTCCTCGGGCCAGCCGAGGCCGCCATCGGTATGGCGCAGGCGCACATTGTTCAGCTTGAGCAGGGACAGGCGCTGGCGGGCCTTTTCCTGCAGCGCGCGAATGCGCTCCACGGAATAGACCTGGCCCACCAGCTGGGCCAGCACGGCGGTCTGGTAGCCGGAGCCGGTACCGATCTCCAGCACTTTCTTCAGCGGGCCGTCGGCCAGCAGCACTTCCGTCATGCGCGCCACGATATACGGCTGCGACAGCGTCTGGCCGTGGCCGATGGGCAGGGAGGTGTCCTCGTAGGCGCGATGGGCCAGCGCCTCGTCAAGGAAGATATGGCGGGGCGTCCGGCGCATCACGTCGATCACGGACAGATCGGTGATGCCCTGCTCCAGCAGGCGGTTCACCATGCGCTCGCGCGTACGCGCCGAGGTCATGCCGGAACCGATAAGATCAGTAGGGGTCATTGCAATACCACTTCACACAACAGGCCCGGAAATCGGGTTTACAGATCCTTGAGCCAGCGCGCCACATCGGGCAGCGCGTCGTGGCGGGTGAGGTCGCTCTGCAGCGGCGTCACGCTGACATAGCCTTCGGCCACGGCCCGGAAATCCGTGCCCTCGCCGGCATCCATGGGCTCGCCGGCCAGGCCGATCCAGAACACTTCGCGCCCGCGCGGGTCTTCCAGCGTGAGCACGTCCTGGGCGCGACCGCGATGGCCCAGACGGGTAACGCGAAAGCCGCGGATATCGGCCAGGGGGCCTTCTGGCACATTGACGTTGAGCAAGGTGCGGTTGGGCAGTTGCAGGCTGCCCCAGTTCTCGATCAGGCGCACCGCCATGGCCGCCGCCGCGGCATAGCCTTCGGGGCCGCAGTTGCGCGCGCCCGGACCGGCCAGCGACACCGCCATGGCGGTCTTGCCGAGGAAGCGGGCTTCCATGGCGGCGGCCACGGTGCCGGAATAGAGGGTGTCATCGCCGAGGTTGGCGCCGGAGTTGATACCGGACACGACGATGTCGGGCTCGAAGTCGAGCAGGCCGTTGAGCGCCAGGTGGATGCAGTCGGCGGGGGTGCCGTTCACGGCCCAGAAGCCGTTGGCCTGGCGTACGGGGCGCAGGGGGCGATCCAGCGACAGGGCATTGGAGAAGCCGCTGCGCTCACTTTCGGGGGCGACCACCGTCACTTCGCCCAGCGCGGAGAGAGCCTCGGCCAGGGCCGCCAGGCCGGGAGCCAGCACGCCGTCATCATTGCTCACCAGGAACCGCATAGAAGACCCCACCCGTTGTTATTGAAGAAGCGGCAATACCCGGCGTTCCCGAACCCGACGCCCATGGCCGGCGCGCCACTGTGCCCCCCGGGCGCGCGGCAGCAGCGGATTATCAGAGGCAGGCCCCGGCCCGGCAAGGAAAACAAGGGGCGGCTCGCCCGCCAGCCTCTGATACGGCGCCATCCTGCTTCTGTGCGGGGGACACCGGCTGCGGCGACTACCACCGCTGCCCGGGCACGGACAGCCGTCCCTTGAGCTGCCAAGGGGCCGTGCCAAGGCGGCACGGCCGTTGCGCGGACAGCAGTCCTCATTCCTCCGGCAATGCGCCGGCGTCGCTGTCGCGCAAGGTCGCCAGCTCGCGCAACACGCTGGTGGCAAAAGCGCCGGCCGCCAGGGAAAACGCCAGCTCAAGGGCATCGCCGTCGCCCCAGCGCCAGGCCAGATCCGCCACGCGCAGGCGCAGGGCGCGGCGCTGCGCCTCCAGTCCGCAATTGCCCAGCGCGTCCGCCAGGCCGTCGGTGGCGGCGGCAATGCCTTCCTCCAGCGCCAGCACCTCGCCTTCGACCGCGGGCGTGCCGCGGCCGAACAGCGGGCCCGAGGGATGAATCTCGAGGGCCGCGAGCCGCGCAACCAGGGCAGGATCGCCCGGCTCGGGCCGGAAAAAGCTGCCGCGGCCATCAAGCAGGAGCACATCGCCCGGCAGGCACTGCTGCCAGGAGCCGTTCGCGATGCGGGCGCCCAGGGCGCGATTAAAAAAGGCGGAGCGCACCGCCGACACCGCCAGGCCTTCGCGGTGATTGAGCCGGCGCCGGGCGGGTCCGCGCAGCAGCGGCTCGCCCGCGAGCAGGTTGCCGTTGTCGCGGCCAAAGCGTTGCGGGCCGATGAAATTGGGAACGCCCTCGCGCGCAATCGTGGCCAGGCGCGCCTCGATCGCATCGCGCTCGCCGGAGACGTCGCGCAGCGTGATCACGAAGCGGTTGCCCTGGTGGGCGCCGCGGCGCAGCTTGCGCGCGTTCCAGGTCTGCTCCAGCAGCTCGATATCCTCGTTCCACAAGGCGGAGAGATCGGGCAACTGGCGATTGGGCACATGCACGCTGAACCACTGCGTGGTGACGGCGCGCCGGTCCTTGAGGCCGGCATAGCTGACGGCGTCCTCGCGCACGCCCGCTGCCTTCGCCAGCAGGCCCGCGACCCAGGCGGTATTCTGGTTGCGCTTGCGGATGCGCAGGAAGAGATGCTCACCCTCTCCGCTCGGCGCAAAGCCGGGCAGCTCCTCGACGCCAAAATCCTCGGGCACGGCACGCAAGGTCGCGAGCGCCACCGGGGCGCCATGGGCAAAAGGCAGCGCAGGCAGCAAATAAGGAGTCCAGTCGAACATGGGCGTCGCCAGAAAAAAGAGAAACGGGAAAGGAAAGGCGGCGGCTCAGGCCGGCAGCAACATCACCACGGCATGCGCCTCGATCCCCTCGCGGCGACCGACAAAACCCAGCTTTTCGGTGGTGGTGGCCTTCACGCTGACGCAATCGGGCGCGACCCCCAGGTCGGCCGCGATACGCTCGCGCATGAGCGCCACATGCGGCGCCAGCTTGGGCCGCTCGGCCAGCACCGTGACGTCGGCATTGCCAAGGCGATAGCCCTGGCCTTGCATGAGACTCGCCACATGCCGCAACAGCACGCGGCTGTCGGCGCCGCTGTAGCTCGCGTCGGTGTCAGGAAAGTGCTGGCCGATGTCACCCAGCGCCAGCGCGCCGAGGATGGCATCGCAGAGCGCATGCAGGGCGACGTCGCCATCGGAGTGGGCGACCAGGCCCTGCTCGTGCGCCACCTTCACGCCGCCCAGGGTGACATGATCCCCCGGACCGAAGCGGTGTACGTCAATGCCGTGACCAATGCGGGGAAACAGGGTCGTCATGCGCTTGCCTCGGCTTGCAGCCGGAGAAAGGCCTCGGCCATCGGCAAATCCTCCGGCCAGGTGATCTTGATGTTGTCGCGGGCGCCCTCGACCAGCAGCGGATGTTCGCCCTGGCGTTCCACCGCCTGCGCCTCGTCGGTAACGATGACGCCGGCGGCTTTGGCCGCGCGCAAGGCATCGCGCAGCAGCGCGTAGCGGAATACCTGCGGGGTCAGCGCGTGCCAGAGCTGGTCGCGCGGCACGGTCTCGGCCACTTCGTCGCCCCGGCCCAGCTTCATGGTATCGCGCACGCGATTGGCGAGCAGGCCACCGGCCGGATGTCCCTCGACCTGACGCAGCAGGCCTTCGATATCCTCGATACGCACGCAGGGGCGGGCCACGTCGTGCACCAGCACCCAGTCGTCGTCGGCAGCGCGGTCAGCGATGAACTCCAGGCCCGCCAGCACCGAGTCGGCGCGCTCGGCGCCGCCCGGCACAAAACGGATCAGGGAGGCATCACGATAGGCCAGCGCCGCGGCGCGCTCGTCATCGGCCGCAACGGGCACGATGATGGCTTCCACCGGCAACTGGCTGAGACGGTTGAGCGTGCACTGGATGACGGTCCCGCCGTTGAGCGGCAGATACTGCTTGGGCAGGGCGCCGCCTGCGCGCAGACCCTTGCCTGCCGCCGGCACCACGCACCAGAGTCGCATCAGCGTCCTGCCTGCGCCGCGGGCGCCGGGGCCGGGGCCGGGGCCGGAGCCGGGGCGGCGGGCGCATCGGGATTGCCGGTGACGAGATAGAAGGTCTCGTCCTGCTTGATCATGCCCAGATCGATGCGGCTGTGTTCCTCGACCGCCTCGAGTCCGTTCTTGAGATCCTTCACTTCCGCCTCGAGCACGCGATTGCGCTCGACCAGCGTCCTGTTCTCGAGCTCCTGCTCCGCGATCGCGCGCTTGAGCGCGTGCACGTCGCGCACGCCGCCTTCCCCGAGCCAGAGCGAATACTGCAGCCACAGGAACGCCGAGAAGGCGATCCCGAGCAGCAGCTTGCCGAAGAAGGTCCTGAACATGACAGCCGCCGCCTCGCGCTTACTTCAGGCCGCGGAATTCAGCGCGGCCACGGTAGGGGGCGAGCTGGTCGAGTTCCTGCTCGATACGCAGCAGCTGGTTGTACTTGGACACGCGATCGGAACGGCACAGCGAACCGGTCTTGATCTGGCCGGCGGCGGTGGCCACGGCGAGGTCGGCGATGGTCGCGTCCTCGGTTTCACCGGAGCGGTGCGAGATCACGGTGGCGAAGCCGGCGGCCTTGGCCATGTAGATGGCATCCAGGGTCTCGGTCAGCGAGCCGATCTGGTTGTACTTGATCAGGATGGCGTTGCCGACGCCCTCGTCGATGCCGCGCTTGAGGATGGCGGGATTGGTCACGAAGAGGTCGTCGCCCACCAGCTGGCACTTGTCGCCGATCTTGTCGGTCAGCAGCTTCCACCCGGCCCAGTCGGATTCGTCGAGGCCGTCCTCGATGGAGATGATCGGATACTTCGCGGCAAGGCCGGCCAGGTAATCCACGAACTCGGCGGAGGTGAAGGACCTGCCCTCGCCTTCCAGGTGGTACTTGCCGTCCTTGTAGAATTCGGAGGCGGCGCAATCGAGGGCGAGCATCACGTTTTCGCCCGGCTTGTAGCCGGCCTTCACGATGGCGTCCATGATGGCCTTGAGGGCGTCTTCATTGCTGGCCAGGTTGGGGGCGAAGCCGCCCTCGTCGCCCACCGCGGTATTGAGGCCGCGCGCCTTCAGCACACCCTTGAGGGCATGGAAGATCTCGGCACCGCAGCGCAGGGCTTCGGCGAAGCTGGTGAAGCCCACCGGCTCGATCATGAATTCCTGGATGTCGACGGTGTTGTCGGCGTGCTCGCCGCCGTTGATGATGTTCATCATCGGCACCGGCATGGAGTAGGTAGCCTGGCCGCGCAGCTCGGCGATGTACTGGTACAGCGGAATCTTCTTTTCCTGGGCGGCGGCCTTGGCGCAGGCCAGGGATACCGCGAGGATGGCGTTGGCGCCAAGCTTGGCCTTGTTCTCGGTGCCATCGAGGTCAATCATGGCCTTGTCGAGTGCGGCCTGGTCGAACACGGAGCGGCCCACCAGCAGCTCACGGATGTCGGCATTGACGTTGCGCACCGCGATCTGCACGCCCTTGCCCAGGTAGCGGGACTTGTCGCCGTCACGCAGCTCCAGTGCCTCGCGGGAACCCGTGGACGCCCCGCTGGGGGCGGTGGCGCGCCCCACCACGCCGGACTCGAGAATCACGTCGGCTTCGATGGTGGGGTTGCCGCGGGAATCCAGGATTTCACGGGCACGGATATCGGCGATCTGGGACATCTTGAAGCTCCTTCAAAAAAAACCAATCGTTACTGTAGGTCGGGCTTCAGCCCGACAGCTACCGCCGCGTCGGGCTGAAGCCCGACCTACATGTTCTTTTTCAGGCTTTAGCCCGACCTGCCGGAAGAGCGTATTCCGCTTAATGGGTATCCAGCGTCGGGAAGGCCTTGACCATCTCGTCCATCGCCTTGACCTGGGCCAGGAAGGGTTCGAGCTGGGACAGGCGCAGCGCGCAGGGGCCATCGCAGCGGGCCTGGTCCGGATCCGGATGCGCTTCCAGGAAAAGTCCGGCCAGCTTCTGCGACATGCCGGCAAGTGCCAGCTCGGTGACCTGGGCGCGACGGCCGCCGGCAGCCGTGGCCAGGCCGCCCGGCATCTGCAGCGAGTGCGTGACGTCAAAGAACACCGGATAGCCGAATTCCTTCATGATGCCGAAGCCCAGCATGTCGACCACGAGGTTGTTGTAGCCAAAGCTGGAGCCGCGTTCGCAGAGGATGATCTGGTCGTTGCCGGCTTCCACGCACTTGTGCGCGATATGCTTCATTTCGCGCGGCGCCAGGAACTGCGCCTTCTTGATATTGATGATGGCCTTGGTCTTCGCCATGGCGACGACGAGGTCGGTCTGGCGCGACAGGAAGGCCGGCAGCTGGATGATATCGGCGACCTCGGCCACCGGCTCGGCCTGCCAGGGCTCGTGCACGTCGGTGATGATGGGCACGCCGAAGGTCGACTTGATCTCCTGGAAGATGCGCAGTCCCTCCTCGAGGCCGGGGCCGCGATAGGAGGTGACGGAGGAGCGGTTGGCCTTGTCGAACGAGGCCTTGAAGACGAAAGGAATCTTCAGCTTCTGCGTGACCTTCACATACTCTTCGCACACCTTCATCGCCAGGTCGCGCGACTCCAGCACATTCATGCCCCCGAAGAGCACAAAGGGCTTGTCGTTGCCGATCTCGATGTCGCCCAGGCGGATAATCTTCTGCGTCGTCTGCGTCATACCATCACTCATCTTCAATTCTGTAGGTCGGGCTTCAGCCCGACGGGGCGGTCGTTGTCGGGCTGAAGCCCGACCTACAGTTATTCCTTGCCGGCCTGCTTCAGCGCGGCCTTCACGAAGCCGGAGAACAGCGGGTGGCCATCGCGCGGCGAGCTGGTGAATTCTGGGTGGAACTGGCAGGCCACAAACCAGGGGTGATCGGGAATCTCGATCATCTCCACCAGGTTGTTGTCCATGCTGCGCCCGGAAATCTTCAGCCCGGCCTGCTCAAGCTGCGGCAGGTAATTGTTGTTCACTTCATAGCGGTGGCGGTGACGCTCGACGATCACGTCCTGGCCATACAGCTCGCGCGCCCGCGTGCCAGCTTCGAGGCGGCACTCCTGGGCGCCCAGGCGCATAGTGCCGCCCAGGTCGGAGTTCTCGTCCCGGCGCTCGACGGCGCCGCTCTCGTTGCGCCACTCGGTGATCAGGCCGATCACCGGATGCGCCGGATTCTTCTTGAGCTCGGTGGAGTTCGCACCCTCGAGGCCCGCCTGGTGGCGCGCAAACTCGATCACCGCGACCTGCATGCCCAGGCAGATGCCGAGGTAGGGAATGCGGTGCTCGCGGGCATACTTCACCGCCATGATCTTGCCTTCGGTACCGCGGTCACCAAAGCCGCCGGGCACCAGGATGGCGTCCACCTGCTCGATGGCGCCGGTGCCGTTTTCCTCGAGGGTCTCGGCATCGATGTAGTTGATCTTCACCCTGGTGCGGTTCTGCACGCCGGCATGCAGCAGCGCCTCGTTCAGCGACTTGTAGGCGTCGGGCAGCTCGGTGTACTTGCCCACCATGGCGATGGTGACTTCCTTCTCCGGATGCATGAGGCCATCGACCACGCGCTGCCAGTCGGAGAGGTCAGCGGCCGGCAACACGCCCAGGCCCAGTCGCTCCAGCACGAGATCGTCCAGGCCCTGCCGGTGGAACTCGAGCGGGATCATGTAGATGGTGGGCGCGTCGATGGCCAGGATCACGGCCTTCTCGTCGACGTTGGTAAAGAGGGAAATCTTGCGGCGCGAGTCTTCCGGGATCTCGTGGTCGGAGCGGCAGATCAGCACGTCCGGCTGCAGGCCGATGGAGCGCAGCTCCTTCACCGAATGCTGCGTGGGCTTGGTCTTGGTCTCGCCGGCGGAGGCGATATAAGGCACCAGCGTCAGGTGCATGAGCAGCGAGCCCTGGTAGCCCTGCTCCACGCGCATCTGGCGCACGGCTTCCATGAAGGGCTGCGACTCGATGTCGCCGGCGGTGCCGCCGATCTCGACGATGGCCACGTCATAGCCACGGCCGCCCTCGCGCACGCGCTGCTTGATGGCGTCGGTGATGTGCGGAATGACCTGGACAGTGGCGCCCAGGTAGTCGCCGCGGCGCTCCTTCTGGATGACGTCGAGGTAGATGCGGCCGGAGGTGAAGTTGTTGGCCTTGGTCATGCGGCCATGGCGCAGGAAACGCTCGTAGTAGCCCAGGTCGAGGTCGGTCTCGGCGCCGTCGCCGGTGACGAACACTTCACCATGCTGGTAGGGGCTCATGGTGCCCGGATCGACGTTGATGTACGGATCCATCTTGATCATCGTGACCTTGAGGCCGCGGGCTTCCAGCAGCGCAGCAAGGGACGCGGCGGAGATGCCTTTGCCCAATGAGGAAACGACACCGCCGGTTACGAAGATGTACTTTGTCATGAAGAATCCAGACAGCTTGAATGAGGCGTGGAGCGGCGGCCATGAGGCCTGGGGAACCGGTCCGGAGGACGGGCGGGAATGTTAGCACGGGCCCCGGAAGGGCTACAACGAAAGCCCGTGAAGCCATCGATAAATCAATAACTTAGCCATAAAATACGGCGGCGCCCCGCAATTTACTCCCCGCTCCCCTCCCGTGCCGGCTGCCGCCCTCCGGCCCGCCAGCCGCGGCGGATGCCCGGCGCCACGTCAGCCGCAACAGGGGACGGGAGGCCACCCGCCGGTCCCGGCAACCGCCGCGAAGGCATAAAAAAGCCCGCTTTCGCGGGCTTGGGTAAAATCCGGGAGGACTGCTCCACTACACACAGGACACACAGGTAAGGCTCACCCGCGCCGGCCGTCCCTGGCCGGGGAAAGTCGCGGCTCAGAAGTTGTGCTCGATACCCACGGCCAGCGCCGTCCACTCAACCGAGGAGGTATTGGTCGCCGGCGTCAGGCCCGTGTCATTTTCGTAGGCGGAGTAATAGCCAAAGGCCTTGGTCTTGGAGGTGAAGTTGTAATCCACACCCAGTGTGTAGTGAGTCGCATCCGCCGCATTGACGGCGACATCGTTTTCGCCCGCGATGTACTGAGCCTTCAGGGTCGTATCGCCGATCTTGTAAGCGGCACTCAGCAGCCAGGCAGTCTCCTCGACATCCTTGGCGGCAGAGATGGTGGGCTCATTGACGCCAGTGGAGCTTTCGTACAGGGCTCCCAGGGTCAGATCGGCAATCTTGTAGGCCGCCACCAGACGATAAGAGTCACGACGGGCAGTCGTCAGGTTGGAGGTCGTCAGCACGAGATTACCGGCCACTTCCTGGTCATAGGCAGCCGCCAGGTACAGGTCATCCTTGTCGTAAACCACGGAAGCCGAGATACCGTCAGCGATGCCGTTGTAGCTGTTGTTGGAGGTCGTTACCGGGGTCGTGCCGGGCTGGCCGCTGGCCTCACCGGGAATCAGCTGCAGGTTGAGGCTGACGGCATCGGCGATCTTCGGGCTCTCATAGCCGATCACGTTGCTGGCGCGCGTTTCGCCGGAAATGATGCTCTGCAGGTCACCCTTGGTGTCGTTGAACAGGTCAACCTTGCCCTGGGCCACCTTCAGGTTGGTGTCATAGGCCCCGAGCTTGATGGCGCCCAGGCCGCTGTGCTTGAGCCCGACGTAACGGTTACGGGCGGTCAGGTCGGCGCCGGTGACGTCGCCATTTACCTGCCACTCGACCAGGTAGACCGCGCTCAGCGTGGCCGTCAGTTCGTCCTCACCCTTGACGCCAAAGCGGGAGGCGTAGCTGCTGACCTGGACGTTATCGACATCCGCCGTGGTCAAAGGGCCACCCGCATCGAGTTCATACTTTTCAACGGCCACATTCAGCTTGCCATAGACCTTGGGAGCCGCCTGGGCGGTCAGGGGAAGAGCCACGGCGGCCGCGATACCCAGGGCAATCAGATTACGCTTCATTATTAAAGTCTCCTCAAAAGACACTTGCTTGGATTGGTGGCGTCATGGCTGTTCCACAACTTGAGGCAAGTATCCGGAGGAGAAATGACAGTACGGTGTCCCTCATATGACGGGCATGTGACAGGCTTGGACCGAGTTTTTATAAACTTATTCCTTTCTTGAATCGGGCAAGTTCGCCCATGAAAAAGCCCGCCTTACGGCGGGCTTTTTCATGTTGCGTACCGCGGGATCAGAACTTGGTCTGCATGCCCACCGTCAGGACGGTAGCTTCGTCTTCGGTGGTGCCATCATCCCCGTTGATCATGGCCACCTGGGTGAAGGCCTTGGTCATCTGGGTGAAGCTGTGGTCCAGTCCAAGGGCAATGACCTGCGTCTCGAACTCGAAGCCAGCGCCGAAATCCACGGTGGAGGTGATCAGCTGGCCCTTGACGGTGTTCTTGCCCATGTTGAAGGCGCCGCTGACCAGCAGGACTTCTTCGTCCGCATCAAACGTGGAAGCGAGGCTGTCCGCAAACTCGGAGGTCTGGAACATGGCGCCGACCTGGAAGGTGTCGTTGCCGTAGGTAGCCGTCACGCGCATGGCATCGCGAGCATAGGGCTCGTAGCTGGCAGGAACCACGGGAGCCAGCACATCATTCACGATGTCATTGGCCAGGCCATCGACCACGTTGTTGTCCATGGCGACGCCAACGTAGAGGCCGCCGGTCTCAATGGCCACGGCCACAGAAACGCCGTCGTCATCATCGCCAGCGATAGTGCCGGTTTCTTCACCGGACTGCAGGGCGGCGTTCACCGTCAGCAGGTCAGCAATCTTCGGGCTCTCGTAGCCGATCAGGTTATCGAGGCGATTTTCGCCCGTCAGGAAGTTGCCCATGTCGAGCAGGTTCATGTCATTGAACTGGTCGACACTGCCCTGGGAGTCCTTCAGCGGGCTGTCATAGGCGCCCAGCTTGACGGTACCGAAAGCGCCCTTCAGACCCAGGAAACGGTCACGACCGGTGAGGTCGGCGGTGCCTGCGGTGTCGCCACTGACAGCCCACTCGGCCATGTACACAGCGGAGAGACCGTTACCGAGAGCCTCTTCGCCCTTCACGCCGAGGCGGGAGGAGTTGGAGTTAACCTGCGCCTCTTCCGTTTCGCTGGTCGGGGTGTTCAGGCCGTCATCTTCACTGAGGTAGTCCACCGACAGATTGAGCTGACCATAGACGGTCGGAGCAGCCTGGGCGGCCATGGGCAGTGCGAGGGTGGCGCCAATGGCCAGAGCGAGCAGATTGCGATTCATGCTTGGTATCTCCTTGATACGCTTTATTGGTATGAGCCCGCCGGCCGGGTTGTGCCCTGAAAGGCAGCGCATGCCTGTGCACATGCACCGCCTTGGCGCGGAGGCTTGCCGGAGTTTATATACGACATTAATGAATTATTACAACTCCATGACAAATATAGAGTTTTTTATTCAAAAAGAGGGGGATAAAAGCTCTCTCCGGGGGCAAGAACAGCTCTTCCGGAGGTAATTGGGAGGTAGAAGGGCTAAGTCAGGCGACTTACCCTCACCAATATGTCGCAGAGTCAGGGCGGAGAGTCAAGGCGCCAGCAATACGCTGAATGGAAGGAAGGGCAGCAAATCACCGGCCTGCACCGGCGCACCCGCCTCCACCAGCGCCAGCCCGTCGGCCCACACCGCCGAGAGCAACGCGCCGCTGGACTGCTGCGGATGCGGTACCTGTATCCGCCCCGCGCCGGCCTCCTGCAGTTGCACGCGCAGG
The DNA here is from genome assembly GCA_020697295.1 of Moraxellaceae bacterium. GTDB lineage: Bacteria > Pseudomonadota > Gammaproteobacteria > Pseudomonadales > Moraxellaceae > UBA2031. Next base: position 31,683 of record JAJFBF010000025.1, on the reverse strand, counting down.
TATTCACGACGATCCGCCGCCCTGGAGCGCTCAAAGCCGGCGGCCACCGCAAACGAAGGCGGCAACACCGCCGACTGCCCCTGGCGCGCCAGCAGGAAGGGCCGCGCCAGCAGCAGCGCGGTCACGAACACCGATTGAGGATTGCCCGGAAGGCCGATAAAGCGCGCGTTCCCGATCTGTCCCACTGCCACCGGTTTGCCGGGCTTGATGGCCACCTTCCAGAAATCGATTTCGCCGCGCGCGACAAGCGCCGCCCTCACATGATCCTCCTCGCCCACCGACACGCCGCCGGTGGAGATGATCACGTCGGCGCCGCTGGCGGCGGCGCGCGCCAGCGCCGCCTCCGTGTCCGCCAGCGAATCGGCCACCTTGCCGAGGTCGATCACGTCGCAGCCCCAGCCGCGCAGCAGCGCGGCGAGCATCGGGCGGTTGCTGTTGTAGATGCTGCCACTGCGCCACGGCTCGCCCGGCTCCAGCAATTCATCGCCCGTGCAGAGGATGGCCACGCGCAGCGGCACATGCACGGGCAGCGACGCCAGCCCGGCGGAGGCCGCCAGACCCAGTGCCGCCGCATTGAGGCGCAGGCCCCGGGCCAGCATGGGCTGGCCTTGCGCGACATCCTGTCCGGCGGGACGGACGTTGGCGCCAGGCGAAGGAATTTTCAGGAGACGGACATGATCGGGCGTGAGCTCGCACTGTTCCTGCATGACCACGGTGTCAGCGCCAGGCGGAATGATGGCGCCGGTAAAAATGCGCGCGGCAGTCCCGGGCTCGAGTGGCGTGGGGGCCACGCCAGCCGGTATGCGCTGGCTGATGCGCAGCTCGCCGGAGGCCGACAGGTCGGCATGACGGAAAGCCACCCCGTCCATGGCGCTGTTGGCTTCCGGCGGCACATCACGCGGCGCATTGATGTCGGTGGCGAGCACGCGCCCGGCCGCCTGCGCCAGGGGCAGTGTCTCGGTAGCGGGAGACTGCGTGCGTGCGAGCGCGACCAGGCGCGCGATGACGTCATCGACACCGATCAGGCCGGGGGGATAACAGATGTCGGTCATGAGCCTTCAGCCGCGGGGCGCGCAGTGGGCCTGAGTGAGATGCGGCACGAAATTGCAGGGACGATGCCGGTTGTCGAGCTGCTCGCCGATGATGCGGTCCCAGGCCGTGCGACAGGCGTTGGTGGAGCCGGGCACGCAAAAGATCACGGTGTCGTTGGCGAGGCCGGCGAGCGCGCGCGACTGCAGCGTGCTGGTACCGATTTCCTGCAGCGAATAGTGCCGGAAGATTTCACCAAAGCCTTCCACGTGCTTGTCGAAAAGCACACGCACGGCCTCCGGCGTGGAATCGCGCCCGGAAAAACCGGTGCCCCCGGTGACAAGCACGGCCTGCACTTCCGCATCGGCGATCCAGCGCGAGAGCACGGCACGGATCTGGTAGACATCATCCTTCACGATGCACTTTTCCCGCAGGCGGTGGCCGGCCGTGGTCAGCCGTTCCACGAACAGCTGCCCGGAAGTGTCGCCGGCCTCGTCACGCGTGTCGGAGACGGTCAGCACGGCAATGGCCAGCGGCACGAAGGGCTTGGGGCTAGTATCTTTGCTCATGGAAATCATCCACCGGTCATGTTCATGAAGCGGACGATCTGCGGGGCCTCGTGCAGATCGAAATGATGGCGCTCGGGTTTCAGCGCCATGGCCCTGATGATGGCCTCGCGCAGGCCCTCGTCGTCGCAGCCCTCGATGCGCATCAAGTGACGCAGGTCCAGGCTGTGCTCGTTGCCCAGGCAGAGCAGCAGGCGCCCTTCCACGGTGATGCGCACGCGATTGCAGCTCGCGCAGAAATTATGACTGTGCGGGGAAATAAAGCCGATGCGGGTATCGCCGCCGGCCAGGCGGTAATAGCGCGCCGGCCCGCCGCTGCTCTCGGTGCTGGGCAACAGGGTGAAGCGGGCAGAGAGGCGCTCGAGAATCTCTGCGCTCGGCATGAAGGTCTGCGCGCGATCATGCTCGTCTATCGAGCCCAGGGGCATCTCCTCGATAAAGGTGATGTCGCAGTGCTCGCGCGCGGCGAATTCCACCAGCGCCTCGACTTCGTCGTCGTTGCGGCCGCGCAGGATGACGCTGTTGAGCTTGATGCGCGAAAAGCCGGCTTCCCGGGCGGCGCGCAGGCCGGCCAGCACCTGGTCGAGGTCACCGACGCGGGTGATGGCGCGAAAGCGCTGCGGATCGAGGCTGTCCAGGCTGACATTGAGGCGATTGAGGCCAGCGGCGCGCAACTCGCCGGCGGCGGCGGCCAGCCGCGTGCCGTTGCTGGTCAGGGCGAGTTCGCGCAGGCCCGGCAGGGCCGACAGCTCGCGCACCAGCCAGGGCAGGTTCTGGCGCACCAGGGGTTCGCCGCCGGTGAGGCGGATCTTGTCGACGCCCAGGCTTACGAAGACGCGGGCCACGCGCGCCAGCTCCTCCAGCGTGAGCACCTCGCTGCGCGGCAGGAAGGTCATGTCCTCGGCCATGCAGTACACGCAGCGCAGGTCGCAACGGTCGGTCACGGACAGGCGCAGGTAGCGGATGCGGCGCAGGAAGGGGTCGACAAGCGTGGTCATGGGGCCATTGTGGGCAGGTGGCGGGGCGCTGGCAACGCCTCCACGGAGAGAGGTGGCGGGCAGCCCATTCTCATAGGCCCCGGCGCTTGGCCTCGATCCAGAGGACTTCCATCTCGTCCAGGCTGGCGTCCCGGAAGTCCCGCCCCTGCTCCCGCAGGGTCGCCTCGATATGGCCAAAGCGGCGCTCGAACTTGAGGTTGCAGCGGCGCAGGGCCATCTCGCTGTCCAGGTCGAGGTGACGGGCCAGGTTGACCACGCAAAAGAGCAGGTCACCCAGTTCGTCCTCCTGTGCCGCGCGGTCGTCACCATCGAGCTCGGCCTCGACCTCGTCCAGTTCCTCGCGGATCTTGGCGATGACGGCGCGTGGATCGTTCCAGTCAAAGCCGACCTTGCCGGCCTTTTTCTGCAGCTTCTCGGCGCGCATGAGCGCGGGCAGGCCGGCGCCGACCCCGTCCAGCAGGCGGTCGGCGCGCTCACCGCGGGCGGCCTTCTCGGCCGCCTTGATGCTGTCCCAGTTGGCGGCCACCTGGTCACTGCCAATGCCGGTGCTGTCGCCCCCGAGGTGATCCGGCGGAAAGACATGGGGATGGCGCCGCACGAGCTTGTCGGCGATGCCCCGGGCCACGTCCTCGAAATCAAACAGCGACTGCTCCCGGGCCATTTGCGCATGGAAAACCACCTGCAACAGCAGGTCGCCCAGCTCCTCTTCGAGGTTGCGCATGTCGCCGCGGGCGATGGCGTCGGCCACCTCATGCGCTTCTTCCAGCGTATAAGGCGCAATCGACGCGAAATCCTGCTCCAGATCCCAGGGACAGCCCCGCTCCGGATCGCGCAGCCGCGCCATGATGGCCAGCAGCCGTTGCAGCGGTTCAGTCATGTCCTTCTTCCTCATTCTCGCATTCACCCAGCGGGCCGGCCTTGCCGTCCCTGACGGGTAGTCCTTCCTGTCAGCGCGCCGCCAGGCGCCGCGCCTCGATCACGTTCGGCTGCTGCTCGATCTTGGCGAGCAGGCGGCCCAGGGCATTGAGGCCGGCGATCTCCACCGTGATCTGCATGGACGCCGTGCCATCGTGCTTGTCCGAGCGTGTCTGCACGCCGGTGACATTGACGTGCTCGTTGGCAAGCACGCCGGTGATGTCGCGCAGCAGGCCGGTGCGGTCCCAGGCGCGGATAAGGATGTCGACCGGATAGACATCGGCCTCGGACTGGTTCCATTGCACATCCACGACGCGCGCCGGCTCCTCTGCCTCGAGGCGCATGAATTCCGGGCAGCCGCGGCCGTGCACGGATACGCCACGACCCTGCGTCACGTAGCCCACGATGGGCTCGCCGGGAATCGGCTGGCAGCAGCCCGCCATATGCGTCAGCAGGTTGCCCACGCCCTCGATGATGACGGGCGAGCCGCCGGCATGCTGTCGCGAGCGGCTGACAATATCCTGCGGCAGCAATTCCTGCTGACCACCCGGCTCGACACGATGCCCGAGCAGCTGGATGACCTGGCTGATGCGGATATCCCCGGCGCCGATGCCGCAAAGCAGGTCCTCGCCGGTTTTTACATTGAGCCGCGGCGCCAGCTGGTCGAGCTCATGGCGATCCAGCGCAATGGCCAGGCGGGACAGCTCGCGCTCCAGGGACTCACGGCCCTCGGCCACGTTCTTGTCGCGGTCCTGCATCTTGAACCAGTGCCGGACCTTGGCCTGGGCGCGCGAGGTATTGAGGAAGCCGAGCGAGGCCGACAGCCAGTCACGGCTGGGCGTGCCGCCCTTGGCGGTCATGATCTCGACCTGCTCGCCCGTCTGCAGCTTGTAGGAGAGCGGCACGATGCGGCCGTTGACCTTGGCGCCACGGCAGGCGTTTCCGATCTCGGTATGCACATGGTAGGCGAAGTCCAGGGGCGTCGCGCCCGAGGGCATGTCGATGACATGGCCATCGCGGGTGAACACGTAGATACGCTCGTCATGGATGGCATGGTTGAGCTGCTCGGCGAAGTCCTCGAGCTGGGAATCGCCCATGTCCTCCTGCCACTCCAGCACCTGGCGCAGCCAGGCGATCTTGCTCTCGTAGCCGGCATCACGGCCCATGCCCTTGGCGGCCTGGGCCCCTTCCTTGTAGACCCAGTGCGCGCAGACGCCGAGCTCGGCCTCCTCGTGCATGGAAAAGGTGCGGATCTGCACCTCCATGGGCCGGCCCTGGGGGCCGATCACGGCGGTATGCAAGGAGCGGTAGCCGTTTTCCTTGGGCGTAGCGATGTAATCGTCGAACTCGCGCGGAATGTGCTTCCACAGAGAGTGCACGACGCCGAGGGCTGCATAGCAGTCGCGCACCTCCGGCACCAGGATGCGCACGGCGCGAACGTCGTAGACCTCGCTGAAGGAGATATGCTTGCGCTGCATCTTCCGCCAGATGGAATAGATGTGCTTGGCGCGACCGGTGACGTCGGCCTGCATGCCCATGCGCCCCAGCATTTCCTTCAGGGTTTTGATGACGTTCTGGATGTACTCGTCGCGCTGCAGCCGCTTTTCATCGAGCAGCTGCGCGATCTGGCGATACGCGTCCGGCTCGAGGTAACGGAAGGACAAATCCTCCAGCTCCCACTTGATGTGGCCGATGCCGAGGCGGTGCGCCAGGGGTGCATAGATATCGAAGATTTCGCGCGCCACGCGCTGCCGGCGCTCGGGACTGGCGTCCTTTACCTCGCGGATGGCGAAGGTTCGCTCGGCCAGCTTGATAAGGGCGACGCGCACGTCGTCGATCATCGCCACCAGCATGCGGCGAACATTGTCCAGCTGCTGCTGGCTCTGCCCGAAGAGCACTTTCTCGGTCGGGTTGATGATCTGGCTGATGGCCGCCATGCGCAGCACGCCATCGATGAGGTGGGCGATGTCAGGCCCGAACTCTTTCTCGATCACGGCCGGCGTGGTCTTGCCCTCGCGCACGCCGCGGTAGAGCACGGCGGCCATCAGCGATTCCTGGTCGAGCTTGAGATCAGCCAGGATATCGGCCATGGCCAGGCCGGTCAGGAAGCTGGAGGCGCGCGCCGACCAGGCGTTGGCCACCGCGGACGTCTCGCGGTCGAGGCGCTCGGCAAATTCGCAGGCCCGCTTGAGCTCGGCCGGGTCGTGCAGTTCCACGCGCCCTTGCAGGCGCCCCAGCCAGGCATCGAGGTCGACCTGACCATCGGCCGAGCAGGGATAATCTTCGCGAACCTTGACCATGGGCTTACTTCACCGTCGTTGTTCTTCTGGCTGCAGGTCGGGTTTCAGCCCGACTTGCAGCCAGCCGCTGTAGGTCGTGCTTCAGCACGACGGGGCAGTACAGCCGGGCTGAGGCCAGACCTACTGTCGATAGCGCCCGATCTGCCGCTTATTTCTTGTCGAATACCGCAATCGACTCGACATGGGTGGTGTGCGGAAACATGTCCATCACCCCCGCCAGCGTCAACCGGTAACCACTGTCCTTGAGCAGGCCCGCATCGCGCGCCAGCGTAGCGGGATTGCATGACACATACACGACTCGCCGGGCGCCAAATTTCGGCAGGTAGCGCACCACCTCTTCAGCGCCACTGCGCGGCGGGTCGATCAGCAGGCGCTCGAAGCCCTGCCGGGCCCAGGGCTGCTGCGAGAAGTCCGCGGTCAGGTCCTGGGCATGGAAGGCCACATTGGCCAGGCCGTTGCGCCGGGCATTTTCCAGGCCGCGATCCGCCATGGCCTGGCTGCCCTCCACGCCGATCACCTCGCCGGCGCGAGTGGCCAGGGGCAAGGTGAAGTTGCCAAGGCCGGAAAACAGGTCCAGCACGCGCTCGCCTGGCTGGGGATCCAGCAAATCCAGTGCCAGTTTCACCATGCGCCGGTTGATGCCGGCGTTCACCTGGGTGAAATCCATGGGATGGAAGGCGAGTTCCAGCCCGAAATCCGGCAAGGCATAGTGCAGGCGATCGTCGCCCTGTTCAGGCCAGACCCGGTGCACGCTGTTCGGGCCGCCCGGCTGCAGGTAGAGCTGCCAGCCCCGGGCCGACGAAAACGCGACCAGGGCCGCGAGGTCCTCCGGGGGCAGCGGCTCCATGTGCCGGAAGACCAGCGCCACCTCGGTGTCACCCGCCGCCACCTCGATCTGCGGAATCTGGTCGCGCTGGCGCAGGCCGTTGATCGTCGCGCGCAGCGCCAGCAGTTCACTGCCAATTCGCGTATCCAGCACGCTGCAGGACTGGATGTCGGCCAGGAAGCTGGACTGCTTTTCGCGAAAGCCCACCAGCAAGGCATCTTTCTTGATGACGAACTTGACGCCCAGGCGGGCCTTGCGCCGATAAGCCGGCTCCTCGTCCACCAGCGGCGGCAGCCAGGCCTCGGGCTCGATGCCACCGAAATGCCGGAACTGCTCGGCGAGCACGCCCTGCTTGAAGGCAATCTGCGCCGCGCGTGACAGGTGCTGCAACGAGCAGCCACCACAGACGCCGAAGTGCGCGCAGGGCGGCTCCACCCGGTCTGCGGAGGCGGTCAATACCTCGACGGCGCGCAGCTCATCGTATTTCTTGTGGGTGGCGACATAGGTGGCGCGCACGGTTTCACCCGGCAGCGCCCCCTCCACGAAGAGGCACTTGCCCTCGAGGCGGGCCAGCCCGCGGCCCTCGTGGGTGAATCGTTCGATGGTGAGCTCGACCGGCGGCCGTTCTCGCATTTTCTCGCGTCGTGACATGGATCATCCATCATGGCGCCGGCAGCGGCCGGCCCTTTCAATCAATCAGTAAGAGCCGTGGCCCGCTCAGCTTTCGGGCAGCGCCTCGAGGGGAGCCTGCGCCTTGCCGCCCCAGGCGTCGAGAAATTCCAGGAAGTGCGGCTTGGCCTCGCGCTGCAGCAAGGCGCGCGTCAGCTCGAGCTCGGCCTCGTAGGCGGCGGCATCGAGCAGGCCACGCATGAGCTGGAAGCGCAGGTAGACCAGCCAGGTGTTGAGCACATCGGTTTCACAGTAGTTGCGGATGCCGGCCAGGTCGCCTGCCTGGTAGGCATCCCAGACCTTGGCCCCGCTCATGCCCATCTTTCCCGGAAAGCCCAGCAGGCTGGCGATCTGGTCCAGCGGCTGCGCCGCGCGCGGCTGGTACATGGCGAGGATGTCCATGAGGTCGGTATGGCGCAGGTGGAAACGCCCCAGGTAGTTGTTGTACTTGAATTCGCGATCATCCTCGCCCAGGTCCCAGTAGCGCGGCGCACTGATGCCATGCTTGAGGGCGCGGTAGTGCAGCACCGGCAAATCAAAGCCGCTGCCATTCCAGGACACCAGCGTGGGAGTGTAGCGCTCGATGCCGCTGAAAAAGCGCGTGACCAGCTCCTTCTCGCTCGCGCTCTCCTCGCCCAGCGACCATACCTTCAGGCCCTCGCGCGTGCGCAGTACCGCGGAGATGCACACCACGCGCTGCAGATGATGGCGCAGGAAATCCGATCCGCCGGTTTCCTGCCGACGGATATTGAAAAGCGCGTTGGCCGTGTCCTTGTCATTGAGGCCCTGCAGGCCGTAGATGCGCTGGGCACCCTCGATGTCGGGCACTGTCTCGATATCGAAGACGAAGATGTTGTTCATGTTGTCCGCCTCGTGTTCCGTTTTTTATTGTCATCCGCGCCAGCGGCGCAGGGGCAGGCGCGATCTCAGGAGACGGGCGCGCCCGCCTTGAACACACCGGTGGAGAGGTAGCGGTCACCACGATCGCAGATGATGGCCACGATCACCGCATTCTCGAGCGTCTTTGACAACTCGAGCGCCGCCCATACCGAGCCTCCCGAGGATACGCCGCAGAAAATGCCCTCCTCTCGCGCCAGGCGACGCATGGTGGTTTCGGCATCCTGCTGGGCAACATCCATGACCTCGTCAACGCGATCGCGCTCGAAGATGGTGGGCAGGTAGGCCTCCGGCCAGCGCCGGATGCCCGCGATCTGCGAGCCTGCCGCGGGTTGCAGGCCGACGATGCGAACCGCCGGATTCTGCTCCTTGAGAAAGCGCGAGCAGCCCATGATGGTGCCCGTGGTGCCCATGGAACTGATGAAATGTGTGACCGTGCCATCGGTCTGCGCCCAGACTTCCGGACCGGTCGTGCGGTAATGGGACAGCGGGTTGTCGCTGTTGCCGAACTGGTTGAGCACGCGGCCGCGGCCCTCGGCCTGCATCCGCAGCGCCAGGTCGCGGGCGCCTTCCATGCCCTGGGCCTGGGGGACGGAAATGAGCTCGGCGCCATAGGCGGCCATGGCGTCGCGACGCTCCTGGCTCTGGTTGTCGGGCATGATGAGGATCATGCGGTAGCCCCTGATGGCCGCCGCCATGGCCAGCGCAATGCCGGTATTGCCGCTGGTGGCCTCGACCAGGGTATCGCCGGGACGAATATCGCCGCGGGCCTCGGCTTCCGTGATCATGCCGAGCGCGGGCCGGTCCTTGACCGAACCGGCGGGGTTATTGCCCTCGAGCTTGACCAGGACGGTGTTGGAGCTGTCCCCCGGCAGGCGCTGCAGGCGCACCAGCGGGGTATGGCCGACGGTATCGGCAATGGTGGGATAGACGGGCATGACGGACTCGGCCAGGACAGCAGGCAAGGCCGGGATTGTACGGGATGCCTTTGCGGGGCGGTACCGGCGCGGGGGACAGGCGGTTATAGTTCCGGCATTCACGCCAACGGACCTGCCGATGAAACCCTGGAGCCTGCAAAGCCGCCTGATCGCCCTCGTGCTGCTGCCGACCGCGCTGCTGGTCCTGGGCCTCGGCATCTGGGTGGTGCTGACCCGCTTCGACGACCTCGAAGCCGTGCAGTACGAACGTGGCCACCTCCTGCTCGAGAAGTACCGGCGTGCCTACGAGCAAATCGGCACGCCCGACCCGGCCGCCCTGCAGGCCCTGGCCGCCGCGGCCCTCAACGAGCCCGGCCTGCGCTCGGCCAGCCTGCTCGACAGCAGCGGCGACAGCCTCCTGCACAGCGGCCCCACGCCCCGCGACCTGGGCGCGGGGCAGGCCCTGCGCCTGGACGACCGGGAGGCACGCCATTATGTGACCCGCCAGGACTCCTGGCTGTTCGTGCGGCCACTCGCTACCCGCCTGCCGCTGGCCGGCAAGGCCCCCCAGCCGGTCTGGCTGATGCTGGAGTTCAGCACCAGCGAACTCACCATCCGCAAATACGAGGCCCTGTTCCTGGTGAGCGCCCTTTGCCTGCTGGCAATGGGGGCGATGGCCTTGCTGCTGGCCCGCCTGGTCCGGCGCTGGCTGGCGCCAGTCGCGGACATGACCGACACCCTGAAACAGGTGGACAGCGAACACTTGGAGCGCCGCCTGTTCACCGATGCCAGCGGCGACCTGCTCGACCTCGAGGCCGAGATCAATGCCCTGCTCGGGCGCCTGGCCGCGGACACCGAGGAGCTCAAGAGCTCCATGATCCAGACCAACGAGGACCTGCGCGAGACCATGGAAGCCATGGAAGTGCAGAACATCGAGCTGACCCTGGCGCGCAAGGAGGCCGTGGAGGGCAACCGCATCAAGTCGGAATTCCTCGCCAACATCTCGCACGAGATCCGCACTCCGCTCAACGGCATCATGGGCTTTGCCAAGCTGCTGCAGAAAACCCAGCTGTCGCCGCGCCAGCTCGACTACATCAAGACCATCCAGAAATCGGCCGACAACCTCCTCGCCATCATCAACGACGTGCTGGACCTGTCCAAGATCGAGGCCGGCAAGCTGGTGCTCGATCATATCCCGCTCGATGTCGAGGAGGTCATCTTCGAGGTGATGGGCATGCTGTCGCCGCTCGCCGAGGAAAAAGACCTGGAACAGGTCGCTTTTATCTATGACGACGTACCGCGCCACCTCATGGGTGATCCGCTGCGCCTGAAGCAGATCCTCACCAACCTCGTCAACAACGCCATCAAGTTCACGCCCCAGGGCGAGATCACCGTGCGCTGCATGCTGGAAAGCCAGAACGAGCGCCAGGCCGTGCTGCGCGTCAGCGTCACCGATACCGGCATTGGTCTCTCGGAATCGGCGCGCGCTGACCTGTTCCGCGCCTTCAGCCAGGGCGACCCGTCCACCACCCGCCGCTTCGGCGGCACCGGCCTGGGCCTTGTCATCTCCAAGCACCTCGTCGAGCAGATGCAGGGCGAGATCAACTTCGAGAGCGCCGAAGGCAAGGGCTCCACGTTCTGGTTCACCTTCCGCGCCGAAATCGACAGCTACTCCCATTCCGGCCATGTCGGCGAGCAACTGCACCACCGTCGCATCCTCGTGGCGGAGCCGCAGCCGGTCACCCGCCAGTTCCTGCTCAATACCCTCGAGCACTGGGGGGCAAAAAGCAGCAGCGCCGCCAGTCTCGACGAACTGCATGCCGTCTTGCGCGACGGCCCCTCACCGGAAGCCCTGGTCGTCAACCTCGCCCTCCTGGGTTCGCGCGGCGCCATGAGCTCGATGCAGCTCGACGAGCTGCGCCGACAGGTCAATGGCCCCATCCTGCTGCTCTCGCGCAGCTCCGACGCCTCGCAGGAGCAGGCCAACTACCAGGACAACCAGGTCGGCGTGATGAGCAAGCCGGTGCCGCCGCGCGAGTTGTACTCGCGCCTCGTGGCCATGTTCGGCACGCTGTCCCTGCAGCCGGCGCAGCTGGCCCTGCTGCCCACCCGCAAGACACCCACGCTGCGGGTGCTGGCGGTGGACGACAATCCCGCCAACCTCAAGCTGGTCTGCACGTTGCTCGCCGACCTGCAGGTGGAGGCGGTGCCGGCCACCGATGGCTACCAGGCCATCCGCCTGTGCAAGGAAAGCACCTTCGACCTCGTGTTCATGGATATCCAGATGCCGGGGCTCTCCGGCCTCGAGGCCACGCAGGCCATCCGCGAGCACGAGGTGGCCGTCGGCACGCGCAAACGGCTGCCCATAGTCGCCCTCACCGCGCATGCCATGGCGAACGAGCGCGAGGCCCTGCTCAAATCCGGCATGGACGATTACCTCACCAAGCCGGTGCAGGATACGCAGCTCGCGCACATGCTGGCCAAATGGACCGGCATCGACCCGCGCGGGCAAGGCGCGCCGGCCCCCGCGCCCATGGCCGACGAACCCTTCCTGCCGGCAGTGGGCGGCAGCGTGGTGAACTGGCAGGAGGGTCTCAAGCTTGCCGCCGGCAAGGCCGACCTCGCGCGCGACATGCTGACCATGCTGTTCAACAGCCTCGAGGAGGAAAAGCGCAAGATCGCGTCCGCCTGCCAGGCGGACGACCTCGACTCCCTGCTTGGCCATGTGCATTACCTGCATGGCGCCACGCGCTACTGTGGCGTGCCCGGACTTCGCAGCGCCGCGCAAGTGCTGGAGACCGACATCAAGTCCATGCTCGCACCGCCCTCTGCCGCGAGGAAGTCGAGATGCTGCTGCGCTGCATCGACGAACTCATCACCTGGCGCGCGCACAACAGCCTCCCGGCCTGAAGCCGGGCGCGGCAAGCGCGCCCGCTGCCTGCGCACCGGCCGGCACCCGCCCTGCCTTTCCTGTCCCCGCGCTCCCGCACACATCCCGGTCCGGCTTTGCCTGCGCCGCTCCTACCGCTGTCATTGCGGTCAATGCCACCCCCGGGCGACATGGCATAGTCGCGACATAACGGCCCCACCTTCCAGGAGTACAAGGGATGAATGCCAACCAGGCCCAAGGCTTCGGCCTCAACATGCTGAACCGTTTCGCGCAGAGCCAGTGGCCCGACCGTCTCGGCATGCGCAAGTCTTTCGAGAAGCTGCTCTATGCCGGTACCCGCACCGGCTTCCAGCTGGCCGGCGCCGTGGGACGCCAGTTCGGCAAGAGCAGCGGCAAGCTCGACCGGAAGCAGCGCCTTCCTGCCGCCGCCAAGGGCGTGTTCGATCTCAGCCTGAGCGACGAACAGCAGATGATGCGCGACACCCTGCAGCGCTTTGCCAGGGAAGTGCTGCGGCCGGCCGCCGCTGGCGCCGACAACGCGGCGCAGTACCCGGAGGCGGTGCGTGCCGCGGCGCTTGAGCTGGGACTGAATTTCTACGCGGTACCGGAAGCCCTGGGCGGCATGGCCGCCGAACAGGCCGTGGTCAATAACATGCTGATGGCAGAAGACCTGGGCTACGGCGACTTTTCGCTGGGCGCCGTCCTGCTGGCGCCGATGGGCGTGGCCAACGCACTGACGCGCTGGGGCAGTCAGGCACAGCAGGAAAAATTCCTGCCCGCCTTTGCTGACGAGAATCCGCCGGCCGCCGCCTTTGCCATCAATGAAGCCACGCCGGCGTTCGATCCCAACGTGCTCGCCACGCGCGCGCACCGCGCCGGCGACAGCTATGTGCTGAATGGCGAGAAGTCGCTGGTGTTGCTGGCGCAGCAGGCCGAGCTGCTGCTGGTGGCCGCCGAGCTCGACGGCGCGCCCGCCGTGTTCCTCGTCGAAGGCGGCAGTGAGGGTCTCGCCTTCCAGGAAGACCCCGGCATGGGACTCAAGGCCGGCAGCACCATGAAGCTGCGCCTGACCGATGTACGCGCCGACCGGCTGGGCGAGGGCGATTTCGACTACCAGGCCTTTCTTGACCTCGGCGCACTGGCCTGGTGCGCCCTCGCCGTCGGCACCTGCCAGGCGGTGATGGACTATGTGGTGCAGTACGCCAACGAGCGCATCGCCTTTGGCGAGCCCATCTCGCATCGCCAGAGCGTGGCCTTCCTGATTGCCGACATGGCCATCGAGATCGACGCCATGCGCCTGCTGGTGTGGAACGCCGCCGCGCTGGCCGAGGCCGGCAAGCCCTTCCATCGCGAAGCCTATCTGGCGCGACTGCTGACCGCCGAGAAGGCCATGAAGATCGGCAACGACGGCGTGCAGATCATCGGTGGCCATGGCTTCACCAAGGAACACCCCGTAGAGCGCTGGTACCGCGACCTGCGCTCTGTCGCCATCATGCATTCCGGCTTGCACGCCTGATCACCGAACCCGAGGACAACCGCCATGAATCTCGAGAACCCGAAAAAATTCCGGATGCTGGTCGACCAGGCGCATGAAGTCGCCCTGAACTTCTTCCGCCCGATCTCGCGCAAGTACGACAAGGCCGAGCACGCCTACCCAAAGGAACTCGACATGCTGGCCGCGCTGCTTGACGGCTTCAATGACGGCGCCGTCGAAGCCGCCGGCGCCTCCACCGCCAGCAAGCGCGGCAGCAGCGACGACAGCAGCGTCAAGAACGGCGCCAACATGTCGACCGCGCTTGGCATCATCGAGCTCTGCTACGGCGACACCGGCCTCCTGCTCAGCATGCCGCGCCAGGGCCTGGGCAATTCCGCCATCGCGGCGGTGGCCAACGACGAGCAGATGGAGCGCTTCCGCGGCAAGTGGGCGGCCATGGCGATCACCGAGCCCGGCTGCGGCTCCGATTCCGCCGCCATCCGCACCACCGCCACGAAAGATGGTGACGACTACCTGCTGAACGGCGAGAAAATTTACGTGACCTCCGGCTCGCGCGCCGATTGCGTCGTGGTCTGGGCCACGCTCGACAAGAACCTCGGCCGCGCCGCCATCAAGTCCTTTGTGGTCGAAAAGGGCACGCCCGGCATGGAAATCGCCCGCCTCGAGCACAAGCTCGGCATCAAGGCCTCGGACACCGCCGCGATCAATTTCGTGGATTGCCGCGTACCGGCCGCCAACCTGCTCGGTAACCCCGAGATCGATGTCGCCAAGGGCTTTGCCGGCGTCATGGAAACCTTCGACAACACCCGTCCGCTGGTGGCGGCCATGGCCGTCGGCTGCGCCAGGGCCTCGCTGGAACGCATCAAGGAATTGCTCAAGGATCACCTTGATGCCGGCTACCGCACACCGCCACTCAATGCCTCCCACATCGAGGCCACGATCCGGCGCCTGGAGGCGGAATGGGAAGCCGCGCGCCTGCTGACGCTGAAGGCCTGCTGGATGGCGGACAACAAGAAGCCGAACTCCAAGGAAGCCTCCATCGCCAAGGCCAAGGCCGGACGCGTGGGCAGCGAGATCACGCTCAAGTGCGTGGAGCTGGCAGGCAGCCTGGGTTATGCCGAGGATGAACTGCTCGAGAAGTGGGCGCGGGACTCCAAAATCCTGGATATCTTCGAAGGTACCCAACAGATCCAGCAGCTCATCATCGCGCGTCGGGTGCTTGGCAAGAGCTCTTCCGAGCTCAAGTAAAACCCTTCGGTCTCTAAGGAGATCGGCGAAGCCTGAAGACTTTGCCGATTTTTTGAGACTCCGTTCGCAATTCCCTCGTTATTTTGTGATATTTTTGTATATCCCTATTCATGGGTATACGGAAATACCGGCGAGGGAAACATGACAGTACCGCACCCGCTCCACGGGCTGCCGCTGCTGCAGCAACTGTCCGCCGATGCGCGCGACGAATTGCGCTTGCTGCTGGATCGCGCGGCCTGGCGCGAGGAAAGCCAGCATCAGGCAGCCATCGAAGGCGCCCTGCTGCAAGTGCCCGCCCTGCTGCGCAACACCGTTCGCACGATGCTGTCCGATTGAGCAGCGCCATGCATCACCTGCGCCAGCACGCGGAACGCCTCCGCCTTGCCCGATTGCTTGAGGAGTCCCCTGAGAGACTCGACTTCCTGCGCGAGCTGTCCGCGACGGAGCTGGCCAACCTGCACGGCGCCTGCCGGGCCGCCCTGCGGGCCCCGCACAAGCCCCTCTACCAGCGCCTTGCCCATGTCAGCAAGCTCCTGCCGACGGCGCTCACCGCCTATATTGCCGAACACACGCTGGGCCCCCTGCTGTGCGCGCGCATCGCCGCGGAGATGAGCGTGCCGCGCACCCTCGCGCTGTGCCAGCACCTGTCGCCTCCTTTCATGGCGGCCGTCACCTTGCACATGGACATGGACAGCCTGGCTGACCTGGCCGCTGAACTGCCCCTGGAGAGCCTGCGCAGCATCGCCCGCGAACTGGTGGCGCGCGGTGAATTCATCACGATGGGGGAGCTGGTCGATTTCCTGCCGCCGGGCCTGACGTCACGCATCGCCGCCGAGATCGCCAACGGCGAAGTGATGCTGCGCATATCGCTGTTCATCAAGAGTCCCGCGCGTCTTCAGTCCGTGCTCGAGCAACTGCCGCTCTCCGAACTGGGCGCCTTGGCGCGGGCCGCCGCCGACAGTCGCCTTGGCCTGTTGCCGCAGACGCTATCCCTGCTGCAGCGGATCACGCCCATCTGGCAACGCCGCCTCATTGACACCGCAATCGCCGAAGGCGAAGCCACCCTCACCCACCTGGTCCTGGAGACAGACCGCCTGAACCTCTGGAGCGCCGCCCTGCCCTTCAGCAACCTGCTCGACCGCGCAGCCCAGCACAAGCTGCTGGCGCTGCGGGTCTGGAAGGATGAGGCGTTGCTGGCGCGGGCGCTGGGCAATGCGCGGAATCCGGCGGCGCGGCCCTTTCTGCAGGCCCTGCTCGCGGAGCTGCCGGCTGAAGCTCTGGAGCGCACCATGGCCATGATGGTGCAGCTGGATACCCTCGCCCCCACACCCTGAGGCGGTGCTCAGGCCCGCTGTTTGCGCTTGCGGTATTCGACAGGCGTTTCGTTGGTCCACCGCTTGAAGGCGCGGTAGAAGGTGCTGGGTTCGGAAAATCCCGTGAGGTAGACGATCTGCTCGATAGGCTCGCTGGTGCGGGCCAGCAGGCGTCGCGCCAGGCGCGAGCGGTAATCGGCCAGGATCTGGTTGAAGCTGGTATTGGCCTCGGCGAGCTGGCTGCGCAGGCGGCGCGGCGGGATGTCGAGACGTCGCGCCACCGACTCCAGGCTGGTATCGCCGCTCTCCAGCGTCTCACCGATGGCCCGCTTCACTTCCGACACCAGGTCAAAGCGCTGCAGTTCAGCCAGCTGCTCCTGGGCGATCTGCTCGTGCAGGCGCAGCAGCCGCGGCTCGGCGTGCCAGATGCGGTGATCAAGGATGGCCTTGTCAAAGTACAGCCGGTATTCACTGCAGCCGAGCGTGACATCACAACCATAGATACGTCGATATTCCGCCGGCGGCGCGCCCTCGGAGTGCTCGGTATGGATGGCCAGGGCCTTGAATTGGCCTTCGCTCACGAAGCTGAAGAACTTGATCATGCCGGCCGCCAGGCACTCGGTGAAATGGCGCGAGGCCTTGCGGTCGGTGATGGTGGCCAGGTAGCAGCTGTCGCCGTCGATGACGAGTTCGCCGGTGAGCGCATCGCTCAGCAGGCGATGGAAGTTCATGGCGCGCTTCAGGCCTTCGCCAAAGGTGGGGCTTGAGGTCAGCAGGTATTCCAGGACCTGCCCGCGATAGAGCGGCATGTGCTCGCCCAGGTGCAATCCGATATGGGGATCGCCGGAGACTTCCTCGGCCGCCTGCCAGAAGGCGAGCTGGGCGGTGCTAGGGGTACGCGAGGCGCTGGATTCCTCGAGGCGGCTGAGGGCGATTCCCGCCTTGATCAGGATCTGGTCGGCCGGCAGCCCGGCATTGAGCATGGCCTGGTAGGCGAGGCGCAGGAAAATATGTGCGTCGGTGCGTTCAGCCATTATGGAAAACGAACTCCACCCTTGGTGTCGGACGCCCGCGGGCAGCAATGACCCGCGCGGCAACGGCCGCCGTCACTGCGGCCAATTCCGGTGACAATACCCGATTGATCCGCCCCTGTCACAAGACCTCGAGCCGAACGAGGTCATAGGCCGGGGTTTCATAGGGATGACTGGCCTCCAGAGCGCCGATGGCGGCCCGCAGGTGCTCGTCGGCGCAGATCATCTCGACCCGGAATTCGTCGACGAGCTCGATCTCGCCCTCGCGCCCGAGATAGGGATTGCTCCCGGCCAGGGGCCGGAACTGGCCCTGGCCCTTCACCTGCCAGGCGCAGTGATCGTAGTCGCCAAGGCGACCCGCCCCGGCCGCGATCTTGAACATGGCGCGTCTCCGCGTCCGCCTCAGCCCGCGTAAACGCGGGCGTTGCGGAACAGGCGCATCCAGGAACCGTCTTCCTGCCAGTCGTCCGGACGCCAGCTATGCTGCACGGCACGGAACACACGCTCGGGATGCGGCATGAGAAGGGTGGCGCGGCCGTCGACGCTGGTCACGCCGGTGATGCCGGCGGGCGAGCCATTGGGATTGAGCGGATAGGCTTCGGTCGCCAGGCCAGCCGAATCAATATAGCCCAGGGCCACCAGTCCCCCCTGCGCCAGCGCGGCCAGGCGCGCCGGGGTATCGCTGACGCGGCCCTCGCCGTGCGCCACGGCGATCGGCATGCGCGAGCCGGCCATGCCCGCCAGCAGCACCGAGGGCGAAGCCTTCACCTCGACCATGACGGTGCGCGCCTCGAACTGCTCGCTGGTATTGCGCATGAAGCGCGGCCAGTGGTCGGCGCCGGGCACCAGGTCCTTGAGCTGCGACAGCATCTGGCAACCGTTGCAGACGCCCAGCGAGAAAGTGGCGTTGCGGACGAAGAAGGCCGCGAACTCGTCGCGCGCGCGCGGATTGAACAGGACCGACTTGGCCCAGCCGCCACCGGCGCCGAGCACGTCGCCGTAGGAGAAGCCGCCACAGGCGACCAGCCCCTGGAAATCCTTGAGCGAAATCCGGCCACTGATGATGTCGCTCATGTGCACGTCAACCGCGCGGAATCCGGCGCGGTCAAAAGCCGCCGCCATCTCGATCTGACCATTGACGCCCTGCTCGCGCAGCACCGCCACGGCCGGACGAATGCCCTTGCCGATATAGGGCGCGGCGACATCTTCGTTGACGTCATAGCTGAGCGACACCGACAGGCCACGGTCGCCGGCATCGTCCAGGCGCGCGTACTCCTGCTCGGCGCAGTCGGCATTGTCGCGCAGCGCCTGGATGCGGTAGCTGGTCTCGGCCCAGGTTTTCTGCAGCGCGGCACGGCTTGCCGCGAATACTTCCTGGCCACCGGCACGAATCACCAGGCGATCATCGGCGGCGAGCGTGCCGATGATGCTGACGCCGGCCGCGAGCGCGGAACCCGCGAAAGCGGCCCTGACCGCGTCGATATCACCGCGGCGCACCTGCAGCACGGCGCCCAGCTCCTCGTTGAACAGCCGCGGCAGCAGGTCGGCGCCATCGAGCTCCAGCGCCACCCCGGTGCGGCCGGCAAAGGCCATCTCGCAGACCGCGGCAAAAAGCCCGCCGTCGCTGCGATCGTGATAGGCGATCAGGCGGCCTTCGCCGTTGATGCGCTGGATGCCCTCAAAGAAGGCCTTCAGCAACTCGGCCTTGTCGAGATCAGGCGCGACATCGCCGATGGCGCCATACACCTGCGCCAGCGCCGAACCGCCCAGGCGATTCTGGCCGAGGCCCAGGTCGACCAGCATGAGCACGCTGTCGCCCAGGTCGGCGCGCAGCTGCGGCGTGAGGGTCTGGCGGATGTCGGTGACGGGGGCGAAGGCGGTGATGATGAGCGAAAGCGGCGCGGTCACGGCCTTCTTCTCGCCGGCGTCGTCCCAGACCGTGCGCATGGACAACGAATCCTTGCCCACGGGAATGGCGATGCCGAGCGCGGGACACAGTTCCATGCCCACGGTGCGCACGGCGTCAAAAAGATTCTCGTCTTCCTTGCCATAACCGGCGGCGGCCATCCAGTTCGCGGACAGCTTGATGTCGGCGAGGGCGGCAATGCGGCTGGCGGCGATATTGGTGAGGGCTTCCCCCACCGCCATGCGCGCGGAGGCGGCCGCGTCGATGAGCGCGAGCGGTGTGCGCTCACCCATGGCCATGGCCTCGCCCACGGTAGCCTGGAAGCCGGTGGCGGTGACGGCGCAATCGGCGACCGGCACCTGCCAGGGGCCGACCATCTGCTCGCGCGCCACCAGGCCGGTGATGGAGCGGTCGCCGATGGTGATGAGGAAGGATTTGCTGGCCACGGTCGGCAGGCGCAGTACCCGGTCAGCGGCCTCGGCCAGCGTCACGCCGGCGAGGTCGAAAGCCTGCTGCGGCAGCGCCTGCCGGGTGACGGTGCGCGTCATGCGCGGCGTCTTGCCGAGCAGCACCTGCATCGGCATGTCGACCGGGTGGTTGCCGAAATGCGGGTCTTCCACCTTCAGCTGCTTCACCTCGGTCGCCTCGCCCAGCACCGCGTAAAGGCAGCGCTCGCGCGCACAAATGGCTTCGAACTCGGCAAGACGGTCCGGCGACACCGCCAGCACATAGCGCTCCTGCGCCTCGTTGCACCAGACCTCGACCGGACGCATGCCGGGCTCGAGATTGGGAATCGCGCGCAGGTTGAGACGGGCGCCAAGGTCGTGCTCGTGCACGAGCTCCGGCATGGCATTGGAGATGCCGCCGGCGCCGACATCGTGCAAGGACACGATAGGGTTGTCGTCGCCCATGGCCCAGCAGACGTCGATGACTTCCTGGCAACGCCGCTCCATCTCGGGGTTGTCGCGCTGCACCGAGGCAAAGTCGAGGCTTTCGGTGCTGGTGCCGCTGGCCATGCTCGATGCCGCGCCGCCGCCCAGGCCGATGAGCAGCGCCGGCCCGCCGAGCACGATCAGCCGGTCGCCGGGCTGGATCGGGTTCTTCTGCACATGCCCGCCGCGGATGTTGCCGTAACCGCCGGCGATCATGATGGGCTTGTGGTAGCCACGGACTTCCGCGCCCTCTAGGCCGTTCACGCTCATCTCGAAGCTGCGGAAATAGCCGCAGAGATTGGGGCGGCCGAATTCGTTGTTGAAGGCGGCGCCGCCCAGCGGGCCTTCGATCATGATGTCGAGCGCGGAGACGATGCGGCCGGGCTTGCCGTAATCCCGCTCCCAGGGCTGCACAAAGCCGGGGATCTTCAGGTTGGATACGGTGAAGCCGCTGAGACCCGCCTTGGGCTTGCCGCCGCGACCGGTCGCGCCCTCGTCGCGGATCTCGCCGCCGGAGCCGGTGGAGGCGCCGGGAAAGGGGGAGATGGCGGTGGGATGGTTGTGCGTCTCCACCTTCATGAGGATGTGCACATCTTCGGTGGAATAGCCGTACTGGTGGCTGGCCGGCGCCGGGAAGAAGCGCGCGGCTTCATGGCCGTTGATGACGGCGGCATTGTCCTTGTAGGCGGACAGGATGTTGGCCGGCGCCTGTGCATAGGTGTTCTTGATCATCTGGAACAGGGAGCGGTCCTGGTCCTGGCCGTCGATGACCCAGCTCGCATTGAAGATCTTGTGGCGGCAATGCTCGGAGTTCGCCTGCGCGAACATCATCAGCTCGACGTCGGTGGGATTGCGGCCCAAGGCGCGGAAACTCTCGACGAGGTAGTCGATCTCATCCCCGGAAAGCGCAAAGCCCTGCTCGCGATTGGCCAGCGCCAGCGCCTCGCACCCGCCCCCCAGGATATCGACCGTGGCCAGCGGCCGCGGCGCCTCGACGCGGAACAGCACCGCGGCCTCCGCCTCGCTCGCCAGCACGGCCTGAGTCATGCGGTCATGCAGGCGATCGGCAATGATCCGGCGCTGCGCCGCGGCAAAAGGACCACCCTCTATATAGAAGGCCGTGGCGCGCTCGATGCGCCGTACGCCGGCGAGGCCGCAGTTGTGGGCAATGTCAGTCGCCTTGGACGACCACGGCGAGATCGTGCCCGGACGCGGCACCACCAGGAACAGCTCGCCGCCGGCCGGGCCCGCGAAAGGCTCGCCATACTCCAGCAAGGATTCCAGGTGCGCCCGCGCCTCGCCCGCCGCCACCTCGCCGTCGACGAGGTGGAGGAAGCGGGCCGAAACCCCCTTAACCTCCGGCAACAGCGCCTGCAGGCTGCGCAGCAGCCGGTTCTGTCGGAAGGAGGAAAGCGCCAGGGAGCCAGGCAGGATCAGCATGTCGGGTCTCTCGAATGGGAGGAAAGGGGTATTCCGTGCGGACTAACCGCTGAACGGCGGGTCACGCGATAACCGGTTTTCGGGCCGCCGGAAAAGGCCGCAATCATACTGGAGTCGCGGGTTTCAGGACACCGGCAGGTAGCCGCGAACCGTCGCCGCGGCTAGTGATTGTCAGACAATCTCGGCAAGTTTTGAGAGATCAGCTATAGACATAGTGTGACGGGGTCGATAAATTTCGCTCAACCTAGCGACAAAAGCCTGTCCATACAGGCAGTACAACGCGTTGGTGAGCCCCCTGGCTACCGAAACACCCCCAAGGGTAAACGCTAAAACGGTCGATGACGTCTGCAGTAGTTATCGATTGATAAACGGTAAACCGAAAGAGGTACTTAGGCATGTCCAGCGTCATCAAGGCGTTGCACGCACAGCCGCTGCGCACCCGATTCAAGCCCCGCCACTTTGTGCGCGCGGGTCTGCTGGGTGTCCTGCTCTTCGCCGTATTCCAGTTGCAGCCGACCACCACTTCCCTGCAGCAGGTGCAGCAGCGCGGTGAACTGGTCGTCACCGGCGTCAGCGGCCCCACCACTTTCCACACCACCTCCAACGGTACCCGTGGCCTGCAGTACGAGCTGGCCCGGCTCTTTGCCGAGGAACTGGGCGTGCGCCTGGTACTGGAGGACGCCGGCTCCACCGAAGGCGTGCTGAACGCCATCCGCCTCAACCAGACCGACATCGCCATCTCCGGCCTGGCCTCCGATGACGCCCGCCTGACCCGCCTGCGTTCCGCCAGCCCCTATATGGCGGTCAGCGAGCAGCTCGTGCAGCGCCTGAACCGCCCGCTGCCGGCCAGCTTCGACGCCCTGGGCGCCGCCCGCATCGGTGCCCTCGCCGGCTCCACAGAGGCCGAGCGCCTCAAGGCACTGACCCGCTGGCGCTCCGACATCCAGGTCATCGAGTTCGAGGATACCGACCCGCTGGCGCTGATCGAGCGCGTGGACAATGGCGACCTCGACTACGCCGCCCTCAACTCCAGCGAATTCGATGCGCGCCGCTCGCTCTTCCCCAATGTCGGCGTGGCGCTCAACCTCCAGGAATACAGTGAGCTGGCCTGGGCCTTCCTGAAGACCCGCGACCGCAGCCTCTACAACGCTGCCCAGGGCTTCCTGGCCCGCAAGCAGGCCGACGGCACCCTCGGCAAGCTCGTGGCCTTCTACAGCCAGGGCAACACCTTCGACCCCTACTCGCTGCGGACCTTCCAGCGCGACATGGCCCAGCGCCTGCCGCGCTACCAGAAGCTCTTCATGAAGAATGCCAGCAACCATGGCATGGACTGGCACCTGCTTGCCGCCATCGCCTACCAGGAATCGCACTGGGAACCGTCGGCCATCTCGCCCACGGGCGTCCAGGGCATCATGATGCTGACCAATGACACCGCCAGCTTCATGGGCGTGGAGGACCGCACCAGCGTCCCGCAGAGCATCCGGGGCGGCGCGGCCTACTACAAGATGATCGTGGACAACCTGGCCTCCGTACCCGAGCCGGACCGCACCTGGATGGCCCTGGCCAGTTACAACATGGGACCGGGCTACATCGACCGTGCCCGCAAGCGCGCGACCCGGGAAGGCGAGGACAGCACCAAGTGGCTGGTTGTGAGCCATCACCTCCGCGAGATGGCCCAGGAGGCCCGCCAGCAGGGCCGCAACATTCCCGTGGGCCAGGCCCTGCACTATGTCCAGCAGGTCCGCCGCTACTACGATGCCCTCGTGCTCGCCACCACGGCAGCCAACGACAACCGCGTGGCCCTCAACAGCCAGTCCCGCCGGGCGATCCAGTAAGCGCTGGCCTGCCCGCAGGAAGAAAAGCCCCGCCAGAGCGGGGCTTTTTGCTATATATGCCCGCTGTTTCCGGTCGCGGGGCTTTGACTCCGCCATTCAGCCACCGCCAGCCTGTGCATCACGCGTCGCCATGAACACCACAACACCCGCCATCTTTACCGAACTGCCCGCTGCCGCCCCCGCCGCGTCGGGCCTGCAGCGCCGCTGGTTTACCGCCGAGCACATGGACCTCATCGTCTGGATACGGGCCGGGACCGGCATTGAGGCCTTCCAGCTGTGCTATGACAAACCCCTGGCCGAGCAGTCGCTCAGCTGGCAGCTCGGCCAGGGTTTTACGCACCAGGCCGTGGATGCGGGCGATGCCGACGGGCTGGGCCACAAGGGCTCGCCCCTGCTGACCCCGGGCAAGGCCCCCGATCCCGCCCGGCTGCTCCGTGAGCTTGGCAGCGCCGGGGCAGGCCTTCCTGAAACCATCCGCGGCTTTGTGGAGACTCGCCTGCGGCAGTGGAGCGCCCTGCCATGACCGACAGTCGGCAGGTGCAGGTCTGGGTGGATGCCGACGCCTGCCCCACTCCCATCAAGGACATCCTGTTCCGCGCGGCCGAGAAGCGGCAAGTGACCTGTACCCTCGTCGCCAACCGCTACATTCCCGTCCCCCAGGTGGCGTGGCTGAAGTCGGTGCAGGTGCCGGCCGGCTTTGATGTGGCCGACGACCGCATCGTGGAACTGATCCTGCCGGGCGATCTCGTCATTACCGCCGACATCCCCCTGGCCGCCAAGGTCGTCGAGAAAAAGGCCTTTGCCCTGAATCCGCGCGGCACCTTCTATTCGGAAGACAACATCCGCCAGCGCCTCACCATGCGCAACTTCATGGAGGAGTTGCGCGCCAGCGGGGTCCAGGTAGGGGGGCCGGCCACTTTCAGCCAGCAGGACCGCATGGCCTTCGCCAATACCCTGGACCGCTTCCTGACCCAACACCTGAAAAAAACCTGAGCCCAGGAGCACGCTCGTGCAAAGGCGTCACCCTCCCATAAAAAATGCCGGCAACTCAGACTGCCAAGGTTCTTCCACAGCCTGAACTGCCGGCATTTTTTTAGCTGATAGCAGGGCACCAGTTGTCGGGGATTGCCCCCGGAACGGCGACCACAAGCCCCGTCACTTGCGGGGCAGGAACTCGGGCTTCTGCTTCTTGAAGTTGGAATCGACGGCGATCTTCTGGTTCTTGCCCATGAGCAGACCCAGCTGGATGCGGGACTCGCGCGAGAAGGCGCGGCGTACGCCGGCCACCCAGGTTTCCTGGAACAGCTGCTTGGTCGCCGCCACGGCATCCGGGGAACGCGTCCTGATTTCCGCCACCAGCGCCTCGGCGGTGGCGAGCGGATCGGCGCTGACTTCGGTGACGAGATTGAGACGGCGCGCTTCCTCACCAGTGAACATGCGGCCGGTCATGGTGAGGAGCTTGGCCTGGTCCATGGGCAGCAGTTCGCGCAGGGTGACCGTACCCGTCATGTCCGGCACCAGGCCCCATTTGGCTTCCAGGATGGAGAATTCGCAATCGGGGGTGGTGAAACGGAAATCCGCCGCCAGGGCGATCTGCAGGCCGCCACCGTAGCAGTAGCCATGCAGCACGACGATCACGGGCACCGGCAGGCGACGCCAGCACCAGGCCACTTCCTGGAAGAGGTTGGTGGTCTTGACGCCGTACTTCAAAAAGCCGCGCACCATGCGCATCGGCTGCTTGGTGAACGACGGGAAATCAAGGCCGCTGCAGAAGGCCTTGCCCTCGCCCTGGATGATGACGGCGCGGACCGACTTGTCGGCGCCGATCGTTTCCGCGGCATCAACCAGCGCGCAGAGCATTTCCCAGTCGAGGGCATTGTATTTGTCGACACGCACCAGGGTGACGTAGGCGACTTCATCCCGAACCTCGAGGCGGACACGCTCGTTCATCATTCAGACTCCATTGCGGAAAAGGGAGTGGGCGGAAGGCCCGCCCCGTTCGTGGAATTGCCGGCCCCGGCCTTCTGCTCGGCGCGGCGCCGGCGGAAAAACGCCGAGAGCATGGCGCCGGCGTCATCTGCCAGCAGGCCGCCCTGCCAGGCAAAGACGTGATTGTAATAGCCGCTCTCGAGCTGGCGGCGCGCACTGACGAGGGAGCCCGCCTTGGGCTCGGTCGCCGCGAACACCACCCGCGCCACGCGGGCGTGCACGAGGGCACCCACGCACATGGTGCAGGGCTCCAGCGTCACATAAAGCGTGGCGCCTTCCAGCCGGTAATTGGACTGCGCCGCCGCCGCTGCCCGCAGTGCCAGGATCTCGGCATGGGCCGTGGGGTCATGGCGACTGACAGGGGCATTGAAGCCTTCCGCGACAATCTCGCCATTGGCCACCACGACCGCGCCCACCGGCACTTCACCCAGCGCCTCGCCCCCCCGGGCAAGCTCGAGGGCACGGCGCATGAAGGCTTCGTCGGCAGGGCTGAAGTCGGCGCTCATAGCGGGCGGTCGGGCAGGATCTCGAGCAGGGGACGGCTGACCCCGGACTTGAGATAAAGGCGCAAATTGTGAATGGTGTCCAGCGCCTGCTGCAGGAGGCGCTCGAAATGGCGCTGTTCGGCATCGAGGTCGGCCGCGCGATAGCCGGCCCCGTAGCTGAGGCGCAGCTGCAGGAGACCGTGCTCACCCATGAGCGGCAGGCGGGCCCAGGTGTCGAGCGCCTTCCCCCCGTCCAGCGCGCGCAGCGCCTGCAGCACCGGCGCCAGCTGCGCCGGCCAGTACGGCAGGGAGTGCCGGATAAAGAACAGGGAGAGCTCGAGGACGGCGGCCTCCGCGTTCTCCAGCCTGGCTTGCGCACTCATGGATCGGGCCTTCGCTCTGATCGAAAAAGGGAAGGGCTGGCGCCGGCGCGGACTTGATGTCTATTTCGGCAGGCCGGGAGCCATCCCGACCGGAATGAGACAGAGCGTCCTGCCGGGGCAGGCTCCTATTCCCACTCGATGGTCGCCGGCGGCTTGCCGGAGACGTCGTAGACCACGCGCGACACGCCCGCGATCTCGTTGATGATGCGGTTGCTGACCTTGCCCAGCAGCTCATAGGGCAGCGGCGCCCAGTGCGCAGTCATGAAATCGATGGTCTGCACGGCGCGAATGGCGATCACCCACTCGTAGCGACGGCCGTCCCCCACCACACCCACCGACTTCACCGGGACGAACACGGCAAAGGCCTGGGAGGTCTTGTGGTACCAGTCGGCCTTGTGCAGCTCCTCGATGAAGATGGCATCGGCCTCGCGCAGGATCTCGGCGTACTCCTTCTTCACTTCACCGAGGATGCGCACGCCCAGGCCCGGGCCCGGGAAGGGATGGCGATAGACCATGTCGTAAGGCAGACCGAGCTCGAGCCCGATCCGGCGCACCTCGTCCTTGAACAGCTCCCGCAGCGGCTCGACGAGCTTGAACTGCATGTCCGCCGGCAGGCCACCGACGTTGTGGTGCGACTTGATGACGTGGGCCTTGCCGGTCTTGCTGGCGGCGGACTCGATGACATCCGGATAGATGGTGCCCTGGGCCAGCCACTTGACGCCCTGCAGCCTGGTGGCCTCGCGGTCGAACACATCGATAAAGGTCTTGCCGATGATCTTGCGCTTGGCCTCGGGATCGCTGACGCCGGCAAGATGACCAAGGAACTCGGCCTCGGCATCGACGCGGATCACGTTCAGGCCCATGTTGCGCGCGAACATGGCCATGACCTGGTCGCCTTCATGCAGGCGCAGCAGGCCGTTGTCGACGAACACACAGGTGAGCTTGTCACCGATGGCGCGGTGCAGGAGCGCGGCCACGACCGAGGAATCCACGCCGCCGGAAAGGCCGAGCAGGACCTTGTCCTCGCCCACCTGGGCGCGCACGGTGCGGATGGCGTCCTCGATGATGTTGGCCGGCGTCCACAGCGCCTCGCAAGTGCAGATCTGGCGCACAAAACGCTCGAGGATGCGGCCGCCCTGGTGGGTGTGGGTGACCTCGGGGTGGAACTGCACGCCGTAGAAATGCTTGTCCTCGCAGGCCATGGCGGCGATGGGGCAGCTCGCCGTGCCGGCGACGACGCGGAATCCGGCAGGCATGGCGGTGACCTTGTCGCCGTGGCTCATCCAGACGTCGAGAATGGGACGACCGAGGTTGTCAATGCGGTCCTCGATACCCTCGAGCAGCGGCGAGCGAACAGACACCTTCACCTGCTCTTCCGCGTTGTGCTCGGACAGCGTGACCTCGGCATAGCCGAACTCGCGCATCTCGGAGGACTCGACGCGGCCACCCAGCTGCTGCGCCATGGTCTGCATGCCGTAGCAGATGCCCAGCACCGGCACGCCGAGCTCGAACACCGCCTGCGGCGCGCGCGGGGTGTCGGCCAGGGTCACGGTTTCCGGGCCGCCGGAAAGGATGATGCCACGCGGATTGAAGGCGCGGATCTCGTCATCGCTCATGTCGAAGGCGCGCAACTCGCAGTACACGCCAATTTCACGCACGCGGCGGGCGATCAGCTGCGAATACTGGGAACCGAAATCCAGGATCAGGATGCGGTGGGCATGGATGTCGTGCTGGCTCATCGTCGGTCTTCCGGAAAAAGCGAACGGGGCGTCAGCCCCGTCGCGTGAATCAGATTGCGTTGCTCACTCAACCAATGCGGTAGTTGGGCGCTTCCTTGGTGATGGTCACATCGTGCACATGCGATTCCTTCATGCCGGCCGAGGTGATCTTCACGAACTTGGGACGCGAACGCATGGTCTCGATGTCGGCGGAACCGGTGTAACCCATCGAGGAGCGCAGGCCGCCCATGAGCTGGTGCACGATGCCGCTCATCGGGCCCTTGTAGGGCACGCGGCCTTCAATGCCCTCCGGCACCAGCTTTTCGACGCCGGCGGCGGCATCCTGGAAATAGCGGTCGGCGCTGCCGCCGCCGCGCTGCGACATGGCGCCCAGCGACCCCATGCCACGGTAGGCCTTGTAGTAGCGGCCCTGGAACAGCTCAACCTCGCCGGGCGCTTCCTCGGTGCCGGCGAGCAGCGAGCCCACCATGATCACGCTGGCGCCGGCGGCAATGGCCTTGGCGATATCACCGGAGAAACGGATGCCGCCGTCGGCGATCACGGGAATCTGGCCCTTGAGCGCGCGCGCGACGTTGTCGATGGCGGAAATCTGCGGCACGCCAATGCCGGCGACGATACGCGTGGTGCAGATGGAGCCCGGACCGATGCCGACCTTGACAGCGTCGGCGCCGGCGTCGAGCAACGCGAGAGCGGCGTCGGCGGTGGCGATGTTGCCGCCGATCACTTGCATGTGCGGGTAATTCTTCTTGATCCAGGCCACGCGGTCGAGCACGCCACGGCTGTGGCCGTGGGCGGTGTCGACCACGAGCAGGTCGACGCCGGCGTCGATGAGCGCCTCGGCGCGCGCCTCGGTTTCGGCACCGGTGCCGACCGCGGCGCCGACGCGCAGGCGGCCCTGGTCATCCTTGCAGGCCATGGGATAGAGCTCGGCCTTGCGGAAGTCATTGACGGTGATGAGCCCCTTGAGCCGGAAGGCATCGTCGACCACCAGCACCTTCTCGATGCGGCGCTCGTGCAGCAGCTCCTTGATGCGCTCGTGGGACTCGCCCTCTTTCACGGTCACGAGCTTGTCCTTCGGCGTCATGATCGCCGACACCGGCAGGTCAAGCTTGGTTTCGAAGCGCAGGTCGCGGCTGGTGACGATGCCGACGAGGTCATTACCGACCACCACCGGCACGCCGGAGATGCGGTTGGCCTTGGTGATCTCGATCAGGTGGCCGACGGTGGTGTCGGGGCTCACGGTGATGGGATCCTTGACCATGCCCGCCTCGTATTTCTTGACGCGGCGGACTTCGGTGGCCTGGGCCAGGATGTCCATGTTCTTGTGCAGGATGCCGATGCCGCCTTCCTGGGCGATGGCGATGGCCATGCGCGCCTCGGTGACGGTATCCATGGCGGCGGACACCAGGGGAATGTTCAGGTCGATGGCGCGCGTAATGCGGGTCTTGAGGCTGACATCCTTGGGCAGGACGTCGGAATAGGCCGGCAACAGGAGGACGTCATCAAACGTGAGTGCATCCTGAACGATATCAAGCATGGGGCCACCCGGGCGGGCTGGAAAAAGGAAGGGCGCGATTATAGAGGAAAGGGAGCCCGGGATGAACCGAAGTCGCGCATCAGGGCTGGACGGGCGCTTCCCCGCCTTCCATCCGGGACAGTTGCTCGGCCTGACGGGCAAACTGGTCCTGGACCTGGGCATCCACGGCCGCCGCCTTCTGCTTGGCCTGGACCTGGGGCGCCTGGGCCGCCTGGCCCGCTCCGCCACTGCCAAACTGGCTATAGACCAGCCAGGCGACGATACCGAGGGTGATGAGCAGGGACAGCATGCGCATGGGAGAGCTCCTGGAATCTGGACGGGCCGCAGCGAGCCGGCTTGGGGCGAGGCGAGGCGAGGCGAGGCGAGGAAGGCTGGCGCCGCTTCGGCAGACCGGGTAGCGCCATCACCACCGCCGACGGCTGGACTCCGGGCTACCGTCGCACAGGCCTGCCCCGGACAACAGGGCAAGAAGGGCGAGCGGGCGCCCGGGCACCCTCAGAGGCCGCGCTGGGCGGCACGCGCCTCCTGCATCTGGCGGGCATTTGCCTCCATTTCCGCGCGCAACCCGCGCAGCATGGTGCTGCCCTGCGGCGCGGCCCCGGCGCTGGTATCGCTGGACCCGGCAGGAGCGGCGGCGCCACCGGCCGCCTCACGTACCCGTCCCGAGAGGCCGGGATCCACCGGCGCCAGTGGTGTGATGCGGCTGCCGTCGTACTGCAGGCGCCGGCCCTGCCCGGCGTCCTGCTCGTAGTGGGTCACCCCCTGCGGGTCGGTCCAGCTATACAGCACGTCGACCGGAGCGGCCGGATGCGCGGCTGGAATGGCCGCCCCCACCGCCACGCTGAAACGGTCCCGGCAAAGCCAGGCCGTCAGCACCAGCGCGAGCACCCCTATCCCCAGCCAAATCCCTCGTGCCATGACACTGCCTTCCCGGCCTTCAAAAGCTGGCGAGTTTAGCCCGTTCGGGCACGTCGGGCAGTACCTCATGGCCCGGAGGGCGCTAGAATGGCGCCATCTCCACGGCCCCCTCCCCCCATGACCGCCACCCGCCACATCCTCAGCGTGACCCTGCTCAACGACCAGGTGCGCGACCTGCTCGAAGGCAGCTTCCCCAATCTCTGGGTGGAGGGGGAGATTTCCAATCTCTCACAGCCCTCGTCGGGGCACCTGTATTTCACGCTCAAGGATGCCGGAGCGCAGATCCGGGCCGCCATGTTCCGCGGCAATAACCGCTTCCTGCGGTTTACGCCCAAGAACGGCCAGCAGGTGCTGGTGAAGGCCCGCCTCAGCCTCTACGCGCCGCGCGGCGACTACCAGCTCATTGTGGATTCCATGGAGGAGGCCGGCCTCGGCGCCCTGCGCCGCGCCTTCGACCTGCTGCGCCTGCGCCTGCAGGAAGAGGGGCTGTTCGCCGCCGAGCGCAAGCGCGAGCTGCCCGTGCCACCCCGTCACATCGCTGTCATCACCTCGCCCACGGGCGCTGCCGTCCGCGACATCCTTTCCGTGCTCGGGCGCCGCTTTCCCGGCCTGCCGGTGACGATCCTGCCGGTGCCGGTGCAGGGCACGGAGGCGGCCCCGGCCATCGTGCGTGCCCTCGCCTGCGCCAATGCGCAGTCGGAGTTCGATGTCATCCTGCTCGCCCGCGGCGGCGGCTCCCTCGAAGACCTCTGGGCCTTCAATGAAGAGAGCGTGGCGCGCGCCATTGCCGCGAGCCGGCTGCCGGTGGTGACCGGGGTCGGCCACGAAACCGACTTCACCATTGCCGACTTTGTGGCCGACGTGCGCGCCCCCACGCCCTCCGCCGCGGCCGAGCTGCTGAGCCCGGACGGCGAGGAATTGCTGGGCAGCCTTGAAGGCTTCGAGCTGCTCCTTACCCGCGCCCTGCAGGTTCGCCTGCAGCACAGCACGCGTGAACTGGCCCACCTGCGCGCGCGGCTGCGCCATCCCGGCCAGCGCCTGCGCGATCTCGCGCAGCGCCTCGACGACCTCGAGCTGCGCCTGCGCCGCGCCCGTGAGCAGGGCCTGCGGGCCCGCCAGGCGCAATTGCACTCTTTGCTCGCACGCTTGCGCGGCCAGCAGCCAGGCCAGCGACTGCCGGCGCTGCAGCAGCAGGTGCGGCAACTCGACACCCGACTGCTGCAGGCCCTGCGCCAGCAACTGCGGGAGCGGCAGACGCAGCTCGGCCATCTGGGCGAACGCGCGCAGCTGGCCAGCCCGCTCGCCATCGTGGCACGGGGCTATGCCATCCTCGAACACGACGGGCAGGTGTTGCGCTCGGTGCGCGATGTTCCGGTGGGCGCCACCCTGCGCGCGCGCCTGGCGGATGGCACGCTGACCGCCACG
>JAJFBF010000024.1 GCA_020697295.1 Moraxellaceae bacterium | reverse complement strand
TGGCGTCTATCTGCAGCAGTACCACGGGGGCGAGGACGGCCTGCACATCGCGACGGCTGAAGACTTCCTGTTTCCAGACGATACAGCTCGGGCACCAGTCGGCGTAGAACTCCAGCAGGACCGGCCGCCCTCGGCTGGCGGCCAGGGCAGCCGGAAGCGCCGCCGGGGTCACGGTCTGGAAATGGCCGGCCGGCGCCTCCAGCCTGAAGGCGGGAGCGGGCGGCGGGACTTCCTGCCAGAGCCGGATGGCGGCATAGCCCAGGGCGGTGGCCAGGGCGAGCAGGAGGACGGCGCCGGCAAGGGCGGCACGGCTGGGCCGAAGCAGCAGCCAGCAGCCCGGGAGCCCGAGGAGCAGGGCGCCAGCCATGAAAAGCAGGGGAATGGTCATGGGGACGGGATACTAGAAAGCCCGGGCTGAAATTACCACCGTCTACTGCCCGGCTTCGCGGCGACTTATGCCCGGCTGGCGCTATGTGTAGAATCGGTCACAGCCGGCGGACACGACACCCCTCCCGAATTTCCCTGCCGGCTCCAGGGTTGCAGAACACGATGGATGGCTGGCAGAGCAGGCTGATCTGGCGCTGGGACCAAGTCCGCGAGCGGCTGGGTCCGGGCAACCTCCTTTCTCCCTTGCTGGTGCTCCTGTTCCTTCTTCTATTGGCGGTGCTTGCGCTGGGCGGGTACTGGAGCCGCGAGCCGGCCATGTTCTCGGTGCAGCCGGCGGCGCCGGACGCGGGGCGTCCGGGCCTGGTCCTCGTGAAGGTGCTGGAGCGTCTGGCCGGCGGGCTGGCCGAAAAGCCCGGTGGCTATCTCGACAATGACCTCCTGCCCCCGGGCAGCCTCATTGATGACCTGCCCGCCTGGGAGCGCGGCGTCCTGCACCAGCTTCGCGACCTCAGCCTCATCATGCAGGCGCCGGTGGCCCGGGATCCCTTGCTGCCCCCGCTGGCGCCTGAACTCACCGAGGTGGCGTCCGCCTTTGGCGTGGCGCCGGATGCCTGGGCCATGCCGTCCGTCGAGGGCGAGCTGGTGCGCGGGCGTGCTGCCCTGCAGCGCCACGCCCTCCGGCTTGCCGGGCCCGACGGGAAGGACGTGGCCATGCGCGACGTCCAGTTGCAGCGTTGGCTGCAGGTGACGCAGGAGCGCCTTGATGACCTGGCTTCCCGCCTCAATGCCGCCCAGGCCACCAGCCTCGCCAGTCGTGCCGTGGTGGCGCCCGGTACCGAGCAGGTGCCCGCCACTTCCTGGGCCCAGGTCGATGATGTCTTCTTCGAGGCCCGTGGCAGTGCCTGGGCCTTGCTGCACCTGCTCAAGGCGGCCGAGCTCGACTTTGCCGGCCTGCTGGCGGCGCGCCATGCCGATCTTGGCTTGCGGGCGGCCATTCATGAGCTGGAGGCGACTCAGCAGCCCTTGTGGAGCCCCGTGATACTTAATGGCTCCGGCTTCGGGATCTTCGCCAACCATTCCCTGGTCCTGGCCAACTACCTGCACCGCTCGCGCGCCGAGCTTGCCGAGGTGCAGGCCCTGCTGCTGGCTTCGTCCACGGCGGACTGAGCATTGCACCGGGCCCCGCTGCTGGCTCCGGGCAGTGGGACGGGGCGGTGGTTTGCGCCGGGCCGGAACGGTGGCCGCACCCGAAAAAACCCCCGCGAAAGGCCCTTTCTGTCTGGACAGGGCGGGGGGTCAGCCCATAAATTAGCGCGGCGGTATCTGGCGGGTTCAGGGGTATGTCCCCGCCAGGGGTGGTTCCCTTCCTGTTGGACTCTAAAAACAGTCTGCTGTTCCAAAGCTGACACGACGTTGCAAGGGCCGCCCAAGGCATGCGGATCGGATTTCCACATGCCGGATTGCTGTTACGGGTAAGGCTGGGCCACAAGTCCGGTCATATAAAGAAGCAGGTCCGAAAACACGAGGCCTGCTGAACAAACGGGAGTAGACGCATGCGGTCATCTCTTATCTTCCGTGCCGGCGTAGCCATGGCTACCCTGGTGCTGGCCTCTACGGCCATGGCAACCCAGCTCGACATGACGCCGGGTGTCACGGAGATTAGTCAGGAAGTTTTCCAGCTTCACAGGTTCATGCTGTGGATTTGCGTCGCTATCGGCGTCGGTGTTTTCGGGATGATGTTTTATTCCATCTTCCATCACCGCAAGTCCAAGGGCGTCAAGCCTGCCGATTTCCATGAAAGCACCCTCGTGGAAGTCATCTGGACGGTGATTCCCTTCATCATCCTGATCGTCATGGCCGTGCCTGCGACCAAGGTGCTGATTGCCATGGACGATACCGGCGAGGCCGACCTCACGGTGCGCGTCACGGGTTCGCAGTGGAAGTGGCATTACGAGTACCTCACCTACGGCGACACCAAGGATGTGGGGCTCGGCTTCCTGTCCGTGCTGTCCACGCCGCGTGAGCAGTACGAGCGCCAGGGCAAGGGCTTCACCAATACGCCCGACTTTGCCGCCCATCCCAACTACCTGCTTGAGGTCGACAAGCCCCTGGTGATCCCGACCGGCAAGAAGGTGCGCTTTCTCGTCACTTCCGACGACGTGATCCATGCCTGGTGGGTGCCCGACTTCGCGCTCAAGCGCGACGCCATCCCGGGCTTCATCAACGAGATCTGGACCAACGTCCCGGTCGGCAAGGAAGGCATCTATCGCGGCCGTTGCGCCGAGCTCTGCGGCAAGGACCATGCCTTCATGCCCATCGTGGTCGAGGCCAAGTCCCAGGCTGACTTCGATGCCTGGCTGAAGGACGCCAAGGTCCGCGCGGAAGAAGAGGCCAAGGCCGCCGCCAGCTCCGTCGACTACAAGTTCGCGGACCTCGCCGAAGCCAGCAAGGTGGGTGAGGAAGTCTACAACGCCCGCTGCGCCGCCTGTCACCAGGTCACCGGTGCCGGCCTGCCGCCGATGTTCCCCGCGCTCAAGGGCTCCAAGATTGCCGCCGCGAAGGACCAGCTTCCGGCCCATATCAATATCCTGAACAACGGCAAGAACGCGATGCCTGCCTGGAAAGGCGTGCTGACGCCCAAGGAAATCGCCGCTGTCATCACTTACACGCGTAACGCATGGGGCAATGACACGGGTGATCTCGTGCAGCCTTCTGACGTTGTCGCCAAGTAATCAGGGGAGAGAAAAGAAATGAGTCACGCCGCTTCCCACGATCATCACGATCACCACCATGAGCTTCCGCCGTTCTGGAAGCGCATGTTCACTACCTCGAACCACAAAGACATCGGTTCGATGTACCTGATCTTCGCCTTCACCATGCTGCTCTGCGGCGGCGCCGCCGCCATGGTGATCCGCGCCGAGCTGATGTACCCGGGCCTGCAGCTGGTGCAGCCGGACTTCTTCAACCAGATGACGACCGTGCACGGCCTCATCATGGTGTTCGGCGCCATCATGCCCGCCTTCACCGGCTTCGCGAACTGGATGGTGCCGATGATGATCGGCGCACCCGACATGGCGCTGCCCCGCCTCAACCTGTTCAGCTTCTGGCTGCTGCCCTTCGCCTTCACGATCCTGATCGCCTCGGTGGTGATGTCGATCATGGGCATGGGGCCGGCGCCCAACTTCGGCTGGACCTTCTACGCGCCGCTGTCCACCACCTATGGCCCGCCCAGCACCGACTTCTTCATCTTCTCGGTGCACCTGATGGGGATTTCCTCCATCCTCGGCGCCATCAACGTGGTCGTCACCATCTTCAACCTGCGTGCCCCCGGCATGACCATGATGAAGATGCCGCTGTTCGTGTGGACCTGGCTCATCACCGCCTTCCTGCTGATTGCCGTGATGCCGGTACTGGCCGGTGTCGTGACCATGATGCTGACCGACCGCCACTTCGGCACCAGCTTCTTCAATGCCGCCGGCGGCGGTGACCCCGTAATGTTCCAGCATATCTTCTGGTTCTTCGGTCACCCCGAGGTCTACATCATGATCCTGCCGTCCTTCGGCATCGTCTCGGCGGTCATCCCGACCTTCGCGCGCAAGCCTCTGTTCGGTTACGCCTCCATGGTCTATGCCACGGCGTCAATCGCGCTGCTGTCCTTTGTCGTGTGGGCCCACCACATGTTCACCACCGGCCTGCCGCTCGCCGGCTCGCTGTTCTACATGTACATGACCATGCTCATCTCCGTGCCTACCGGCGTGAAGGTGTTCAACTGGGTCGCGACCATGTGGAAGGGGGCGATGACCTTCGAAGTGCCGATGCTGTTCGCCATCGCCTTCGTGGTGCTGTTCACCATCGGTGGCTTCTCCGGCCTGATGCTGGCCATCGTGCCGGCTGACTATCAGTACCAGGACGCCTATTTCGTGGTGGCGCACTTCCACTACGTGCTGGTGTCCGGCGCCCTGTTCTCCATGTTCGCCGGCGCCTACTACTGGCTGCCGAAGTGGACCGGCCACATGTACAACGAGACGCTGGCCAAGTGGCATTTCTGGAACTCGCTGCTGTCGGTCAACCTGCTGTTCTTCCCCATGCACTTCGTGGGCCTGGCCGGCATGCCGCGTCGCTATGCCGACTACTCGCAGCAGTTTGCCGACCTGAACTTCTGGATTTCCATCGGCGGCTTCTGGTTCGGCCTCTCGCAGCTGCTCTTCCTGGCCGTGCTGCTGACCGCCAAGAAGGGTCCCAAGGTGGGTGACAAGCCTTGGGAAGGCGCGGAAGGCCTGGAGTGGACGGTGCCGAGCCCGGCGCCCTACCACACCTTCGAAGTGCCGCCGGTCGTCAAATAAAGCGATAAAGCGGGCAGGGATGCTCGCCGTCGCGCCACGGGTAAGCACATGAGCCAGCCGGATACCGGGAACAACGAGTCGACCGCTGCAAAGAACCGCCGTCTCCTGCTCAGGCTGGGGATGGTGGTGGTCGGCATGTTCGTGTTCGCCGTCTTCCTCATGCCGCCGATCTATGACGCGTTCTGCGAGCTGACCGGCCTCAATGGCAAGGGTTCGACCAAGGCTGCCGTCGCCTCCACGCGAGTCGATGACAGCCGCACCCTGACCATGGAGTTCCTGGTCGACACCGACAAGGCCCTGCCCTGGGATTTCACCCGGGGGACCACGGCGGTCCAGGTGCATCCCGGCCAGATCACGAAGACGATGTTCTTCGTGAAAAACCGCGACAGCCAGGCGGTAACCGGACGGGCCGTGCCCTCCATATCGCCGGGTGAAGCGGCCAAATATGTAAAGAAGACAGAGTGCTTCTGTTTTCGCGAGCAGCGTCTCGCGGCGGGTGAGGGCAAGGCCATGCCGATGATTTTCTATGTCGACCCGGCCATTCCCGAGCACATCACCACCGTGACGCTCTCCTACAAGTTCTACAATCTGACGGATCAGGTTCAGACGGCGAGCCGTTAAGCCGCGTCCTGACAACAATAAAGCCTTCGCCAAGGGAGACAACGAAATGTCTGACCATCACAGCCCCGCGGTACCGGGCCAGAAGCCGACCAGCTATTACGTGCCGGCTTCCAGCCCGTGGCCCATGCTGGGCTCCTTCATCCTCTTCATCCTGGTGATTGGCGCCGCCAATGTCATCCAGAGCCACGGCGTCACCGACGTCACCAAGGGCACCGGCAACCAGGGCACGCTGAACTTCCTGCTCCCGGTCGGCCTCTTTGGTGTGTTCTTTCTCATGTGGAAGTGGTTTGGCGATACCGTCAAGGAAAGCCTGTCCAACATGAACTCGGCCCAGATGGACCGTTCCTACCGTCAGGGCATGACCTGGTTCATCTTCTCCGAGGTCATGTTCTTCGCGGCCTTCTTCGGCGCGCTCTTCTACGCACGCTGGCTCGTCGTGCCCTGGCTCGGCGGTGAAGGCAAGGGCGTCATGACCCACGAGCTGCTCTGGCCCGAATTCCAGGCCATGTGGCCGCTGGTGAAGACCCCGGGCGGCGGCGTGACCGAGGCCATGAGTCCCTGGGGCCTGCCCTTCATCAACACCCTGCTGCTGCTGACTTCGTCGGTGACGCTGACCATCGCCCACCACGCCCTGCTGGCCGGTGATCGCGTCAAGCAGCGCAACTTCCTGATCGCCACCGTGGCGCTCGGTGTCGTCTTCCTGGGCCTGCAGGTCGAGGAATACATTCACGCCTACTCCGAGATGGGCCTGACCCTGAAGTCCGGCATCTATGGCTCCACCTTCTTCATGCTGACAGGCTTCCACGGCCTGCACGTGACCATCGGCACGATCATGCTGGCGGTCATGCTGGTGCGTACCATCAAGGGCCACCTGACGCCGGACAATCACTTCGCTTTCGAAGCGGCCGCCTGGTACTGGCATTTCGTGGACGTGGTGTGGCTCTTCCTGTTCGTCGCCGTCTACTGGTTCTGAGCTGAAGCAGTCAATAAAAAGCCCGGAGCAATCCGGGCTTTTTTATGCCCGGTCATGGCTGGGCAGAGAGGGAGTCACTGTGGTGGCGGCCGGCGCGGCAGGGGCCGGTGGAGCGGGGGCGGGCGATGACAGGCCTGCGTTCAATGGCGCCTGCGTGGCAGTTGCACTAGAGTCGCCAACGGCCGGTTCAGCGCGGTGCGCTGACGGCGGGCGGCTCGACAGGTTGCGGCAGGCCGTGGGGTGCGATCAGTCCGAAGAAGGATGCCAGGTAGAGCGTCACGAACAGCGCGATGGAAATGACGAGGCGCCAAGTCAGCGAGCGCAGCGTTTTTTTCGCGTCCCCTTCTCCGCCCCGCGAGAGATGGAACAGCGCGATGAACAGGTTGACGAGTACCGCCGCCATGGCCGCGAGTACGATAATCTTGATCCACATTGTGAAGGTCCGGTCGGTACGAGTCGGCAGAGTGTAATTGATGCAGTCCCTGCTCTCTAAGCAATTGCGCCTCCCCATGGGCCGCCGCTACTGGTCGGCGCCGACCTGGGCCGTGCTGCTGGCGCTGGCCGTGGCCGGCATCTTTATCCGTCTGGCTTTCTGGCAGCTGGAGCGCGCCCACGAGAAGGCGCAGATCACGGCGCGCTACGAGGCCCGCCGCGACTTGCCGCCCCTGGACTTGCCGGCGGTGCTGGCGCGCGGGGCGGATGTCGAGGAGTTCCCGGTGCGCCTCCATGGCCACTACGATAATTCCCGTACGATTTTTCTGGAAAACCAGCCGCGCGGCGCGCGTGCCGGCTTTCATGTCTACACCGCCTTTTTCCCGGCCGGGGACCGCCAGGCCATTCTCGTGAACCGGGGCTGGGTGCCGGTCGCCGCCGACATGCAGCAACTGCCGGTGCTGCCGGCGGCCGGGGCTACCGGGCTCAGCGGGCGGCTGGCGCTGCCGTCTTCCTTCTATACGGTGGGCGAGCCGGATTACCGGCAGCGCCCGCTGCGCGTCGGACGCCTCGAAATCCCCAAGCTGTCTCAGTCGCTTGGTGTAGAATTGCGGCCCTTTATCATCCGTCTCGACGCGGCCGCGCCGGACGGATTCGTCCGCGAGTGGACCCCGGCGGTGCGTCTCGGCATGCCGCCCGACAAGCACCGTGCCTACGCCTTCCAGTGGTTCAGCCTGGCGGCGGCGGTGCTCATGGTGTTGCTCGCGGTGAACCTCCACAAGGACAAGAACCCGCCATGAGCGAGCTGACCCCGACCGCGGTGCCTCCCGCGCAGTTGCGCAAGAACCGTCGCCTGCTGCTGATCCTGCTGGCGAGCTTCGTGGTGCCCTTCCTGATTGGCGACCTGGCCTACCGCCTGGGCTGGTACCAGGGTGGCCAGACCAACAAGGGCCGCCTCATCGATCCGCCTGTGGCCTTCGCCACCCTTGCTGCCCGCGACATGGCCGGCCGTCCCCTCGACGCGGCCTTTGCCGGCGAGAGCTGGTGGCTGCTGTATGTGATGCCGGCGGAGTGTGATGCTGCCTGCCGCAACCGGCTTTTCCAGATGCGTCAGGTCGACAAGGCGCTCGGCAAGGAATCGGGGCGGCTGCGCCAGTTGCTGGTGCTGACCGGCCCGGTGTCCCCCGCGACCGAAGCCCTGCTGCAGAAGGAGTTTGGCGACTTCGTGCGTATCCAGGGCGAAAGCGCCGCTGCCGACCAGGCCTTTGCGGTGGCCGTGCCTGCGGCCAGCCGGGCCGGCCAGCTCTATGTCATGGATCCCATGGGCTGGATCATGCTGTCCTTTCCTCCAGAGGCGGATGAAAAGACTTCCGTCGAGAAGGCGGAGGATGTGCTCCAGGATATCCGCAAACTCTTGAAGGCTTCCCGAATTGGCTAACTCATACTCCTTTGCGCGTCTCTGGCTGACGCGCCTGGCCGTCATCGGCGTGCTGGTCACCGCCACTGTCGTCGCCCTCGGGGCCTGGACCCGGCTTGCCGATGCCGGCCTGGGTTGCCCGGACTGGCCCACCTGCTATGGCTCCATCACCGTGCCGCTGTCCGAGCAGGCCATTGCGCGCGCCAACGAGCTCTATCCCGAGCAGCCGCTGGTGGCGGCCAAGGCCTGGCCGGAGATGATCCACCGCCATTTCGCCAAGGCCATCGGCCTGCTCTGCATTTTCATGGCGGGCTTTGCCCTGCTGGCACGTCGCCGCGGCGAGAGCGATGTGCCGGCAGGCCATGCCGTCTTCCTGTTGCTGATGGTCTGCCTGCAGGGCGCTTTTGGCGCCTGGACGGTGACCATGAAGCTGTTTCCGCCGGTGGTCACCGGCCACCTGCTCTTCGGCTTTGCCACGTTCACCACGCTCTTCCTGCTGGCGCTGCGCCTCTCGCCCTTCCTGCGCGCTTCCGGCAATGTCGGTGTGCGCGCGCTGCTGCCGGTGACGGTGCTGGCGCTGGTCGTGCTCGTGGCGCAGATCGCCCTCGGCGGCTGGACCGCCTCCAACTACGCCGCGACCATGTGCACGGGCCTGCCGATATGCCAGGACGGCTGGGTCGGCATTCTCGACTGGCGCGAGGCCTTTGCCATCCATACCTACGCCGGCACG
Source organism: Moraxellaceae bacterium (assembly GCA_020697295.1). Taxonomy (GTDB): domain Bacteria; phylum Pseudomonadota; class Gammaproteobacteria; order Pseudomonadales; family Moraxellaceae; genus UBA2031. The sequence goes on along the minus strand of JAJFBF010000024.1, from coordinate 76,089 downwards.
ACCTATGAATTCGCGCCGCATCTCGAGGCCGCGGCCAAGCTCACCATTCATGTCGCGCACCGCCTGGGCGCCATCGTGGCCACGGGCGTGCTGCTGCTCCTGGCCCTGCTGCTGTGGCGGCGGGGCGGGGCGGGGCGCTACCGGCGCTTTGCCGGCGTGATCACGCTGGTGCTGGCGGTCCAGGTCGCGCTGGGAGTATCCAATGTGGTCTTCCACCTGCCGCTGTCGGTGGCGGTGGCGCATAATTTCGTGGCCCTGTTGCTCTTGCAGGTACTGGCCGCCCTCATCTTCAGCCTGGTGCAGGAGCGCAAGCACGCATGACGACCCTTGCCGAGAAAAACGAGGCGCCGCTCTGGCGCGCCTATTGGGATCTGACCAAGCCGGGCGTTGTGGCCCTGCTCATGGTGACCGCCGTGATCGGCATGTTCCTGTCCACTCCCGGCATGGTGCCCCTGCGCGTGCTCGTGCTGGGCTCGCTCGGCCTCGCCCTCGCCATGATGTCCTCGGCCGTGATCAACCAGGTCATGGACCAGCGCATCGACGCCATCATGGCGCGCACGCGCAATCGTCCCCTGGTGCAGGGGCGGGTGCACACCGGGGCGGCGCTGTTCTTCGCCGGCCTGCTGTGCGTGCTGTCGCTGGCCATCCTCACCTTCTTCATCAACCCGCTGACGGCCGTGCTGACGTTCTTCGGGGTGATCGGCTATGCCGTCATCTACACGCTCTGGCTGAAGCGGGCCACGCCGCAGAATATCGTGATCGGTGGCCTGGCCGGCGCCATTCCCCCCCTGCTGGGCTGGACGGCGGTGACCAACGAGGTGCATCCGCATGCCCTGCTGCTCGTGCTCATCATCTTCGCCTGGACGCCTCCCCATTTCTGGGCGCTGGCCATCCACCGCCGCGATGAGTACGCCAAGGCTGACATCCCCATGCTGCCGGTCACGCATGGACTGGAGTTCACCAAGACAGCGGTCCTGCTTTACACCATCATCCTGCTGCTGACGGGCCTGCTGCCTTACCTGACCGGCATGAGCGGCCTGATCTACCTGGCGGGCTCGAGCCTGCTCGGCCTGGGCTTCCTGGGCTATGCGATCCGCCTCAAGTTCCAGAGCGACCCCCGGATTCCGATGAAGACTTTCGGGTACTCCATCACCTATCTCTTCCTGCTCTTCCTCTTCCTGCTGCTGGACCACTACTTCCTGTTCAGCTTCGCCTGAGACGCCGGCGGGGGCGCCGTCCGGCCCCCGCTGTGACCCCGTTGTCAATTTTGCCTCCTGGCGGCTGGTCGCCCGGCCCCCCCGCTGTTACTTTCGGGGCGCGTGCCTGTACCGCTTTGGGCTGACAGGCGTTTAGGGAGAAATCTGCATGACTGGTCTGCTGCTGTTCCTCGGGGTGCTGGCCCTGGTGGGGGTCTACTTCGTCACCGTCTTCAATGGCCTGGTGACGCTGCGCAACCGCTTCAAGAATGCCTTTGCGCAGATCGACGTGCAGTTGCAGCGGCGCTACGAGCTGATCCCCAACCTGGTGGAGACCGCCAAAGCCTACCTGGCGCACGAGAAGGACACCCTCACCAATGTCATCGCGGCGCGCAACCAGGCGTCGGCGGCGGCAAAGGCGGTTGCCGGCGCCCCGGACAGTGCGGCGCTGGTCGAGAAGCTCGGCCAGGCTGAAGGCATGCTCGGCGGTGCGCTGTCGCGCCTCATGGCGGTCTCGGAAAATTATCCCGATCTCAAGGCCAACCAGACCATGCAGCAGCTCATGGAGGAGTTGAGCTCCACCGAGAACCGGGTCGGCTTTGCCCGCCAAGCCTTTAACGACGCGGTCATGGAGTACAACATCCAGCGCGAGAAGTTCCCCAATTTCTTCATTGCCGGGGCCTTCGGTTTCCAGCAGGCGGCACAGCTCGATATTCCGGATGTGCAGGCGCGGCAGCCCGTCAAAGTCGCGTTCTGATGTCCTGATCCACCTGCGCCATGGATTTTTTTGAGCATCAGGCAAACGCCCGGCGCCAGACCGGGCGTTTGCTTGTGTATTTTCTGGCGGCCGTCGGCCTGACCCTGCTCGCCCTTAACGTGGGCATGCTGTTGCTCTCGCGCCTGACGGGAGCCTCCCTGGCGGGCAGTTGGCTCTGGCACGACTGGAGCCTGCAGGTGATGGTGGGCACGTTGTTCATCATTGCCGGCGGCAGTCTGCGCGAATACCTCATCCTGCGCGGCGGGGGCCAGGCCCTGGCGGCGTCGATGGGCGCTCGCCGTCTTGATTTCGCCACCACCGTGCCTGCCGAGCGCCAGTTCATCAATGTCGTGGCGGAGATGTCCATTGCCTCGGGCGTGCCCGCGCCCACGCTGTATGTCATGGATCGCGAGCATGGCATCAACGCGTTCGTTGCCGGGCTGTCCGTCGACCAGACGGTGATGGTGGTCACGGCCGGCGCGCTCGAGGCATTTGATCGTGACGAGCTGCAGGCCGTGGTCGGCCACGAGTTCAGCCATATCCTCAACGGCGACATGCGCCTCAATGTGCGCCTGCTGGCACTGCTGGCCGGCATTCTCGCCATTGGCCAGTGCGGCGGCTTTCTCATGCGCCTGGCCTCCGACAGTGGAGCTTCCTCGCGCCGTGACCGCAAGGGCGGCATCTTCCAGGTGTTCCTGCTGGGCCTGCTGCTCTGGCTGATCGGCTATATCGGCCTGTTCTTCGGCCGGCTCATCAAGGCGGCGATCTCGCGCCAGCGCGAGTTCCTGGCAGATGCCTCAAGTGTCCAGTTCACGCGCAACTCCGCTGGCCTGGCCGAGGCCCTGCTCAAGATCCGAAACCACGCCGAGCTGTCCTGGCTGGCAGGGCTCTATGCGGAGACCATGAGTCATATGTGCTTTGCCGAGACCCTCTCATTCTCGTCATGGTTCGCCACCCATCCACCGATTGATGCGCGCATCGCAATGCTGGGCAAGCACTTCCTGGTGCGCGACCGCGCGCGCCAGCGCGAGCAACTGCGGCAGGTGCAGACGGCGGGCGAAGTGGCCGCGGTGCAGGGCCTGGCCGCGACTCCGGCAGCCTCAGGCGAACTGGCCGCCATTCCCTATCTGCCCGGAGGCGGCGAGGCACTGGCGACAGTGGCGGCGGCGCTGGCGCCCGCTGTCATGAGCTCCGCGGCCCTGGTGGCACGCACCGGGACCGTGAATCCTGCCGAACTGGCCTCGGCGCAGATGCTGTTCCGCAGATTGCCGCCGGGCGTGCAGCAGGCCCTTGAGTCCTGCGAAGGCGCGCAAGCGCTGTTGTATGCGCTGACCGCCCGGCACAACGCGGCGCCGCTGGCGGTGCTCCTGCCTTTCTTCCAGGAACATGAGCCCGCCCTGCAGTCGCGCGTGGAGATGCTCTACCGCATCCTCGAGGGGCTGGACCTGGCCTTTGCGCTGCCCCTCACCGAGCTGGCGCTGCCGCGTTTGCAGCTGATGGAGCCCGATGCCCTGCGGTCCTTCATGGGCCGGCTGCAGCAACTGGCCCAGCTCGATCAGCGTCTCAGCACCTTCGAGTTTGCCCTGCTGATGTTGTTGCGCAAGCAACTGCAGCTTCTGCCCCGCGCCCGCCCGGTGAAAATGGCGCAGTGCCTGCCCGCGGCGGCGGTCGTGGTGGCCGTCATGCTGCGCACGGGAGGCATGGAAGGAGAGAGGCTGGAGCGCACCTTCCAGCGGCTGATGCGCACCGTCGGCAGTCCCGCAGCGGCGTTGCCCGATGAAGGGACCACCCGTCTGTCCCGACTGGGGCGTCACCTGCACCTGCTCGGTGGCCTGTCCTTGCAGGACAAGAAAAACCTGCTCGAACTGGCGGCCACAGCCGTGCTGGCCGATGCCGAGGTCCGCCTTGAGGAGTATGAGTTGCTGCGCGTCGTGGCGGCGCTGCTGGACTGCCCCATGCCTGTCCTGGAGGCGTGATCCCGGCGCGCGGGAGGCGGCTTTGAGGGGCTGGTGAGGGGCGTCCGGAGACGGGTCGGGGACCCGTTTCCGGACGATTGCAAGGGGGTTTTAATCCGTGTTTAATCGGGCTGATCCGTTGTTCTGCTATCACGAACCGATGTGCCAAACAGGCGGTTGCTGTGTATGGAAGCTTCAGCGGCGGTCTGGTTTTGAGCTCGAGGTTATTGCGACATGTCTAATCGTGAACAGGGCACCGTGAAGTGGTTTAACGATGCCAAAGGCTTTGGTTTCATTCAGCGTCCGGGTGGCGAAGATGTGTTTGTGCACTTCCGCGCCATTCGCGGTGACGGTCATCGCTCGCTGAAGGATGGCCAGAAGGTAGAATTTACCGTGGTGAAAGGCCAGAAAGGCTTCCAGGCCGAAGACGTCCAGTCCATCGACTGAACGTAATAACAAAACCCCGCCAGTGCGGGGTTTTGTTTTTCTGTCCCCCCGGAATCGCAGGTCGCCATCGGCAGTGCCTTGCGCCCGCTGTTGTCATTTTATTCTCCGCTCCATTGCCCTCGCCGCATGCCGGCCCACGCTTCCTTCCGCTTCCGCCTGATCGTTCGTTCGCTATTCCACCGGATCCTGGCGATAGGGAAGCGCTGCGGTTGCCGCGGCCTGGTAGCGCCGGACCTCACGGCTTTCCGCCGCCACGAAGTCCTCGATCGCTGCCCGGAAGGCGGGTTCTCGCAGCCAGTGCAGCGAATGGGTGAGCCGGGGAGCGAAACCCCGCAGCAGCTTGTGCTCCCCCTGGGTGCCGGGGTCGAACCCGGACAGGCCCAGCCGCAGGCAGAGCTCGATGCCCTGGTAGTAGCAAACCTCGAAATGCAGGCCGTCGGCGCGGCGCAGGCTGCCCCAGTAGCGGCCGTAAAGTGTGTCGCCCTGGTGCAGGAAGAGGGCGCTGGCCATGGGGCCGGCCTCGTCGCTGGCGATGACCAGGCTGAGGTGTTCGCGCAGCGTGCTGGCGATCAGGCCAAAAAACTCCCGGTTGAGGTAGGGCGTCTGGCCATGCTCGTGATAGGTGCGGACATAGCAGCGATGGAAGAAATCCCAGGCCGCGGCATCAATGGCGGCGCCGGTCAGCGTCCGGCAGGCCACGCCGGCCTCCGCCAGCAGGCGGCGCTCGCGCCGGATGTCCTTGCGCTTCTTGCTGGTCAGGGTCGCCAGGAAGTCCTCGAAACTGCCATAGCCCCGGTTGCTCCAGTGGAAACGGCAGCCCTCGCGCAGGGCAAGGCCGGCCTCCCGGGCGGGCGCAATCCAGTCGTTGCTGACGAACAGGCCGTGCCAGCCCGAGGCGTCCTGCACAAGGCACTCCTGCTTTACGGCCGCCAGTACGACCGGCAGCCACTCGGCCAGGGTTTCCCCCGGCGCCAGCAGGAGGCGGGGGCCGGGCACCGGGGTAAAGGGAATGGCGGTGACCAGCTTGGGGTAATAGGGAAGGCCGTGGCGCAGATAGGCGCTGGCCCAAGCTTGGTCAAAGACATATTCGCCGCGGGAGTCGTGCTTCAAGTAAAGGGGGAGAAGGGCGACAGGGGTCTCGTCGCGCAGGAACAGCAGGTGGCAGGGCTCCCAGGCCGTGCCCGGGCCGACCGCCCCCGAGGTCTCGAGAGCCAGAAGGTAGGCCGGGTGGAGAAAGGGGTCGCCGCTGGCGCCGAAACCGCCCAATCCGGGGGTGTCCGCCAGCCGGGAAAGCCGTCGCCAAGAGTGCTGAACCATGGGTTTGGCCCGATGGAAAGTAATGTTTTTAATGCGTAAGCTTGGGCGGCTGTTGCTATACGGTCAAGGATACAGCCGTTTTTGTGGTTCCCGGCGTTGGCGTATCCACGAAGTCATGAAGCTGTTAAGGATTACTACATGAAAAAGAAACACTTCATTGTCCTGATTTACTGTGTGCTGGCGCTCGGCTTTGCCAGCAACGGCCTGCTGATGTTGCTGGCCCCGTCCTCCTGGTATGCGGCCATGCCGTTCCCGCTCGACAAGGTGGATGTGCCGGTGTACTTCGTGCGCCTGCTCGGCATCGCCAACCTCGCGGCGGCGCCGGTGTTCCTGTGGTGCGCGCAGAACCTCAAGCGGCGCAAGCCGGTGCACTTCGCCCTGACCCTGTATGTGGTGGGCGGCGCGCTGGTGACGGCGGCCGAGCTCTATATGACTCCCGACCTGCCCACCCGCATCATGTTCTGGGTGCCGATCGTGAGCTGCGTCTTCGGACCCGCGCTGGTGATGATGCTGATGGCGCTGCCGCCAATGCCGGCCCGCGTCAAGGGTCCGCGCGAACAGGGCAAGGTCAAGTGGTTCAACGCCACCAAGGGCTTTGGCTTCATCACGCGCGAGCAAGGGGAGGACATCTTCGTGCATTACCGGTCCATCCGCGGCGAAGGCCATCGCACCCTGCGCGAGGGCCAGCGCGTGGAGTTCGTGGTGATGAAGGGTGACAAGGGCCTGCAGGCGGAAGACGTGCAGCCCCTGTGATGTCCCCGGCGCGAGGCCGGGTCCGGCTTCGCGTCCCTTTGGCGAAAGCCCTGACGGAAGTACAGAAAAATGGCAGAAAGCGGCGACAGCAAGACCGGCAAGCGGCGTTACCAGGAGCCCGTCCCCGCCATCGATGTGGAAGAGTTTCGAAAGGTCGTGATGAGTCGCCGCTCCGTGCGGCGCTTTGACGACACGCCCCTGCCCGAGGCGGTCCTTGACGACTGCCTCGACCTGGCCATGCTCGCTCCCAACTCCTCCAATCTGCAGCCCTGGGAGTTCCACGTCGTGCGGACGCCGGAGCTGCGCAAGCAGTTGGCAGTGGCCTGTCTCGACCAGAATGCCGCGCGTACGGCCCAGGTGCTGGTCGCCATCGTCGGGCGCACGGAAACCTGGCCCGCGCATTGCGACCTCATGCTGGACAGCTGGCCGGAGGAGACGATGCCGAAGATCGTCGACAACTATTACCGCCGGCTCGCGCGTATCTATTATCGCCAGGGTCCGCTCAACGTCATCGGCTGGGGCAAGCGCCTCGCCGCGACAGTGGCGGGCCTGCGCCGCGCGGTGCCGCGCGGTCCCTTCTCCGATGCCGACATGAAAGTGTGGGCCGTGAAGTCCACGGCGCTGGCCGCCGAGAACTTCATGCTGGCGCTGCGCGCGCACGGCTTTGATTCCTGTCCGATGGAGGGCTTTGACGAGCACCGGGTACGGCGCCTGCTGAAGCTGCCCGCCGACGGCATCGTGGTGATGGTGGTGGGCTGCGGCAAGCGGGCCGCTGACGGGGTCTATCATCCCCGTATCCGCTTCGGACGCGAACGCTTCGTGAAGGTGCATTGAGGCCGGGCTCCGGGCCTGTCCCGGGAGGAGCCCCGGCGGGATTCCGGCCGGGGAGCTACTGTTTCCTGCAGGCGCCACTGTCGGCCCCTGCTCATCTACAACTGTGAGTTAATGTTTCGTGAGTACTGATCCGCAAGACCGCTTCCATTACGACCCCACCGGCTGGGATCCCGCCGCCTACGAAGTGCCCGCCGAGGAGGGCAAGCTGCGCTTTGCCGACCTCAAGCTGCCCGTGCCGGTGCTGCATGCCATCGCCGACCTCGGCTTCAATTACTGCACCCCGATCCAGCAGCGCGTGCTCAAGTTCACCCTGGGCGGCCATGACGCCATCGGCCGCGCCCAGACCGGCACCGGCAAGACGGCGGCTTTCCTGCTGACCATCCTGGCCGAGCTGCTGAAGACGCCGCCGGACGAGGAGCGCTACACCGGCGAGCCGCGCGCCCTGATTCTTGCGCCCACGCGCGAGCTGGCGATGCAGATCGCCAAGGACGCCCAGTCCCTGGCCAAGTACACCGACCTCAAGATCGTCACCGTGCTGGGCGGCATGGACTACGACAAGCAGCGCCGCCAGCTGACCGAGGACTTTGTCGACATCGTGGTGGCGACGCCGGGCCGCCTGCTCGACTTCGCGAGCAAGCAGGACCTCTACCTCGATCGCGTGGAAATCCTGGTCATCGACGAGGCCGACCGCATGCTCGACATGGGCTTTATTCCCGACGTTAAGCGCATCGTGCGCCAGACGCCGCCCAAGGTCACCCGCCAGACCCTGCTGTTCTCCGCCACCTTCACCCAGGATGTGATCAACCTCTCCGACCAGTGGACCTATCGCGCCGTGAAGGTCGAGATCGAGCCGGAAAGCGTGACCACCGACAGCGTGGAGCAGATCGTCTACATCACCACCGCCGAGGACAAGTACAGCCTGCTGTACAACCTCATCACGCAGAACAACCTCGAGCGCGTGATGGTGTTCGCCAACCGCCGCGACCAGACCCGCAAGCTCTCCGACATGCTGCGCGACCATGACATCTCCTGCGCGCTGCTGTCCGGCGACGTTCCCCAGGACAAGCGCATCAAGACGCTGGAAGGTTTCCGCGAGGGCAAGATCAAGGTGCTGGTCGCCACCGACGTGGCCGGTCGCGGCATCCATATCGAGGGCGTGAGCCATGTCGTGAACTTCACGCTGCCCGAGCAGACCGATGACTATGTGCACCGCATCGGCCGGACCGGTCGTGCCGGCGCCAGTGGCACCAGTGTCAGCTTCGCCTGCGAGGATGACGCCTTCATGATTCCCCAGCTCGAGGACGCCATCGGCCGCAAGCTGCCGAGCAAATACCCCGAGCCGGAGCTGCTGCTGCCGATTCCGGCGGCGCGCGGCGACAACGTCGCGCGCAGCGAGCGTGAACGTCCTGCCGGTGGGCGCGGGCGCGACCGGAATGGCCGCGGCGAGCGCAGCGGCCGAGGCGAGCGCAGCGAGCGGGCGCCTCGCGCCAGCCAGGGCGAGACGGCCGGACCTGCCGAGAGCGCCGGCAGCACGAACCCCGGCAATCCTGGCCAGGGGGAGGGCGGCGCGTGAGCTGGCAGCGCATCTCGCCCGAGGATGCCGCCACGCTGATCGAGGCCCGCGCGCCGGTGCTGGTGGATGTGCGCGACGAGCGCTCCTTTGCCGACAGCCGCCTGCCTGGCGCGGTGCGTCTTGACGGCCAGTCCGCCGCTGATTTTGTGGAAGGCACCGACAAGCACCGCCCGGTGCTGGTGTACTGTTACCACGGCAATTCCAGCCAGGGCGCGGCCGCCTGGCTCGCCACCCGCGGCTTCCAGGAGGTCTACAGCCTCGACGGCGGCTTCGAGGTCTGGCGCTTCAACCATCCCGTCGAGTCCTGATGGCATCGGCGCTCCCGCCCGGGCGCGCCAATTTCCCGCAGTGCCTTGGCGCGCCAGCCTTCCTGGCTGATTTCCCGCTCTTTCCGGTGCGATGCCCCGGTAGCCATTGCCCTTTCTTTAGCGACTTCTCTCGTTTTGCCCCGGCGTCCGCCACCGCCACCATACCCCGGCCCCGGCCCCGGCCCGGTAGGTCGGGCTTCAGCCCGACACTATCCCCGGTTTGCGCCGCCAGGGCTTCAGCCGGCGGCGCCCGGCCCGACTCCCCCTGCGCCCCAGGCCCCTCCGGGGCATCGACCAAAGTCGCAATGCAGGATGGGCGCCGGCCACGTATAAAAAAACCTGCCCGATAACTATTCCAACAGGAGCGGCCCATGAACCCCAAGCCCATCGACTGGTACGCGATTGCCGCGGACCCCCGATTTATTGAACTGCACCGGCGCAAGAGCCGTTTCCTCTGGGGGCTCATGGCCTTTTCCCTGGTCTATTACTTCCTGTTGCCGCTGGGCGCCGCCTACACGCCAGGGCTGTTCAGCCAGAAGGTGTGGGGCTCCATGAACGTCGGCCTGCTGTTCGCGCTCTCGGAGTTTGCCGTGGCCTGGGGCGTGGCGGTGATCTATTCCCGTCGCGCCAACCGTGAGTTCGACGCGCTCGCCGCCGAAATCGTCGCCTCCGTGAGGACCTCCCAAAATGCTTAAGCGCCTTGTTCCGCTGCTGGCCCTCGCGCCGCAGTTCGCCCTTGCGCAGGAAGCCGGCACGGTGGCCCCGCAGTACCGCTTCCTGACCTTCCTCGTCTTCGGCAGCATCATCGCCCTGACCATGTTCGTGACCTGGCTCGCCGCCAAGCGCGTGAATTCCGCGCACGACTTCTACACGGCCGGTGGCGGCATCTCCGGTCTGCAGAACGGCTGGGCCATCGCCGGTGACTATCTGTCGGCAGCCTCCTTCCTCGGCATCGCCGGCCTGATCTCGCTCTACGGCTATGACGGCTTCATGTATTCCGTGGGCTTCCTGATGGCCTACATCACGGTGTTGCTGGTGATTGCCGAACCCTGCCGGAATATTGGCAAATACACGCTCTCTGACATCCTGGCGTACCGCAACGATCCCAAGAAGACCCGCGTCGCCGGCGCGCTCTCGGTGATCACCGTGTCCACCATCTACCTGACGGCGCAAATGGTCGGCGGCGGCGTGCTCGTGAAGACGCTGATCGGTATCGACTATGAAGTGTCGGTGGTCGCCGTGGGCGTGCTGATGCTGGCCTACGTGCTTTTTGGCGGCATGGTGGCGACCACCTGGGTGCAGATCATCAAGGCCATCCTGCTGGTGATCGCCTCGCTGGTGCTGGTGGCGCTGGTTTGGGCACCGTACGGCTTTTCGCTGCCCGGTTTCCTCGACGCGGTCGTCAATGATCCCAAGGTGCAAGGGCAGGTCGCCAAGCTGCTCGGTGATTCCGCGGCCAACATGACGGGCGCCGAACTCGGCCAGCGTTTCATGGAGCCCGGCCTCTACCTGAAGGATCCGCTCGACCAGATCTCGCTCGGCCTGGCGCTGGTGCTCGGCACCGCCGGCCTGCCGCATATCCTGATGCGCTTCTTCACCGTGCCGACCGCGCAGGAAGCCCGCAAGTCCGTGATCTGGGCCATGGGCATCATCGGCGGCTTCTATGTACTGACGCTGTTCCTTGGCATGGGCGCGGCGATCCACGTCGGCGCCGGCGACATCGCCCTCATCGACAAGGGCGGCAACATGGCGGCGCCGCTGCTGGCCCAGTTCCTGGGCGGCGGGGCGAACTCCATCATGGGCAACCTTTTCCTGGCCTTCGTCGCGGCCGTGGCCTTCGCCACCATCGTGGCGGTGGTCGCCGGCCTCGTCCTGGCCGCCGCCAGCGCCATGGCGCATGACATCTACGTGGGCGTGATCCGCGAGGGCAAGGCCTCGGCCAGGGAACAGGTCAAGGCCGCGCGCCTGGCCACCGTCGTGGTGGGGGCCCTGGCCATCGCCATCGGCATCGCCGCCAAGGGCCAGAACGTGGCCCATCTGGTCGGGCTTGCCTTCGCGGTGGCCGCCAGCGCCAACCTGCCCTGCATCGTGCTGACGCTGTACTGGCGCCGCTGCAATACCGGCGGCATTATCGCCGGCATGGTGGTGGGCACGGTGACGGCGATTGGCCTGGTCCTGGTGTCGCCGAACATGACCTACCCTCTCAAGGTGCAGGCCGATGCCGGCAAGCTCCTGGCCGAGGCGCCTGTCAGGCAGGCCGCCCTGGCGGACAAACTGCTGGCGGCGCCGGATGCCGGGGCCCAGCAGAAGGTGCAGAAGCTGATTGCCAAGCTTGACAAGGACATGGCGAAGGCCCGGGATGACCTGCAGAAGACGGCCGGCAAGACCACTTCCCTGGTCGGACTCGAAAAGCCGCTGCTGGCCCTCAAGAATCCCGGCATCATCTCGATTCCGCTGGGTTTCCTGGCGGTGATCCTGGGGTCCCTGCTGTGGCGCCGCGACGAGCGCGCCGACGAGATGTGGGAAGAACTGTATGTGCGCCAGAATACCGGCATCGGGGCGTCCCGCGCACAGGACCACTGAGTGACCCGACCGGCGCCGGGAGCCTGGAAACAGGCTCCCGGTTATTCATGAACACGGGACAAAAACAAGGAGTGACGACATGAGCACCATTGATTCCATTCTCACCGAAAACCGGGTGTTCCCCCCCTCCGATGATTTCCGCCGTCGCGCCCGCGTGTCCGGGCGCGAGGCCTACGATGCGCTGTGCGCCGAAGCCGCCACCGATTACGAGGGCTTCTGGGGTCGCCAGGCCCGCGAGCAGCTCGCCTGGCACAAGCCTTTCACGCAAGTGCTGGACGAGTCCGATGCGCCGTTCTACCGCTGGTTCCACGACGGCGAGCTGAACGTGTCGCACAACTGCATCGACCGCCACCTGCCGCTGCTGGCCAACAAGGTCGCGCTGATCTTCGAATCCGACAATGGCACCGTGCGCCGCGTCACCTATGCCGAGCTTTCCCGGCTGGTCGGCCGGTTCGCCAACGGCCTGAAATCCCTGGGCGTGACCAAGGGCGACCGCGTCATCGTCTATATGCCGATGAGCATCGAGGCCGTGGTGGCCATGCAGGCCTGCGCCCGCCTCGGCGCCATCCACTCCGTGGTTTTTGGCGGCTTTTCCGCCAAGAGCCTGAATGAACGCATCATCGACGCGAAGGCCAGGCTCGTCATCACCGCCAATGCCGGCATCCGTGGCGGCAAGGTCGTTCCCCTCAAGACCACGACGGATGAAGCCGTCGCCATGGGCGGCTGCGACAGCCTCGAGCGCGTGGTGGTCTACCGCCGCGCCGAGGAGAAGGACGCGCCCATCGAGTGGCACCGCGGCCGCGACCTCTGGTGGCATGACCTCGTGGCCGACAAGCCCGATGTCTGCGAGCCCACCTGGGTGGGAGCCGATGATCCCCTGTTCATCCTGTACACCTCCGGCTCCACCGGCAAGCCCAAGGGCGTGCAGCACTCCAGCGCCGGCTACCTGCTCGGTGCCGTGAATTCCATGAACTGGGTATTCGACTACAAGCCGGACGATATTTTCTGGTGCACGGCCGACGTGGGCTGGATCACCGGCCATTCCTATGTGGCCTATGGTCCGCTCGCGGTCGGCGGTACCCAGGTCATCTTCGAGGGCGTCCCGACCTATCCCGACGCCGGCCGTTTCTGGCAGATGATCGAGCGCCACAAGGTCAGCATCTTCTACACCGCGCCGACCGCCATCCGCTCCCTCATCAAGCTCGGCGGCGATTTGCCGAAGCGCCACGACCTGTCGTCGCTGCGCCTGCTCGGCACGGTGGGCGAGCCCATCAATCCCGAAGCCTGGATGTGGTACCACGAGCAGGTGGGCGGTGGCCGCTGCCCCATCGTCGACACCTGGTGGCAGACCGAAACCGGCTCGCACATGCTGGCGCCGCTGCCGGGCGCCATCGCCACCAAGCCGGGCTCCTGCACGCTGCCGCTGCCGGGCATCATGGCCGACATCGTCGACGAGACGGGCGCCAAGGTGGAAACAGGCGGTGGCTTCCTCGTGATCACGCGTCCCTTCCCCTCTCAGGTGCGTACCCTGTGGGGCGACCCGGAGCGCTTCAAAAAATCGTATTTCCCCGAGGAATACCAGGGCAGGTACTACCTGGCCGGCGACTCCGCGCACCGTGACGACGACGGCTATTTCTGGATCATGGGCCGCATTGACGATGTGCTGAACGTGTCCGGCCACCGGCTGGGCACGATGGAAGTCGAGTCGGCGCTGGTGGCGAATCCCCTGGTGGCGGAAGCCGCCGTGGTGGGGCGTCCGGATCCCCTCAAGGGCGAGGCCATCGTGGCCTTTGTGGTGCTGAAAGGCGCGCGGCCGAGTGGCGAGGAAGGCAAGCGCATCATCGCCGACCTGCGCGAGTGGGTGGCCAAGGAGATTGGCGCCATCGCCAAGCCCGAAGACATCCGCTTTGGCGACAACCTGCCCAAGACCCGCTCCGGCAAGATCATGCGCCGGCTGCTGCGTGCCATCGCGCGCGGCGAAACCATCACCCAGGACGTGTCGACGCTGGAGAATCCCGCCATCCTGCAGCAATTGCAGGAAAGCGTTTGAGGCGCATCCGCGCTGCCGCCTGACCGATGGGCGAATGCCGCAACCCGGAGCTTTCGGGCCGCGGCCAGGCGGTGGGTACCGGGCCTGCCGCACGGGAGGCTGCCGCAAGGCGTGCTCACCGGGCGGGTGCCGCAAAGTAAAAAAGGCCGCTAGGATGCGGCCTTTTTTTCGCCCGCAATTTTTGGGGGCGCTTCCGGTGCGCCGGCCGCGGCCGGGGCGTCCGGCGGCGGCCAGAAGAAGCGCCGGGGATTTTGCAGGAAACTGCGCAGGATCAGGCCGAGCAAGGGCAGCCATTGCCGGTAATTCACATTGCGCGCACGCAACGCGACCAGCAGCGCAAGCCCGAAGCTCACCACCAGGTTGATGAAGCCGATGGCGGCCACGCCGCCCAGACTGATGAGCAGCGTCTCCAGCGGCAGTGCGAGATCACTGCCGACGAGGGCGATGCCCAGGAAGGCCGAAGAGAAGGTGATGTGCCGGATGTCGAGTGGCAGGCCCAGGATGAAGCCCAGCGTGCCCATGCTGCCCAGCATGATGCCGAAGTAGAAGTTGCCCGCCAGCGCGCCGAGGTTGTCGCCGACATAGGTGGCGACCCGATCCAGGCGCTCTTCGCCGAGCAGGCGACGCAGCGTGCGGCGTTGACGGAGACGGTCCGGAATGCGCGTGTACACGGCCTTGTTGTCGTAATAGCCCGAAATCAGTCCGGCGAGGAAGAGGCAGACGCCGGCGATGGCGGCGTGAAAGAGCGCGAGGCTGGAGAAGGGATCGAGGTCATGCAGCAGCTGCGCGACCTTGGCGGGGTCGGCCAGGTGCGCGCCGGTACCGGCCCGCCAGAGCCAGGCCAGCAGGATGGCCGTGGGCAGGGCCAGCAGCACATTGCCCATGATGGCGATGAACTGGGTGCGAAACACGTTTACGCAAAGCGCGGCCAGCGTATCAAGGTCGCGCTCGCGGCCACTCTCGATGTCCTGGATGCTGCCGGCGATGCGCGCCGCGGTCATGGCCGGCTGCTTGGTGGCAATGGTGAAGTGCAGCATGTGCACGAGCATGAAGCCCAGCGAGTAATTGAGGCTGTACACGAAGGCGGCGCCGATGGGCGCGAGGCTGAGCTTGCCGGCCAGCATTTTCAGCAGCGCCATGAAGCCGACGATGAAGCCGGCGCCGAGGCCGGAGCGCAGCATGGCGAAATAGTCCCGGCGCGAGGTCGTGACATAGTGCTCGCCGGTATGGCCGGCGTTCTCGGTGACCCGCAGCGCCAGCAATGAAGTGTGGGTGCCCAGCACCTCGCGGAGGCTGTATTTGCGGTTGTCGGCCTGCACCAGTTCCTTGAAGAAGCCCACTGCCTGCCGGCGCAAGTCGGGGCCGGTGCTTTCCAGCAGTCCGAGCAGGGTTTCCATCCGGCGCAGCGTCTGCTGCATGCGCACCAGTATCTGGGTGAGGCGAATGCTGATGCCGGTTTCGGGCGCGCGCTTGCGGATGCGCGTGAGCATGTCCCGGCACTGTGCGATCAGCACCAGTGCCTGCCGCGCATCCTCGCGTTGCGGCTGGTGGCCGGAAAGCAGCTCATGGTAGGCGCGGGTGAAGTCGCCAATTTCGGCGCTGAGCGCGAGAAAGGGCGATTCATACGACTCGATCTCGGGGTAGACGCGCACCAGGTGCAGGTCGAGCCCCAGGGCGGTCAGCCGGTGCGAGAGCGTCGACAGGCTTTCCAGCGTCTCGTGCACGGGATGCCGCGCCATCTCCGGCAGTGGCGCCGGCGTTGCCTCCAGCGCCGCCAGCAGGCGCAGCCAGAGCGCATCGTCGAGCGCGCCTATCCAGTCCCCGTCGTCGGCATGATGAAAGGCAAGGCCGAACACATCACGGAAGTGGTCGTCGTTGAGGGCGGGAGGCAGGAGCTTCCAGGCCAGGCGCTGGCGCAGCTCGCTGAAGAAGCCGGTGCCGTCGAAGATGCCGGTATCGGAGTAAAGATGGGACTGCTTGCGGGCCCCGACCATGCGCAGCAGGTAGTCGCGCAGGCCCAGACGGAGCGCCGGCTCCGCCTCGAGGCGTTCGCACAGTTCGGTAAGGCGGGCATGGGCCGGCCCGGCTTCGTCGGCGTGGGCGGGGCGCAGGGCATCGATCAGGGCGACCAGCAGTTCCGGTCCGCTGTCGTTGCCGTGGGCGATAGTGTCGAGAGTGGCTTCCAGCTCAGGCATTCATGTCCCTCCGGCCGCGCAGTATGCGCAAAACGGCAGGGCCCGGCCATGAACCGACTGTTACAAGAATGCAGGAGAGGGGGAGTGCGGGACCGCAAGGGGTCCTAGAGGGAAATCGATGCTGCGGAAAAAATGGTCGGGGTGAGAGGATTTGAACCTCCGGCCTCTACGTCCCGAACGTAGCGCTCCACCAAGCTGAGCTACACCCCGACACTGTTTCGTAACCCGCTGTTCCGGTTACGAGGCGCGCATTCTATAGAAACTGTTGCGTAATGGAAAGTGCCGCGGAGAACTTCGCCGCGGCATTCCGGGTTCAGTTGTCGCGTTGCAGGGCCAGGTGCGTCAGGTCGGCCAGGGCCGCCTTGTAGGGCGAGTCCGGCAGCACGGCGAGGGCCGCCAGGGCCTCTTCGGTTTCCTGGCGGGCGCGCTGGCGCGTGTAATCGAGCGCGCCGCAGCCCTGGACGATGGCGATGATCTCGTCCAGGTGCTCGAGGCCGCCGGTGCGGATGGCGTTGCGGATCAGTTCGGCCTCGGCCGGGGCCGAGGTCTTGATGGCCTGGATGAGGGGCAGGGTGGGCTTGCCCTCGGCCAGGTCGTCACCGACATTCTTGCCCATGACCTCGGCCGAGCTGGTGTAGTCCAGCACGTCGTCGATGATCTGGAAGGCGGCCCCGAGGTGGCGGGCGAAGGTGGCGCAGGCGTCCTGGTAGTCGCGGCTGCCCAGGCTGGCGCCGGTCTCGGCGGCAGTCTCGAATAGCTTGGCGGTCTTGCCGTAGATGACCTGCATGTAGCGGTCTTCGGTGGTGTCCGGGTCGCGCTGGTTGATGAGCTGCAGGACCTCGCCCTCGGCGATGACGCAGGTGCCGGCGGACATGATGTCCATGACCACGGGATCGCGCAACGCCACCATCAGGGCGAAAGCCTTGGAAATCAGGTAGTCCCCGACCAGCACGGCGGTGGGGTTGTCCCAGCGCGCATTGGCGGTGGCGCGGCCGCGGCGCAGGCCGGACTCGTCGACCACGTCGTCATGCAGGAGGGTGGCGGTATGCAGCAGCTCGATGATGCTGGCAACTTCTATATGGCGGTGGCCGCTGTAGCCACAGGCGCGCGCCGACAGCAGGCAGACCAGCGGGCGCAGGCGCTTGCCGCCACCCTGGACGATGTAGTGCCCGACCTCGTTGATGAGCGGGACACGGGATTCCAGGCTCTTGCGGATAAAGGTATCGACGGCCGCAAAGTCTTCGGCCACTACAGCGACAATGCTCTTGAAGTCCATGGGATCAGGATCAGCCCGGGGGGAGAGGCCGCGAATCCTAGCAGCAGAGCCCCTGCCGGGGCTATGCTCCGCGCGCCAAAGGGGCAATTTCGGACAAGGTTTTTAGCCATATAATGCGGCTTGCGGCGCGGGTGGCTTTTCCGTAGAATTGCGCGCCTTGCATTCTGGCAGGCGGGCGCCTGGCGTCCGGCCTGTGCAACGAGGCCACTACAGCGGTAGTGGCAGACCCAAATAGCGGGAGTGGCAACATGTACGCGGTTATCAAGAGCGGTGGCAAGCAGCATCGCGTGGTTGAAGGCGAGCTGCTGAAGGTCGAGCTGCTGGATGTCCAGCCGGGCCAGACCATCACCCTCGAAGACGTGCTGATGGTGGTGAACGGTGCTGACATCAAGATCGGCACCCCGATCGTCGTCGGCGCCAAGGTGCTGGCTGAAGTGGTGACCCATGGCCGTCACGCCAAGGTGCGCATCCAGAAGTTCCGTCGCCGCAAGCATCACCGCAAGCAGGCTGGCCACCGCCAGTACTACACCGAACTCAAGATTACCGGCATCAGCGCCTGAGCGCTGGCCCCCGTTACGATTCAGGAGTAATCCGACATGGCACATAAAAAGGCAGGCGGTTCATCCCGCAACGGTCGCGACTCGGAAGCCAAGCGCCTTGGCGTGAAGGTGTTCGGCGGCCAGCAGATCCAGGCAGGCGCCATCATCATCCGCCAGCGCGGCACCCGCGTCTGGCCGGGCGAGAACGTTGGCCTCGGCCGTGACCACACCCTGTTCGCCAAGGCGAACGGCGTGGTCCGCTTCGAGATCAAGGGCCCGCTGTCGCGCCAGTACGTCGTGGTCGACACCGCGGCCTGAGCGTAGCGAGCGTCCCGGAAAAGCCCCGCCTGGTCGGGGCTTTTTTGTTGGGGCGGCGCCCGTCCCCCCGAAAACCAGAGTCAGGTGGAAGCACATGCGTTTTGTCGATGAGGCCGTGATCAAGGTCGAGGCGGGGTCGGGCGGCAATGGCTGCATGAGCTTCCGGCGCGAGAAGGCCGTGCCTTTCGGTGGCCCGGATGGCGGCGACGGCGGCCGCGGCGGCAGCATCTTCGTGGAGGCCGATCCCGGCGCCAACACCCTGGTGGACTATCGCTACACCCGCCAGTTCCGCGCCCAGCGCGGCCAGGGCGGCATGGGCGCCCAGTGCACCGGGCGCAGCGCCGAGGACATCGTGCTGCGCGTGCCGGTGGGCACCACCATCCTCGACGAGGATACCGACGAGGTCCTGGGCGACCTGGTCGAGCCCTTCCAGCGCATCATGGTGGCCAAGGGCGGTGACGGCGGCCAGGGCAACATCAATTTCAAGAGCTCGACCAATCGCGCCCCGCGCAAGACCACCAGCGGCTTCCCCGGCGAGGCCCGCCAGCTCCGTCTCGAGCTCAAGGTGCTGGCTGACGTCGGCCTGCTGGGCTTGCCCAATGCGGGCAAGTCCACCTTCATTCGTGCCGTGTCCGCCGCCAAGCCCAAGGTCGCCGACTATCCCTTCACCACCTTGGTGCCCAACCTCGGCGTGGTCGACGTGGACCGCCACCGTTCCTTTGTCATGGCCGACATTCCCGGCCTGATCCCCGGTGCCTCCGAAGGCGCCGGCCTCGGCATCCGCTTCCTCAAGCACCTGGCGCGCACGCGCTTCCTGCTGCACCTGGTCGATGTCGCCCCCTATGACAACTCCGACCCGGTCGAGAATGTGCAGGCCATCGCCGCCGAGCTCGCCAAGTTCTCGCCCACGCTGGCCTCGTTGCCGCGCTGGCTGGTGCTGAACAAGATCGACCAGGTGCCCGAGGACCTGCGTGACGAACTCTGCGACGAGATGGTCCGGCGCCTGGGCTGGACGGGACCGGTGTTCCGTACCTCCGGCCTGACCGGCGAGAACGCCAAGTCCGTCTGCTACAAGCTGATGGACGCCATCGAGGAGCAGCGCGAGTACGAGGCCGAGAATCCCGAGCTGGCCGAGAAGGAAGCCGAGAAGCGTCGCCTCGTCGAGGAAGAGGGGCGCGAGAAGATCCGCCAGCTCGCCGAGAAGCGCAAGGCGGCGCGCCGTGCTGCCCAGGAAGCGGGCGAGGCCCTGGAAGACGACTGGAACGAGGACGACTACGATGTCGACTTCGAGTATCGTCCCTGAGACTTGCCTGGTTTATTCCCTGAGATGACAACAGATAATCGCCAACGCCTCGCCCAGGGCCGCCGCTGGGTCGTGAAGATCGGGTCGGCCCTGCTCACCGCCAACGGCCAGGGCCTCGACATGCAGGCCATGGCAAGCTGGGTGCGGCAGATGGTGGCCTTGCAGCAGTCCGGCGTGGAGCTGGTGCTGGTGTCCTCCGGCGCTGTCGCCGAGGGCATGGTGCGCATGGGCCTCAAGGCGCGTCCCGAGGCCGTGCATGAATTGCAGGCCTGCGCCGCCATTGGCCAGATGGGCCTCGTGCAGGCCTACGAATCGCATTTTCGCGACCATGGCACGCGCACCGCGCAGATCCTGCTGACCCACGACGACCTGTCCGATCGCCAGCGCTATCTCAATGCGCGCAACACGCTGCGTACACTGATCGAATGGAAGGTGCTGCCGGTCATCAATGAGAATGACACGGTCGCCACCGATGAAATCCGCTTTGGCGACAACGACACCCTGGGCGCGCTGGTCGCCAACCTTGTCGAGGCCGATACCCTGGTGATCCTCACCGACCAGGAAGGCATGTTCGACCGTGACCCCCGCCATGACCCCGATGCCGTGCTCCTCCCCGAGGTGCAGGCCCTGGATGAACGCTTGCTGGCCATGGCCGGCGGTGGTGGCGCGCTGGGTCGTGGCGGCATGGTGACCAAGGTGCGCGCGGCCCGCCTGGCGGCGCGCTCGGGTTGTGCCACGGTGATTGCCAGCGGGCAGGGCGACAACATCCTGGTGCGCCTGCGCCAGGCCGAGGTCGTCGGCACCCTGCTGCTGCCGGAGCAGGACCGCCTCGCCGCGCGCAAGCAATGGCTGGCGGCGCACTTGCAGCATGCCGGTCGCGTCGTCATCGACGCCGGCGCCGTGAAGGCGCTGCGCCAGGGCGGCCGCAGCCTGCTGCCGGTCGGCGTGAAGTCGGTGGAAGGCAATTTCCAGCGCGGCGAAGTCGTGGCCTGCGTCGACGAGCAGGGCGCCACGGTCGCGGTGGGACTGGTGAACTACAGCGCCGAGGAGGCCGGGCGGATTGCCGGGCAGGCCTCCGATCGCATCGAGGCCCTGCTGGGCTATGTCGATGATGCCGAGCTGATGCACCGGGATAACCTGGTCCTGGTCTGATCTCCCTGCAAGGAATGCATCCGGGAGCATGGCATGACCCGATCTCGCCTGGTCCTGGCGGGATGGTTGCTCTGGCCGCTGCTGGCCCGGGCGGATTTCAATGCCATCCTCTGGGACAACGATCTGTTTTCGCCGCGCGGCACCGATGCCTACTACACCAATGGCATTGTCTATCACCATGTCCGTGATCCGGTGCCGCCGGAAGAGGGCCGGCAGTGGCGCGACTGTCCCGGCCTGTCCGCGCTATCCCGCCTGCTGGCGCCAGCGCTGATTCCGGTGGATGAAAATACCCGCTACCAGCATTCCTTCGAGCTGGGGCAGATCATCCAGACACCCTTCGACAAGCGCTCCCGTCCTCCCGATCCCGACGACCAGCCCTATGCCGGCCTGCTCTATGGCGGCTGCGGCTACCACCTGCGCAGCGCCAGCCGGCTGGAATCGCTGGGGCTGCAGTTCGGCGTGGTCGGGCCCTGGTCACTGGCGGAGCAGGGTCAGCACTTTGTGCATCGGGTGGTCGGCGCCAACGAGGCCAGGGGTTGGGACGGCCAGTTGCGCAATGAGTTCGTGCTGAACCTCCGCTATGATCGCCAGGAAGTCGTCAGCGAGCGGGCCCTGGGTGACTGGGGGCTCAGCTTCTTCGACAACATGGACTTTGCCCTGGGGCCCCTGATGACGTCTGCCGCCGCGGGCATCAATGTTCTCTATGCCCGCGACCCGGATGTGGTATTCGGGCTCAATCCCAACTACCTCGGGCGCTATCCCCGCATCAGCCCCGGGCGTCCGGCCGGCTTCTATGCCCTGGCCGGCCTCCAGGTGACCGGCGTGCTGCGCAATCTGTTCCTGAACGGCAATACCTGGGTCGACAGCCCTGCCCGCGTCGATCACGAGCCCCTGCTGGGCTCGGCCCAGGTCCTCTTCGGCTACGGGCGCTCCTGCTGGGCGGTGCAGCTGGGGCTGAACATCAGTACCCGCGCCTTCCAGACCCAGGCGGTGGAACTCCCCCGTTATGGCACGCTCGCCTACTCCTGGGGTTGCCTGTGAGTCTTCGACCGCCGGTGCTGCTGGCCCTGCTGGGGGTCTACCTCATCTGGGGTTCCACCTATCTCGCGATGCGCTTTGCCATCGAGACCCTGCCGCCCCTGCTGATGGGGGGTATCCGCTATGTCTGTGCCGGCGCCCTCATCCTCCTGGTCCTGCGCCTGCGCGGCCATGCCTGGCCCAGCGCGCGGCAGTGGCGCGACTCCACCATCGTTGGCAGCCTGCTCCTGCTCGGGGGCAACGGCCTCGTGGGGCTCGCCATGGAGCGGGGCGTGAGCTCCGGTCTTTCCGCGCTCGTGGTGGGGGTGACGCCGCTGTTCGCGCTGGTGTTCGCCAGGCTTTGGGGACAGCGCGCGCAGGGTCGCGAGTGGACGGGAATCGGCATGGGCCTGGCCGGACTCGTTTTGCTCAATTTCGGTCATGAACTGTCAGCCAGTCCGGTGGCGGCCGGGCTGCTGATCCTCGCCGCACTGAGCTGGTCCTTCGGCTCCATGTGGGGGCGGCACCTGCAGTTGCCGCCGGGCTTCATGGCGAGCGCGGCGCAGATGCTGGCGGGCGGCCTCGCCATGCTCTTGGCCTCGCAGCTGCGAGGCGAGGCACTGCTGGGGCCGCCATCGGCGAAGACCCTGTGGGCGCTGGCCTACCTGATCTTCATTGGCGCCATCCTGGGCTTCTCGGCGTATGTTTACCTGCTGGGGGCGGTGCGGCCGGCGCTGGCGACCAGCTATGCCTACGTGAATCCACTGGTGGCGGTGGGGCTGGGGGTCTGGCTGGGGGGCGAAAGCGTCGATGTGATGGAGCTGGCCGGGCTGGCCGTGATCCTGGGCGGGGTGGTGATGGTTTACCTGCCGGCGGCCGCGCGGGCACCGGTGCCGGCAAGGGTGGCGCCGGAGGGCTGAGCCGGGGAGAGCCGGCCCGGGGCGGTGCGGAGCCTGGGGCAGCTGGGCCCGCCCATAAAAAAACCGGCCATCAGGCCGGTTTTTTCAGATCGCAAACCCTGAGAGGTTCAGGCAAGAGCCTTGATCTGGGCATTCAGGCGGCTCTTGTGACGAGCAGCCTTGTTCTTGTGGATGATGCCCTTGTCGGCCATGCGGTCGATGACCGGAACGGCGCTGGTGTAGGCGGTCTGGGCGTCAGTCTTGTTGCCGCTGGCAATGGCGTTGACGACCTTCTTGATATAGGTGCGAACCATGGAGCGCAGGCTGGCATTGTGGGCGCGCAACTTGTCGTTCTGGCGAGCACGCTTCTTGGCTTGTGCGGAATTGGCCACGTGGGCTCTCCTGAAAATTCTGTTGAAACCGGGGTCCGGGAATTACCCGAAACAAGGCGCGGGATTTTGCCGAGTGACTGGCCGTAAGTCAACACCACCCGGCAATTGGACTCAGCTCGCTTGTCCCTCGGCCACCTCGGCGGGGGTCAGCACCCGCCATTCGCCGGGCGCCAGGCCGTTGTCGAGCTCGATGCCGGCCACGGCTTCGCGGTGCAGGGTCGTCACATGGTTGCCCACGGCGGCGAACATGCGGCGGAGCTGGTGGTAGCGGCCCTCCTGCAGCCAGACCAGCGCCTCGCAAGGGGCCAGCTGCTCGAGGCGGGCCGGCCGGGTGGGCTGGTCCTCCTCGCCGCGCAGCAGGAGCCCGGCGGCGAAACGGGCCGCGGTGTCGGGCGCGATCGGACGGGCGGTGTGCACGCGATAGCGTTTTTCATGGCGACCGGGCGCCTTGATGCGGTGGGACCACTGGCCATCGTCGGTGAGGAGCACCAGGCCGGTGGAGTCGGCGTCCAGGCGGCCGGCCACATGCAGCCCGGCCCCGTCGCCGCGCAGCAGGTCCAGCACGGTACGGTGCAGGCCATCCGTGGTCGCGCAAACCACGTCCAGGGGCTTGTGCAGCATGAGGTAGCGCGGCCCGCTCAGGCACAGGGCCTGGCCATCGAGAGTGACGCGGGCCTCCGGCGCTATGGCAAGGCTGGCATCGTCGGTGGCCTGGCCATCCACCTGGATGCGGCCGGCGCGCAACAGGAGGCGCACTTCGCGGCGGGAATGGGGGGTGGCATGGGCAATGAATTTGTCTAGTCTCATGGTCGCCATTCTAACGGCGAAGGAGGGCGCGCACGACTGCTTCGTGAGCAGGAAGGAGGGTACGGTTACGAATCGCCAGTCCTCGCCCGGTTTCACTAGGCCGCCCCCTTCGCTACCATGCCGCCTTTCCTGAGCCGGCTTCCCCATGTCCACGCCTGTCGCCCCCGTTCCCGCCAGCACGCCCGGTCCCGCCCAGAAGAAGGGGAGCGGCCTCTGGCGCTCGACCTTCGTGGTCAGCGCCATGACCATGCTGTCGCGCATCGCCGGCCTGGTCCGCGACATGGTGTTCATGAACCTGTTCGGCGCCGATCGCCTCATGGACGCCTTCCTGGTCGCATTCAAGATCCCCAACTTCCTGCGCCGGCTGTTCGCCGAGGGTGCCTTTGCCCAGGCCTTCGTGCCGGTGCTGTCGGAGGTGAAGTCGCAGCGTGGCGACGGCGCGGTCAAGGAGCTGGTCGATCGCGTGGCCGGGACGCTGTCGGTGGTGCTGGGCGGCGTCACAGTGCTGGCCATGGTGGCCTCGCCGGCCATCATCTTCCTGTTCGCCCCCGGCTTTCGCGAGGATGTCGCCAAGTTCGACCTGGCCGCGGACATGCTGCGCATCACCTTTCCCTACTTGCTGCTGATCTCGCTCACGGCCTTTGCCGGCGGCATCCTCAATTGCTACCAGCGCTTTGGCAGCTCGTCCTTTACCCCCGTGCTCATGAACCTGACCATGATCGGCTGCGCGCTCTGGCTGTCGCCGCTGATGGATCAGCCGGTGATGGCACTGGCCTGGGGCGTGCTGATCGCGGGCTTTGTGCAACTCGGCTTCCAGGTGCCCTACCTGCGCCAGATCGGCATGCTGCCGCGGCCGCGGGTGGGCTTCCGGGATCCAGACGTGAAGCGCATCCTGGGCCTCATGGTGCCGGCCATGTTCGGGGTCTCGGTCAGCCAGATCAACCTGCTGCTCGACACCATCCTGGCCTCCTTTCTCGTCACCGGCTCGGTGTCCTGGCTCTACACGGCGGAGCGCCTGACCGAGCTGCCGCTGGGCCTGATCGGCATCGCCGTGGCCACCGTGATCCTGCCCTCGCTTTCCGCCAAGTACGCCGAGAAGTCGCATGACGAGTTCAAGGCCATGCTGGACTGGGCGCTGCGGGTGATCGTGATGGTGGGCCTGCCGGCGTCGCTGGCCATGGGCCTGCTGGCCGAGCCGCTGATCGCCGCCCTGTTCATGCACGGCAAGTTCACTGCAGATGATGTGCGCATGTCCGCCGCCGCCCTGCAGGCCCTGTCGGGCGGCATCCTCGCCTTCATGATGATCAAGGTCTTCGCGCCGGGGTATTTCTCGCGCCAGGACGTGAGGACGCCGGTGCGGATCGGCATCATCGCCATGGTCGCCAACATGGCCTTCAACCTGGTGCTGGTGCTGGGCCTCGACATGGCCCATGTCGGCCTGTCCCTGGCCAGCACCCTGTCCGCCTTCCTCAACGCCGGCCTGCTCTACTGGGGCTTGCACCAGCGCGGGGTCTACCGCATCGAGCGGCACTGGCTGAGGCTGGGGCTGCGCTACCTTGGCGCCAATGTCGTGATGGTCGCGGTGCTGCTGGCCATCAGTCCGGAGGGGAGTTGGTGGCTGGCGCCCCAGGGCAACTGGCTGAAGGTGGGGGCCATCCTCGGGATCTGCGCCGCCGGGGCGCTGAGTTATTTCGCCGCCCTGTTCGCCCTGGGCTTCCGGCTGCGGGAGATCCGGCATCACTGACGGGGGGCGCGTCTTTCTTTATACTGCGCCGCTTGTCCGACCCAGCCTGATATCCCGATGGAACTGATCCGCGGCCTCCACAACCTGCGCCCCCGCCACCACGGCTCCGTGGTGACGATCGGCAATTTCGACGGCGTCCACCTCGGTCACCAGGCCATCCTGGGCGCCCTCGGGGAGGCCGGCGCGCGCCTGGGATTGCCGGATACCGTCATGATCTTCGAGCCGCAGCCCCAGGAGTTCTTCCAGGGCGAGGCGGCGCCCGCGCGACTCATGCACTGGCGTGACAAGGTTGATGCGCTCGCCGCCGCCGGCGTGGCGCGGGTGCTGTGCGTGCGCTTCAACGAGCGCTTTCGCGCCCTGACAGCGCGGCAGTTCGTGCAGCAGCTGCTGGTCGATGGCCTGGGCTGCCGGCACCTGGTGATCGGTGACGATTTCCGCTTCGGCTGTGATCGCAGCGGGGATTTCGCCCTGCTGCAGGCGGCGGGACAGGAATTCGGCTTTGCGGTGCAGAACACGCCCACCATCGAGGTGGCGGGCGCCCGCGTCAGCAGCACCCGCATCCGCGCGGCCATCCGGACGGGAGATTTTACGCTGGCCGGGAAACTGCTGGGCAGGCCCTATGCGGTGAGTGGCCACGTGACCCATGGCGACAAGATCGGGCGCACACTGGGCGTGCCCACGGCCAATGTGCTGTCGCAGCGCCAGGTGTCGCCGCTCAGCGGGATCTATGCGGTCACCGTGAGCAATGCGCTGCCGCAGCCTGTGCATGGCGTCTGCAGCGTCGGCAAGCGCCCGACGGTGAACGGCCAGGACGAACGCATCGAAACTTATCTGCTGGATTTCGAGGGCGATATCTACGGACATCGCATCCACGTGATCTTCCGGGAAAAACTGCGGGAGGAGCTGAAGTTCAACTCCCTCGACGAATTAAAGATCGCCATGGCGAAGGATATCGCCGATGCGCGCCGGTATTTCGGAATTTGAGAAGCCAGAATCACCATGACTGAACGGACTACAAGCCGACGCTGAACCTGCCGGAAACCGGCTTCGCCATGAAGGCCAGTCTCGCCACGCGCGAGCCCGCCATGGTGGCCGCCTGGCAGGAAAAGAAGCTCTACGAGAAGATTCGCGAGGCCCGTCGCGGCGCGCCGAAGTACATCCTGCACGATGGCCCGCCGTATGCGAACGGCGACATCCACATCGGCCATGCCGTCAACAAGATCCTCAAGGACATCATCGTCAAGTCGAAGACGCTGTCGGGCTTTGACGCGCCCTATGTGCCGGGCTGGGACTGCCATGGCCTGCCCATCGAGCTCAATGTCGAGAAAAAGTTCGGTAAGCCCGGCGACAAGGTGACGGCCAGGGAATTCCGCCAGCACTGCCGCGAGTACGCGCAGTCGCAGGTGGAAAAGCAGCGCACTGACTTCATGCGCCTGGGCGTGCTGGGGGACTGGTTCAATCCCTACCTGACCATGAACTTCAGGCAGGAAGCCGACATCATCCGCGTGCTGGGGCAGATTGCGCAGAACGGCCACCTGCACAAGGGCCTGAAGCCGGTGCACTGGTGCATGGATTGCGGCTCCGCACTCGCTGAGGCGGAAGTCGAGTACGAGGACAAGCAGTCGCATGCCGTGGACGTGGGTTTCCCGGTCAAGGACCCGGCGGATCTTGCGAAGCGCGCGGGCCTGGCCACTCTCGATCTGCCGGTGGACGTGGTGATCTGGACCACGACCCCGTGGACGCTGCCGGCCAACCAGGCGGTGAGCCTGCACCCGGAATTCGATTACGCCCTCGTCGCGGCCACCATCGCTGGCGAGCGCCGCGCCTTCATCGTCGCCGCCGCGCTCGTGGAAGGCGCGCTGGCGCGCTACGAGGCGACCGACGCCGAGACCCTGGCCACCGTCACCGGCGCCACTCTTGAGCACCTGGCGCTGCTGCATCCCTTCTTCGAGCGCGAAGTACCGGTCATCGTTGGCGAGCATGTCACTGCCGACTCCGGCACCGGCGCCGTGCATACCGCACCCGGCCACGGCCAGGACGACTTTGTGATCGGCCGCAAATACGGTCTCGCCGTTGATAACCCGGTGGATAACGCCGGCGTGTTCCTGCCGAGTACGCCGCTGTTCGCCGGCATGCACGTGAACAAGGCCAACGAGCCGATCATCGAGGCGCTGAAGGCGCATTCGCGCGCCAATCGCTCGCTGTTGCTGGCGCACAAGAAGATCCAGCACAGCTATCCGCATTGCTGGCGGCACAAGACGCCCATCATCTTCCGCGCCACGCCGCAGTGGTTCATCAGCATGGAACAGGCCGGCCTGCGCGACAGCGCCATGACGGCCATTCCGGGCGTGCAGTGGGTGCCGGACTGGGGTCAGGCCCGCATCGAGGGCATGATCGCCGGCCGCCCGGACTGGTGCATCTCGCGCCAGCGCACCTGGGGCGTGCCCATCACCCTGTTCGTGCACAAGGAAAGCGGCGAGTTGCATCCGCAGACCGCGGAGCTCATCGAGAAAGTTGCAGAGAAAGTTGAGCAGTCGGGTATCGATGCCTGGTTCGACCTGGCGCCGTCTGAGTTGCTGGGCGATGACGCCCAGAATTATGACAAGGTCACCGACACCCTGGACGTGTGGTTCGACTCCGGCGTGACCCACACCTGCGTGCTCAAGCGCTTTGACGGCCTGCAGTACCCGGCCGATCTCTACCTGGAAGGCTCCGACCAGCATCGCGGCTGGTTCCAGTCCTCGCTGCTGACGGCGCTCGCCGCCAATGGCCAGGCGCCGTTCCGGACGGTGCTGACCCACGGCTTCACCGTGGACGGGCAGGGCAAGAAGATGTCCAAGTCGGTGGGCAATGTGGTGGCGCCGCAGAAGGTCATGCAGACCCTGGGCGCGGACATCATCCGCCTCTGGGTGGCCGCCACCGATTACCGCGGCGAGATGTCCGTGAGCGACGAGATCCTGACGCGCATGTCGGACTCCTACCGCCGCATCCGCAACACGCTGCGCTTCCTGCTCTCCAACCTGAACGGCTTTGATCCGGCGCAGCACCTGGTGCCGGCCGACCAGATGCTGGCGCTGGACCGCTGGGTGGTGGATCGCGCTGCGCTGCTGCAGAGCGACATCGTGGGCGCCTATGACAGCTTCCAGTTCCACCAGATCTACCACAAGCTGCACGGCTTTTGCGTGGCGGAGCTGGGGGGCTTCTACCTGGACATCATCAAGGATCGTCAGTACACGACGCAGCCGGATTCGCTGGCGCGACGCTCGGCGCAGACGGCCCTCTATCATATTGCCGAGGCCTTCACGCGCTGGATGGCGCCCATCCTGAGCTTCACAGCCGACGAGATCTGGGCGGTGCTGCCGGGCGCGCGCAGTGAATCCGTTCAGCTCGAAACCTGGTACACCGGCCTCGCCGAACTGCCGCAGGGCGCCGGCGAGCCCACCCTGACCCGTGCCTACTGGGATGAGGTCATGGCGGTGAAGTCGGCGGTGAACAAGGAAATCGAGGAGGCGCGCAACCGCAAGGAAGTCGGCTCCGGCCTGTCCGCGGAAGTCGACCTCTATGTGTCGCCAGCGCAGGAAAAAACGCTGGCCGCCATGGGCGACGAGCTGCGCTTCGTGCTCATCACCTCGGCGGTGCGCCTGCAGCCCTTCGCGGAGCAGGGCGTGGCCACCGAAGTGGAAGGGCTGCGCGTGAAAGTCGCGGCCTCGGCTTGGCCTAAGTGCGCGCGCTGCTGGCATTACCGGGCCGATGTGGGCGCGAATGCGGCGCATGCCGACATCTGCCTGCGCTGCGTGGATAACCTGCCGGGTGGCGCTGGCGAAACGCGTCGCTTCGCCTGACCCGATAGCTCGCCCTTCCCGCGCAAGCGGGAAGCAACACCAGCCGTCACTCCCGCACCGTCGGGATGCAAGACGAACCGTCATTCCCGCGCAAGCGGGACCCTGCCGTCCGGTCCTCCAGCCCCGCTTGCGCGACGAAGGAGGCTGGCCTGAGGGCAGGGGTGACACGGAGAGAATGCAGTGGATCAACAAGCTCGAAAAAACCTGAAGTGGCTGTGGCTCGCGTTGGCGGTCGTTGTGCTCGACCTTGCGACCAAGGCGTGGTTCAGCGCCAATATGCAGTTGGGCGAGTCGCGCCCGCTGCTGCCTTTCTTCAGCTGGACGCTGGCGCACAACTACGGTGCCGCCTTCAGCTTCCTGCACGACGCCGGCGGCTGGCAGCGCTGGTTCTTCGGCGCCATTGCAGTGGTGGTGAGCGTGGGCATCGTGGCCTGGCTGTTCAAGCTCAAGGCCAATGAGCAGTTCCTGGCGTTCGGCCTTGCCCTTGTGCTGGGCGGCGCCCTCGGCAACCTCCATGACCGCATGATGCTGGGCTACGTGGTGGATTTTATCCATGTGCATTACGGCACCTGGCACTTCCCGGCCTTCAATATTGCCGATAGCGGCATCACCGTGGGCGCCTTCATCCTGGTTTTCGATTCCCTTTTCCTTGAGAGAAGACGGCAGGCCGAAAATGTCTGATCGCATTGGTCCGGGCAAGAAAGTCACCCT
Source organism: Moraxellaceae bacterium (assembly GCA_020697295.1). Lineage (GTDB taxonomy): Bacteria > Pseudomonadota > Gammaproteobacteria > Pseudomonadales > Moraxellaceae > UBA2031. The sequence continues at coordinate 46,121 of JAJFBF010000024.1, read as the reverse complement.
GCATTTCTCCGTCGCGCTGGCCGACGGCGAGGTGGTCGACAATACGCGGCCGGGCGGCGTACCGGCCGAGTTCACGGTGGGCGACGGCAGCTTGCTGCCGGGCTTCGAGTCGGCGCTGTTCGGCCTGCGCCGGGCGTGGTGAAGGAGGTGAGCGAGGAGACGGTCCTGGTCGACTTCAATCATCCCCTGGCCGGCCGTGATCTTGTGTTCGAGGTCGATATCATCCGGGTCATGGATGCCGACGCGGCGCCGGTCAGTCTTGCGCTGAAGTAAATGCCTGGCAGGACGCCAGCGAGTCATGGGCGAATGGCGGCACTTTCGTGCCGGGAGAAATGAAAATGCAAATCAAACTCGCTAATCCCCGGGGCTTCTGTGCGGGCGTGGATCGCGCCATCGAGATCGTCAATCGCGCCCTCGAGGTCTTCGGGCCGCCCATTTATGTCCGCCACGAGGTCGTCCACAACAAGTTCGTGGTCGATGACCTGCGCAATCGCGGCGCTGTCTTTGTCGAGGAACTGCACCAGGTGCCGGATGACGGCGTCGTGATCTTTTCCGCCCACGGGGTGTCCAAGGCAGTCCAGGAGGAGGCCGGCAGGCGCGGCCTGCGCGTCTTCGATGCCACCTGCCCCCTGGTCACCAAGGTGCATATGGAAGTCAGCCGTTATGCAAAGACCGGCACCGAGGCCATCCTCATCGGGCATGAAGGGCATCCCGAGGTCGAGGGCACCATGGGCCAGTACGATACCCGCCAGGGCGGCGCCATCTATCTGGTCGAGGATGAGGCCGACGTGGCGGCGCTTGGCGTGCGCAATGCCGATAAGCTCGCCTTCGTGACCCAGACCACCCTGTCCGTGGACGATACCGCCCGCGTCATTGACGCACTGCGCGCCCGCTTCCCCGCCATCCAGGGGCCGCGCAAGGACGATATCTGCTACGCCACCCAGAACCGGCAGGACGCGGTGAAGCAGCTGGCGTCCGATGCCCAGGTGGTGCTGGTCGTGGGCTCGCCCAACTCCTCCAACTCCAACCGCCTGCGCGAGCTGGCCGAGCGCATGGGTGCCCGCGCCTACCTCATCGACAATGCCGGCCAGATCGAGCGGGCCTGGCTGGAGGGGGTGGCAGTGGTAGGGCTGACGGCGGGCGCCTCGGCCCCCGAAGTCCTGATCCAGGATGTCATCGCCCGCCTGCGCGAGTGGGGGGGCGAGGTGCCGCAGGAGCTGGAAGGGCGTCCGGAACACATCGTCTTCTCCATGCCGAAGGAACTGCGCATTCCCACCCGGTCGGTCTGACCCTTGCCGGCGAGGGAGCGCCCGCCCCGGGCGGGCCCAAAAAAACCGTCGGGGTGACACATTCTGTCCCGCTGACGATTTCTGCTCCGTGCTGTCTGACAAAAGGAGGTGTTTTCACCTCCGCCGGGCTTCCCTTGGCGCTCATCGCCACTGGCGGCCGCCTGTCCTCCAGCAGCGCTAAGTGACTGAAATTTGAACCAGTTCACGGGATGTGAACACCCGTTCCCGTCCGGTGGCCACAATTTGCCGGCCATCCTGTTGGCGGTTGTGATGGACAGGGGGGGTAACTAAGGTTCACACATCCGAGAAGGGTATCGGTTTGTCACTTTTGGACAGGATATGTCAGTACGTAAAGCACAGGGCTTCACACTCTTTGAAATGATGATTGCGGTCGCTATCGCTGCCCTCGTGACGGCGTTTGCGATCCCGGCCTTTCAGGATGTGATGTCCCGGACCCGGACCAATGCCACCGCCGAGGAAATGGTCAATTCCCTGGCGCTGGCTCGCAATACGGCCATTTCCCGGCGCCGTACGGTCGTGGTCGTGCCTGACTCTGTCGATCTTCCTTCCTGGACGGTTTACCTCGACAGCGACGCCGGCGAGGTCCTCTCCCGGCACCGCATCGAAGGCACTGTCCGCCTGAACTGGACGGCAAGCGTGGATGAACTCACCTTCCTGCCCTCGGGCTATGTGCAGAAGACCAAGCCGGGGCCGCCGGTGCCCCTGGACCTGACGCTTACCGTATGTGACAGCTCGAGCCCGAAAGAGCTCGGCCGGAGCATCGCCCTGAGCCGGGTAGGCCGTATCCGGGCATTTCCGAATGCCACTACCAGCATCTGTAATCCGTGAGTCAGTGATGAGTATCATGAGCAGGACAAGTTCAGGCCGGCAGGAAGCGGGCTTCGGGTTGATTGAGGTGCTGGCCGCCGTGCTGGTGCTGGCCGTGGGCGTGGTCGGGTTTGCCGCGCTGCAGATGCGGGCCGTGCAGACCAGTGGCGACTCCTATTACCGCACGCAGGCCATGTCGATTGCCCAGGACCTGGCCGAGCGCGCCCGTTCCAATAGTTCCCAGATGGCCACCTATGTGGCGGCGGCAACATGGCCGACCACGGCCGTGGACCAGACCACGCTGGATGACTGCATGGTGGGTAACTGCACTCCCCTGCAGATGACCGCCTTCGATGCCGCCAGCGTGCGCTTCAATGCGGAAACCCTGCTGCCGCAAGGCCTGGTCAATATGCAGGCCTGCGCCGGCAGCGCCCTCAACTGCATCTTTGTCTCCTGGGACGGGCTCCAGCCCACCGCCGGCCTCGCCGGTGAGTGCGTGGACGAGAATGGCTTTTACCGGGCTGCAGCGCCCGGCAGGGCCGCCATTTCCTGCGTCATGCTGGAGGTGCAGTGATGAACCGCCGCCTCCGGGGCTTCTCCCTGCTTGAACTGATGGTGGCCATGGCGCTGGGCCTGCTGATTTCCGGCGCCGCCATCCAGCTCTTCCTGGCCAACCAGATTTCGTTGAACTTCCAGCGCGGCATGAACGACGTGCAGGCCAACGGCCGCTTCGCCATCGACCAGATGGTGCATGACGTGCGGGTGGCCGGCCTGAGCCCGGCGAGCTCCGCCACCACGGCCGAGGTGAACGTGGTGGGCCTTCCTTTTGCGACCAGCGACATCGCCAACCTGGCCGCCGCCAGCACGGCGATCAACGACAACGCCAGCGCCACCACGGGCGCCTTGCCCGGCCTGCTGCAAAACAGCGATCAGCTGGTGGTGCAGTACCTGGCCCTGAACAACACCGTGGACTGCGAAGGCAACGCGGTGGTGGCGGGGCGCATCCTGGTGGCCCGTTACTTCATCCGCCTCGACAACGGCATGCCCTCGCTGGCCTGCGACGGCGGCAACCACGATGGCACTACCCTCGACGCGACAGTCGGGAGGGCATATGGCGACAACGGCGCCATCCTGCTCAACGGCGTGGACAGTTTCCAGGTGCTCTACGGCGTTGACGACCGCATTGTCGACAACACCGGGAACGGCATGGCGCGTATTGCCCGCTATATCGATGCCGACACCTACAGGGCGCTGGTGGCGCCCCGGCCCGTCATTCTGGCCGTGCGCCTCGGGGTCTATATGCATTCCCTGGAGCGCGCCACCAACTCGCCGCCTCCGCCCAATAACGTGATGGTGCTGGACGGTACGATCCCCGCAGCGAATGTGCCGAACGACGGTTTCCTGCGTCGCCTGTTCATCACCACCATCAGCCTGCGCAATGTCGTTTTGAGCGGAGTGTGAGGAAGCCATGAGAAAAGCAATGACTTTCCGTCACCGGGAACGCGGCGTCGCCCTGATCGTCACCCTCTTCATCCTGGTGATCGTAACTTTCATGGGCCTGATCGCCATGCGCGCCGGCCTGCTGCAGGTGGCCATGGCCACCAACTCCCAGGTCAGCGTGGTGCTGTTCCAGAATGCGGATGCGGGCACGGGCAGCGTCGAGACGGTGATCAATTCCGACATGACCTTCGCCAATGGCCCGACGGGCCCGATCACCCTGATCAAGGACAACCCGGGCATGGCGGTGGTGGGCTGCTTCAACAAGGCCGGCCTCCAGCTCGCCACCGATGTCGGTGCGCCGCGCAGCTGCGACCTGACCGACACGGACGAATTCGTCAGTGGCCGCGAGGTGACGGCGGTGCAGGTGGCGGTCATGAGCCCGGTCGACGCCTCGGGCAAGGCCCAGGTGGTGCTGAACTACGGCACCGACGACAGCATCCTGCCGGGCGGTGGCGGCGCCCTGGTGGCCGTCTATTCCACCGCCGTGATGCCGAACTATGGCAGCGCGACCAAAGCTGAGATCACTGACTGTTTGGCCAAGCCCCAGGAAGGGGCCGCTGGCACCACCGCAACGGAATGCCTGACTTCCAAGAACGCCTCCTTTGAAACCGTAGTGCAGGAATTTGTCTACGGCTACGGCGGCTACAAGTGAGTTCCACACCCGCGAGGTGATGTCATGAACGCAGTCGAGAAAAAAACAACCAGGGATCGCCTGCTGACGGCGCTTGCCGCCTTTTTGCTGGGATCGTTCAGCCTGACGCCGGTCTATGCCAGCGATACCGAGGTCTATGCCCGCCTCATCGAGATCGACAGCGCCGACGCCGCGCCCTCGCTCATGATGATGCTCGACTCGTCGCTGTTCATGAACCACTGCATGGCGAGCACGGCGACCAATCCGAGCGGCAGCGACTGCGCGGACGAGAACGACATGCGCATCAACCATATGCGCCGCGCCATGCGCAAGGCGCTGTTCGGCAATCACATCGCGGCGGATGGCGACATCATCAAGCCGGCGCCGGGTTTCCTGCGCCTCGGCTACTCACGTTTCCTGAACAGTGGTTCCGGCGGTGGCTGGGTGCGCTACCCGGCGCTGGCGCTGGATGACCTGGCGCCCACCACGGCGGGTGCCGGCTTCCCGGCTCAGGTCTGGACGGCGCGTGTCGTCAATTCTCAGAGCGATGGCCAGTGTACCGCGTTGACGGAGGGCTTGATTCCCCCGCTCGCCTGCACGATGAACACGACTGCGGTCGACTTCACCATCTCCAAGACCGCGCCGGCGACCGGCCTGCGCTTCGAGAACCTGAACATCCCCAAGAACGCCACGATCACCTCGGCCAACCTGACGCTAACGGTAAAGAGCACCGTGGGCAACAGCGCGCAGTCCCCGATATTCTATGTCGACCCCGAGATGTCAGGGGAGTCGGAGTCGTTTGCGACGCAGGCGTTGAACCTGCGCAATTATGTCAACAACGCCACGGCAAAAACCGCGGGCACTGCCACCATCACGACCAGCGTGACCGCCCAGGTGCAGGCCATCGTCAACCAGGCGGACTGGTGCGGCCGTAATGCCCTGGGCCTGCGCCTCCGCCCCTCCCCGACCTTGGGCGGTGCCGGCACCCGAACCTATTATTCCTACGATGGTACGACGGCCGGTACGTCGACTGACATCAACCGGCGTCCGCGACTCGTCATCAACTGGAGCCTGACCGATCCGGTCAAGCTGGGCGACAGCTGCCAGAAGGTGGCGCTGGACTCGGTGGCCCTGGTCGACAGCGTATGGGATGACATCGAGTGGCAGGACGGCTCGCCGGCCGTGCAGCCGCGCAACAACACTCTCAAGGCCGCCGCCATCTTCGAAGGCAACAAGAACCAGGTCGCCGTGCGCTTCGACCAGTTGCAGGTGGCCCGCAACGCCGCCGTGCAGTATGCCCGCCTGTATTCCACGCTGAGCTCGGGCGAATCGGACTCCGAAGAACCCGTGATCGACGTCAAGGGCATCAAGGAAGGTAATATCGGCCGCTTCTGCAATCCTGACGTCAAGCCAGTAGTCTGTACGGTCCCAAGTGCAAGCCGCACCACGGCCGCCTCCACCTTCAGTATCCCGAATTTTCTCGATGTGGACGGGAATCCCGTCAGCACCGGCAAGAACTTCGTGGCCGACGTGACGGGCGTCGTCCAGGAAGTGGTTAACCAGGGAACGTGGAACCAGGGCAACACCATGGGCTTCGTGCTGCAGAATAACGGCGCCACCAGCACCCTGCGCGGCCTGGCCGCCGCCGACAGCGGCCTCAGCAAGTCCATGGTGCTGCACGTACGCGCCCTGAGCGCCATCACCGACCTCAACAACCTGCGCAAGACCGTGCGCCAGGACTTGGTTGAGGACATCGAGAGTCTGATGGTGCCGGACGGCGGCACGCCGCTGGGCGCCGGCTTCCAGGAGGCAGGTCGCTACCTGCTCGGCATGGCCCCGGCGGACACCGCCACGGGCATCGTCCTGCCGGGCCTGGTCGAGACCTTCAATGCGCCTGATACGCGCACGATCAAAGACGGCAAGTACCTCACGCCGGTGGACCGTACGGGCGAAAGTTGTTCCGCCGCCTATGTCTTCGCCCTCACCAGCGGCTATGCGCAGAGCATGGCGGGCGTGGGCACGAAGACGGGTGAGGTCCTGGCCGCCACGCCCAAGACGCCGGGCGTCACCAAGTGCGGCGACGGCTTCACCTTCCCGGTGGGCTACACCCTGACCGGCAATGACGACGGTAACCTCGAGTGCATGGGCTCGATGGCCAAGTACATGTATACCAAGGACTTGCGCAACCCGGCCGACTTCCCGGACAGCTACAAGCCCATCATCCGCACCAGCACTGTGCTGTTTAACGGCGACACCGCCGGCCAGCAGCAGATGGTGCTGGGCATGAAGGCCGTGGCCCAGGCCGGTGGCGGTACGGCCTATGTTGCGGTCGACGAAGATTCGCTGCTCGAGGCCCTGCTCGACACCCTGCGCTCGGTGATCGAGAAGACCGGCTCCATCACCGCGCCCGGCGTGGCCGTGAACCAGTTCAACCGGCTCACCCATCTCGACCAGCTCTATTACGCGGTGTTCGATCCGGACCAGGGCAATTCGCGCTGGCGCGGCAACGTGAAGCGCTATCGCCTCAAGTTCACCGAAACCGAGGCCTTTATTGTCGACAAGTCGGATAATCCTGCAATCGATGCGGACACCTTCTTCTCGGATGATGCCTGGAGTTTCTGGTCGCCCATCAAGGACGGCAAGAACACCTCCCTGGGTGGCGTGGGCAGCAAGCTGCCGACTCCGTCAACGCGCAAGATCTACACGAGCTTCCCGGACTATGTGCGGCCGTCCTCCGGGGACATCGCGCTCACCACCCTCAACACGACCAATGCCACCGTGATTGCCAGCTCCAAGGCCACGATGGGCCTGAGCGATGACAATCAGGTGAAGAACGTGCTGAACTGGTTGCTGGGTTATGACCTCACCGTGGCGGACAGCACCAACGCTAGCCTGGTGAAGAGCACGCTGCTTTCCACCACGGGCGTGGGCCAGCGCCATGCCCTGGGCGGTGTGTTGCACTCGCAGCCGGTGCTGATCAACTTCGGTTTTGATACTGACTATACGGCCAACGAGGCCGCCGCCAACCCTGACCTGCAGAAGAACTATCTGTTCTTCAGCACGATGGAGGGCATGTTGCATGCGGTCGATACCAATAGCGCCAGCGGGACCGAGAAGTTCGCCTTCATGCCCCGCGAAGCCCTCGCCAATGCCGACGAGCAGGCGCTCAACATTCCCAGCGACCTGCCGTTCTTCGGCCTCGACCTGACCTGGACCGTGATGCGCGTGGATGGCGACAAGGACCTGCAGATCACCGGCAACGGCGCAAGTGGCGATGACGACAAGGTCTGGCTCTTTGGCGGCATGCGCATGGGCGGCAGCAACTACTACGCCCTTAATGTGACCGACCTGGATTCGCCCAGGCTGAAGTGGGTTATCGAGGGCGGTTCGGGCGAGTTCGCCTTCTTTGCCGGCGGCTACGACGAGAAGCATGAGGTCGAGGGCTACAATCCCGCGACCAGCACCAGCGACGACCTGGGCAACCAGCTCTACGTGGTCGACCCCGATACCGGCGAGGTGCTCTTCTGGGCCAGCGGCACGGGATCGGGCGCCCATCTTGAGAGCGCGGACCTCAAGTACAGTATCCCGAGCGAAGTGAAGATCTTCGATGCCAACAAGGATGGCCTGGTGGATGCCGTCTATGTGGGCGACATGGGCGGTCAGGTCCTGCGCCTGGACATCAACAACAGCGCTACAACGGGCAAGGACCTGGGCCTGCGGGTAAAGCTGCTGGCAACGATCGGCCAGGACATTGTTGCCGACACGCTGAACCAGCGCCGCTTCTACGAGGCGCCCAGCGTGGCCACCATGATTGACGCGGCAACCCGGCAGACCTACGTCATCGTCGCCATGGGCTCCGGCTATCGCAGCCATCCCCTGAACGAGAGCACCGAGGATGCGTTCTACGTGTTCCGCGACAATGACGTGCTGCGCAAGGATCTGGTGACCGCGACCGACCTGCAGGACACCATCAAGCCTGACAGCCTGGCCAGTGTGGACCCGGCCTCCAAGGATGCTGTCGACGTGACGGGCAAGATGGGCTGGATGATGTACCTGCCGGACGACGGCGAGAAGGTGATGGCGGCGCCCATCCTGCTGTTTGGCGAAGCCTTCTTCACCTCCTATGTGCCGCGCCAGAGCCTCACCAGCAACAAGTGCTCGCCCGTAATCGGGGTGACCAAGCTGTGGCGCATGAATGCCTTCGATGCTGCCGTGGTGCGGGACACCAACAAGGATGGCGAGGTCACGGCTGAGGACCGCTTCCAGGACAACCTGGTGGAAGGCCTGGGTGGGGCGCCCCAGCTGCTGGTTGGCGAGGACGGCAAGAACGCCATCATCGCCGGCACCGGGGTCGAGCGTAACTCCGACCTGAGCAGCGCCAACATGCGCCGGACGCGCTGGTTCGAGAAGACCAAGCGCTGAGGCCCGAGGCCACCGAAAAGCCCGCTCCCGAGCGGGCTTTTCTTTTGGCGGGTGCGAAGCGGTGCACACGGGGGGTGTGATGGTGTGGGCGGCACAAGGCCGGCGACGGGCCGATGATGGGGTTTGCCGGTCCTGCGGCTGTAGAGCTGAAACAATTCAGTCCTTTTAATGACCGGGCTGGCATGGAAAAATGCGCGCGTCCGAATCGGTGCTTGTGCGGGGATCAACCTCTGCGGCGGGACCGAACCGGGCAGGTCGTATCGGGTCCGCAACTCCCCCCTCCGTTGGGTAATTTGTGGCGATAGGCCTAAAAAAACAAAGAGTTATATGCTCAGGGATAAGTTTGCTATGGATGCAGTCAAGGGCGTATTCGCCCGCCGCCGCCTGTTTGCCGGGCTGTTGGCCTTCTTGCTGGGCTGCCTCAGCCTGGCGCCTGTCTATGCCAGTGATACGGAAGTTTATGTCCGTCCTGTCGACTTCAGCGGCGATGTCACCCCGGTCCTGATGATGGTGCTGGACAGCTCCGGCTCCATGCGGGACTGCCTGGAAAACTGCAATGCCGGCAATCCGGCCCGCCTGACCCGCATCGGGGCGCTGCGGCAGTCCATGCGCAAGGTGCTCTTCGGCGACCCCGAGCCCGTGACGGGCGGCGTGGTCAAGCCAGCTCCCGACTTCATCAAGATGGGCTACGCCCGCTTCAATCCCGATGCCAACGATGGCGGCTGGATGCGCTATCCCGCGCTCAAGCTGAGCAAGACCGTGCCGGACGCCTGGACGATCAGCTCCTCCCTTGAGAACCGCATCGGCGCCAGCGGCAAGGATGCCTTTGGCAACAACCTCGGCGCCAACGATGTCTCCGGCAGCGCCCTCGGTGGCGGCTCCTATACGGTGGGCGCCTCCATGTCGGCCCTGGGGCTGCGCTTTGAAGACCTGCAGATTCCGCGCAACGCGACCATCACCGGCGCCATGCTCCATTTTACCCGCGCCGGCACCAGCGGCTCCGTGCCCAACTCCCTCAAGGTGGCGGCGGAGAGTGCCGGCAATTCGGCGGTCTTCACCACCGATGGCACCGACGGGCGCACCTGGAGCGCGGATACCTCGCCGTCCACCGATGACGGCGTCACGACTTTTTATGTGAACGTGGGCAGCCTGGTCCAGGGCGTGGTCAATCGCGCCGACTGGTGCGGGGGCAATGCCCTCAGCCTGCGTGTCACCTCCAATGGCGGCAGTCGCACGGCATCCGTGCACTCCTTCGAGGGCAACGAGGGAGCAGCCCCCGTACTGATCGTCAGCTACACGACCGCCGCCGCCCGCACCGGCAGTTGCATCTCCGCACCCGTTGACGTGGTGCTGGGCGTGCGCTCCTCCTACGATGACATCGAGTGGCCCGAAGGTGGCAGCGGCATCGATGTGAGCTATCGCCAGCCCACGATGTCCCCGGCCGCGGTTCCCGACAGCGTTCGCAACCTGGTGGCCCTGCGCTTTCCCGAAGTCCCCGTGATTCCCAATGCCACCATCCAGAAGGCCTGGCTCTACCTGACCTCGGCCAAGAGCGATACGGTGCCGGCCCCGATTGAGGTGGGCGCCTTTGCGACGGATAACCTGGCCGAGTTCTGCACCCAGAATGCGACCACCCGGAAGGTCAGCTGCACGCCACCCCCCGCGGGCGCGCTGACGCCGATGACCACGCTCACGCTGCCGGGCAGTGCCGCCGATGTCAGCACCGATGGCGTGCACCGCGCGCTGGATGTCACCGCGCAGGTGGCCGCTGTGACCGGTCGGCCCGGCTGGGCCAGCAACAATTCGCTGGGCTTCCTGCTGCGCAACTCCGGCTCGACCAATGTCAGCAGTTCCATTTATGCCATGGACAGCACGCTGTCCCGGTCGGCTTTCCTGCACATCATCTATCGCAAGCAGTTCAGCAACCTGGACGAGATCGACAAGACCGCGCGCCAGGATCTGTACGATGACATCTCTGCGCGCATGTATGCCAGTGGCGGCACGCCGCTGGGTGATGCCTATGCCGAGGCGGCCCGCTACCTGCTGGGGATGGCGGCATATTCGAAGGATATCTTCACTACCACCTTTGACGACCAGATTCCCTCGCAGACTTACTCCCAGCCCGACTCCCGCACGGTTGCGGCGGGAAAGTACGTGTCACCGCTGGAAAACACCAGCGAGTGCTCGGCCAACTACATCTACCTGATGTCGGACGGCGAGCCGAACAATGCCTCCAACGTGAACAACAACAGCAACGGCATCACTGGCGGCTATAACCAGCCCTGCACCAGCTACAGCAAGATCCCGACCTCGTCCGGCAACACGAATACTAACTTCTCCTGCATGATGTCCGTGGCGCAGCACCTCTCCTCCGGCGTCAACCAGCGCAAGGCGGTCATCCGCACCAATACCGTCCTGTTTGACGACACCCTCACGGGCTCGGTCGTGACCGACATGGAAACGGTGGCCGACGACTACGGCAAGGGTCAGTTCTTCCATGCCAAGACCAGTGCGCAGCTCACCGACTCCCTGCTCAGCACGATGACCAGCATGATCAACCAGGCGGGCTCCATCACCGCTCCTGGCGTGGCCGTGAACCAGTTCAACCGGCTCACCCACCTCGACCAACTCTACTATGCGATGTTCGATCCTGACGGCCTGACGGCCCGCTGGCGCGGCAACGTGAAGCGCTACCGCTTGATGTTCCAGGACACACCGATGGCCGATGGCAGCATCAAGCAGACCACCACGATTGTCGGGCAGGACGGCAAGCCGGCGATTGACCCGGCGACCACGTTCTTTTCCACTGCGGCGCACAGCTTCTGGAGCACGTCGGCCGATGGCAACAAGGCCGTGGAGGGCGGCGTCGCCAGCATGCTGCCCCTTCCTGCAGAGCGCCTGATTTATACGTATCTGCCAGCGTATGGCACTGAGATGACCCTGAGTACGCTCGATGAAGTGGACGTGGCGGCGGCCAGGTCGCTGATGGGCCTGACGACCGACGGCCAGGTCGAGAATGTGTTCAACTGGCTCAAGGGCTACGGCAGCATTATTGTCAAGGACAAGGACCCCAACGTTGCGGGAAGCGTCCCTACCATCAAGGTCGACGCCGAGGCCGTGAGCGACACCACCAAGGTGCGCAACGAACTGGGCGGCGTGCTGCACTCGCAGCCGGTGCTGGTCAACTACGGTTATACAAGCAAGACGCCCGAGGCGGCGCAGCTGGATGCCAGCCTGCAGGACAACATGTTGTTCTTCAGCACGATGGAGGGCATGTTGCATGCGGTGGATGCCAATACCGGCGTCGAGAGCTTTGCCTTCATGCCCAAGGAGAAGCTGGCGCGCGCCGACGAATTCGTCCTCGATGCCGAGCAGGACTTGCCCGAGTTCGGCATGGACTCCACCTGGGCTGTATGGCGCGTCGATGGCAACAAGGACCTGAAGATCACTCCTGACGCGACCCCCGCCGACAAGGTCTGGCTCTTCGGCGGCATGCGCATGGGCGGTCGCAACTACTATGCGCTGGACGTCACCGATCGCAGCAAGCCCAGGCTCAAGTGGGTGAAGCAGGGCGGCGTGGACGCGGGCTTCATCAACATGGGCCAGACCTGGTCGAAGCCGGTGCTGGGGGATGTGAAGGTCGGCGGTGTGGTGAAGACCGTGCTGTTCTTCGCGGGTGGCTATGATCCCAAGCATGAGAGCGCGGGGTATACCGCCGCCAACGTCAGCGATGCCCGCGGCAACCAGCTTTATATCGTGGATCCGGACACCGGCAAGCTGCTCTGGTGGGCCAGCAACACCGGCGCCAACCTGAATGTTCCCGCCATGAAGTACAGCATCCCGGCCGAGCCCAAGCTCTTTGACGCCAACAAGGATGGCCTGGTCGATGCGGTGTATGTCGGGGACCTCGGGGGCCAGGTCTTCCGCCTCGACATCAATCATGCGGCCAGCACCGACAGCCAGATCGGCAAGCGCATGCACCTGCTGGCCACCGTGGGCCAGGGTGTCGTCGCCAATACCGAAAACCAGCGCCGCTTCTTCGAGCCGCCCAGCGTGGCGACCCTGCTGGGCGCCTCGGGCACGCCCTATGTGGTGGTGGCCATGGGCGCGGGCTACCGCAGCCATCCCCTGGATACGGGAACCAATGACTTCTTCTATGTGTTCAAGGACATGGACGCCCTGCGGGCCGACCTGGCGAGCGCCGACGAGAACTCCCTGCAGGCGACCATAGAGCCGGACAATCTCGCCACGGTGGACCTTACCGTGACCGAGGGCGTGGACATGACGGACGCCATGGGCTGGAAGATGGATTTGCCGGAGGATGGCGAGAAGGTCCTGGCGACTCCCATCATTCTCTTTGGCGAGGTCTTTTTCTCCTCCTATGTGCCGCGCATGGGCAGCTTGACCAGCAAGTGCGACCCGGTCATCGGGATCAGCAAGCTCTGGCGCATGAGCGTGAATGATGGCGCCATCAAGCGGGATACCAACGGGGATGGCGTGGTCACCGTCGAGGACCGTTTCATCGACACCGTGGTGAAGGGACTGGGTGGCGCGCCCCAGCTCATCATTGGCGACGACGGCAAGAATGCCGTGATCACCGGCACGGGGGCGGTGCGCAACCAGGACTTCAATTCGCCTGGCATGCGCCGCACGCGCTGGTTCACCAAGTAAGAAAGTCGCTGCAGGAAAGCCCGCCCTCCGGCGGGCTTTTTTTTGCCTGCGTTACGGCCGCATGGCGTATGGGCGGCGCCGGGCCCGGGCGATAACGTGCCTCCATTGCGGGCAGCTGGCAGGGACGCCACTCATGCACGGGCAGAAGAGGTTTGCGCAGAGGGGCTTTTCCCTGGTGGAGTTGCTGGTGACGCTCGCCCTCGTGGGCATGGTGACCGGCTGGGCCGTGCCGGCAATGGACCGCTGGTGGCAGGGGGTGCGCGTCAGGTCAGTCAGCAACCATTTCATTGGCATGCTGGAGGCCATGCGCTACCGCTCCTTGAGCATGCACCGGCCGGTGACCATCTGCGGAAGCCCGGACGGGATCGTCTGCGGTCGTGACGACGGGCAGCGCGTCATCATGTTCCTGGATGCCGATGCCGATGGGCGCGTGGACCCGGGGGAGGTCGTGCTGGGACACGATGCCTTTGCCGGTGGCAGCGAGTTCCGGCTGGTCTGGCGCTCTTTCCAGAACAAGCCTTACCTGCGCTGGGCGGCGGGGCGCACCGACAGCATGAACGGCACTTTCACGGTATGTAACAGTGCGCAGCGCAACGAATGGCTGCGGCAGGTCGTGGTCAACCGGACGGGTCGGACGCGGGCGGTAGTGCCGGAGCGCGCCGGCGCCAGCGTGCTGCTGGCGGCGCGCAAGGCCTGTGGCTGGAGCTAGCGGCGGGTATCAGGGCCAGGGCTTGTCGGTACCGAAGACGCAGTCGGTTACCCCGGCGCCGAGCGGCTTGTAGCACTTCTGGCCCATATGATTGATCTTGAGGGCTTCGCTTTTGCCTGTCGCGAAGGTGTTCGTGGAGACCGCGGTTACCTCATAGCCAACAGCCACATCGGTGACGGCCGCCACCGGGCTGCCGTCGCTTGTCAGGAGCGTCAGGATAATATTGTATTTTTGCTCACCGGGGGCAGCGTCGGAGGGGGAGCGGTTCGAGAAAGTGTCCGTGGGGCCGCTGCCGGCGGTGGCGCCTGCGTAGGTAAAGTTCTGCGCCTTGCGCCGCTCGAGGGCGCTGGCGGCAGTGGCCAGGTCGGCCTGGACACTGGCGCGCGCGGAACGCTCGCCATAACCCACGTAGGCAGGCACGGCCATCATGGTTAGGATGGCCACCAGGGCAACTGCTATCATCAGCTCCATCAGCGTGAAGCCTTGCTGTTTTTTCATGGCTGCTATCCCTTCTTCTTTGTCGTCTTGGCGGGTTCCCGCAGATGCCTTGAGCTTATCTGCTCATGCCCCCTTCAGCAATTACGTGACCTGTGATGCATAGCCCGAATCCGCCCCTCCTTATGGATGCCTGTGCGCCAGCCACGGCCGATGTCATTGTGGTCGGCGGCGGCGTCATGGGCATGATGACAGCGCGGGAGTTGGCGCTGGCGGGCCGCCGCGTCCTCCTGCTCGAGCGCGGGCAGGTCGGCGCCGAGGCTTCATGGGCCGGCGGTGGAATCGTCTCGCCGCTCTATCCCTGGCGCTATCCGCCGGCAGTCACCGCCCTGGCCCACCTTGCCCAGCAAGCCTATCCGGTCCTGGCAAGCCGGCTGCTCGCCGACACCGGCATCGATCCGGAGTATTTTTCCTGCGGCATGCTCTTGGTGGATGCCGAAGATGCGCGTGATGCGCGCGCCTGGGCGGGTATCCAGGGCCAGATGCTCAAGGTGCTGGGCGGGGAGTCGCTCAGCCGCCAGGTTCCGGGCCTGGGTCCGGGCTGGCGTTCCGGGCTGTGGATGCCGGCCATCGCGAATATCCGCAATCCCCGCCTCCTGGCGGCGCTGGCGGCCTCGCTGCGCGCGCTGGGCGTCGACGTGCGGGAGCAGGCGGCGGTGGTGGACTGGCGCCAGGCGGGCGGACGGGTGACGGCTGCGGTCACGGGCAGCGGCGAGGCCTTTGCTGCCGACAGTTTCGTGGTGTGCGGCGGGGCCTGGAGCAGCCGCCTGCTGGCGCCGCTGCGGGCCGGCCTTCCGGTAAAGCCGGTGCGCGGGCAGATGCTGATGTACCGGCTGGCGCCGGGCGAGCTGCCGGCCATCATCCTGGGCGAGGGGCGTTATGTCATCCCGCGCCGGGACGGGCATGTGCTGTGTGGCTCGACGCTGGAGGAGGCGGGCTTCGATACCGTCCCGACGGCGGTGGCGTACGATAGCTTGATGAAAAGTGCCGGACGGTTGTGGCCGGCCTTGTGCGGGAGCTTGCCGGTGGCGCAGTGGGCCGGACTGCGTCCGGCGGCGCCCAACGGCATTCCCTTTATCGGACGGGTGCCGGAATTCGATAACCTCTGGGTGAATGCCGGCCAGTTCCGCAACGGGCTGGTGCTGGCGCCGGCGTCGGCGCAGTTGCTGGCCGACCTCCTGCTCGGGCGCGAGCCCCGGGTCGATCCGCGCCCCTACCAGGTGCTCTAGGCGCCGCTCGGGCTGCCTTCGTCGTCACTGCTGTCGTCGTCCAGGCCCATTTTCTTCAGGCGGTAGCGCAGGGAGCGAAAGGTCATGCCGAGTTTTTTCGCCGCTGCCGTCCGGTTCCAGCGGGTTTCCTCAAGCGCCTTCAGGATGGCGCTCTTCTCGATCTCGACCAGGTAATCCTCCAGCGAGCCGCCGAAGTTCTCGTTCGCCGTGGCCGGGGCGGTGGCCACTTCACGGACCTCCGGGGCAAATGCCTGCTCGGGCAGTTGCAGGTGCACCGGGAGGATGCTGCCGTGGTCGCAAAGGGTCAGGGCGCGCTCGAGAATGTTCTGCAGTTCGCGGACATTGCCCGGGAAGGCATAGCGGCGCAGCGCGGCGCGGGCCTCATCGCTCAGGACGGGCTCGTCCACGCCCCAGTCGTTGCTCAGCCGTTTCAGGAAAGCCTGCGCCAGATAGAGGATGTCGTCGCCACGGTCGCGCAGCGGTGGCACCTTCAGCTGGATGACATTGATGCGATAGAACAAGTCCTGGCGAAAACGTCCGCCGGCGACTTCGGTGGCAAGATCACGGTGGGTCGCGCTGACGATACGCACGTTCACCGGCACTTCCCGCGGACTGCCGACGGGGCGGATGGATTTTTCCTGGATCGCGCGCAGCAGCTTTACCTGCATGGCCAGCGGAAGGTCTGCGACTTCGTCCAGGAAAAGGGTGCCGTTGTCGGCGGCCTGGAACAGGCCCTGCTTGTCCTCGCTGGCGCCGGTGAAGCTGCCTTTCTTGTGCCCGAAGAACTCGCTTTCCATGAGTTCGGTGGGAATGGCGCCGCAGTTGACCGGGACGAAAGGCTTTTCGACGCGGGGCCCCAGTTCATGGATGAGGCGAGCCACCAACTCCTTGCCGGTCCCGGATTCACCGCTGATATAGACCGGCGCCTGGCTGCGCGCGAGCTTCTGTATTTTCTCGCGCAGCTCGCTCATGGTCGGCGAGCGGCCCAGCAGGCGGCCATCCTCGGCCAGTTCGGGTTCGTCCTGGCTCAGGCGCAGGGCCGTGTTCACCATTTCGCGCAGGCGTGGCAGCTCGACCGGCTTGGATACGAAGTCGAAGGCGCCGGCCTTGAGGGCGGCGACCGCCGCCTCCATGCTGCCGTAGGCGGTGATCACGGCCACGGGCAGCCGCGGATGGTCGCGCTGGATGGTTTGCACGAGGCTGATGCCGCTGCCGTCAGGCAGGTTCATGTCGGTGAGGCAGAGCTGGAAGGTTTCCTTGCCCAGCCACTGTTCCGCGGCCGCCACGCAATCGGCGCTGCGCGCCTCGATACCCATGCGCGCCAGGGTGATCTCGAGGAGTTCACGGATATCGGGTTCGTCATCGACGATCAGTGCTAGTGGCTTACTCATTTTATTGTTCTTAGGTCAGGCGGTCGGGGTGCGCGAAGGTGATCCGGAAGCAGGCGCCTTTCTCCTTGGGAATATAATCCAGGCGCGCCTGATTGGCTTCACAGATTTCGCGGGACAGGTAGAGGCCAAGGCCGGTGCCCTCGCTCTCGGTGGTGAAGAAGGGCTCGAAGAGGTGGCCGCGCTCGCCTTCGGGTACGCCCGGGCCGCAGTCGATCACGTCGATATAGGGCAGGCCGATGGGGTCGATGCGGCCGGCCTCAAGGCGGATCCAGGAGCGGGAGCGCTCTTTGCGGCTGTAGCGCAGGCCATTCATGACAAGATTGCTCAGTACCTGGTGCAGCTGCTCGGGGTCGAAGCGGACCAGCAGGCCCGGTTCGGGAGGCTGCAACTCGATTTCATCCTGGTTGTTGAGCGGGCCCAGGTAGTCGTCGCGGAACTGCGTCAGCCACTCTTCCAGCTCGAAGGTCTGGGGGCTGGAGGTCTGCCGGCGTGAAACGCTGAGTACGTTCTCGATGATGGAGTTCACGCGTCGGCAGTGCTGCTCGATGATCTCCAGCAGGCGCCGGTCGGGTCCGGTGATGACCGGCGACTCCGCCAGCAGCTGGGTGGCATGGCTGATGGCGCCAAGCGGATTGCGCACCTCGTGGGCGATGCTGGCCGTGAGGCGGCCCAGCGAGCCGAGCTTGATCTTCTGCGCCTGCTGCGCAAGCAGGCTGTTGTCCTCGAGGAAGAGCAGGACGGTGCCGCTGTTGCCGGTGGCGGGCGAGAGGTGGGCAAAGCTGACCGTGAGCTCGGGGCTTTCCGGCGTGTTCTTGAAGGGAATGGAGCGCATGCCCGGATTGGTCTGCCAGGCATAGAGGGCGCCATCGAGCAGCAGTGAAACGTTCGCGAGTTCGCTGAATACCGGGATGGGCGTCTGCAGGCCCAGCAGCAGCTGGCTGGCATGGTTGCTCAGCAGCACCTGGCGCTCCGCGCTGATGGCGATGATGCCCGTGCGCAGCCGGCGGATGATCTGCTCGTTCAGGCGCTGCAGGTCGGCGATATCCTGGGCGCGACGCTCGGCCAGTTCCTCGCCCAGACGCATGCGTTGCACGATGAGCTGGCTGAACATGGCCACGGCAAAGAAGCTGATGCCGAGAATGGAGGACTGCAGCAGCGCCAGCGCGGAGATCGGCTCGTCATTGCTGATCGAGAAATAGAACTGCTCGTAGAGGATGCTGAGGGCGGCGACTGCGGCGACCAGGGCGCCGAGGCGGCCCGAGAGCAGGATGTTGCCGGCCGCGATGGTGACCAGGAACAGCATGCTGAGCTGGGTGTTGAGGCCGCCGCTGGCATGCGTCATCAGGGTCAGCACCAGCAGGTCGACAAAGAGCAGGACGAGGCTGAAGGGGGCGACCTGGCGGCGCGGCGTACGCAGGAACAGCGAGGCCGAGACCGTGGTGACGAGATAACCCAGGGCAGTGGCGAAAAACAGGGGCGGATTGCCGATGCCCAGCATGGGCAGCAGCGGGGTCAGGGCAAACAGGCCCAGCAGCAGGACGGACAGGACCAGGCGGTACCACGCGTAGATGCGCAGCAGTCGCCAGTCCTCGCGGTCCTTGGCGGTGAGCCCCACGATCAGCGTTGCCCGCGGAAGAAGGCGTCGCGGTGGGCCTCGCTGCAGAAATAGTGGCCGCGGGACTGTGTGCTTTCCCCCTCCGGCACATGCACCTGGCAGAAATCGCAGCGGCGCATGACGGCGCCGGCGGGGCCCGCGCCCGCGGGCGGCGGCGCCTTGTCCTGGCCCGGCAGGCCCGGCTTGCGCAGCAGGTAGCGGAACACGAACCAGGCGACGACGCCCAGCATGATGAGTTGCAGCAGCTTGCCCATGTAAATGCCTCGGCTTCCGGATCCGGTACGGATGTGGAATTGCTGCGGCCTAGTCTATCCTATGCACCCCTTCGTTACGCCAGAGGCCCGAGCCGCCATGACCGAGTCCGTGTTGCGCATTGCCCTTGCCCAGGCCGATTTCCTGGTAGGCGACATTCCCGGCAACATCGAGAAGGTGCTGGCGCTGGCGGCCCGGGCGCGCGATGAGCAGGGCGCCGGCCTCGTGGTCTTTCCCGAGCTGTGCCTGGTTGGCTATCCGCCCGAGGACCTGCTGCTGCGGCCAAGCCTGGACGGACGTATCGACGCCGCGCTGGCCCGGCTTGGGGAAGTCGGCGGCATCCATATCCTGATCGGCTATCCGGGCCGGCGCGACGGCCACTTGCGCAATCTCGCCGGGGTCTGGCGCGACGGCCAGTGCGTCTGCGAGTACACCAAGCAGGAGCTGCCCAACTACCAGGTCTTTGACGAGAAGCGCTATTTCACCCATGGCCACGCGCCCGTGGTGTTCTCCCTGGGCGGCCGCCGCCTTGGTCTCACGCTGTGCGAGGACATCTGGCACGCCGGCCCGGCCCGGGCGGCCCGTGATGCCGGCGCCGAGTTGCTGATCAACCTCAACGCCTCGCCCTTCCACCAGGGCAAGCAGGCCGAGCGCATGGCCGTCGTCGGCGCGCGCGTGCAGGAGACCGGCTTGCCGGTGCTCTACGTCAATCTCGTGGGCGGGCAGGATGAGCTGGTCTTCGATGGCGGCTCCTTTGCCATGAATGCCGGCGGCGCAATCGCCGCCGAGCTGCCGCGCTTTGCCGAGGCGCTGGCCACGGTGGAATTCGGGGCGCAGGGCTTTGTGGCCGCGAGCCGCGCCCCGGCGCTGTCGCCTGAGGCCGAGGTCTACGAGGCGCTGGTGCTGGGCGTGCGTGACTATGTGGGCAAGAGCGGCTTTCGCGGCGCGGTGCTGGGACTCTCCGGTGGCATTGATTCCGCGCTGACGCTGGCGATTGCCGTCGACGCCATCGGCGCCGACCGGGTGCAGGCGGTGATGATGCCCTACCACTACACCTCGACCATGAGCCTGGAGGATGCCGAGGCCGAGGCCTGCATCCTCGGCGTGCATTACTCGGTGCTGTCGATCGCGCCCATGGTGGAATCCTTCAGTGCCACGCTGGCGCCGGAGTTCGACGGCCTGGCCCGCGACAAGACCGAGGAAAACCTGCAGGCCCGCTCACGCGGCGTCCTGCTCATGGCCATTTCCAACAAGAAAGGACTGATGGTGCTGACCACCGGCAACAAGTCGGAGATGGCGGTGGGCTACGCCACGCTCTACGGCGATATGGCGGGCGGCTTCGATGTGCTGAAGGATGTGCCCAAGACCCTGGTGTTCCGGCTCTCGGAGTATCGCAATGCGCTCACTCCGGAGCATCCGCCCATCCCGCAACGGGTGATTGACCGTCCGCCATCGGCGGAGCTGGCGCCCGACCAGAAGGACGAGGACTCGCTGCCCCCCTACCCGGTGCTCGACGCCATCCTCAAGCGCTATGTGGAGGACGACGAGAGCGCCGAAGCCATCACGGCCGCCGGTTTTGACGCCGCCACCGTGATGCGCGTGGTGCGCATGGTCGACGGCAACGAGTACAAGCGCCGCCAGGCCGCCATCGGCCCGCGCATCAGCCGCCGCGGCTTCGGCAAGGACCGGCGCTACCCCATCGTCAACGGCTGGCGGGCCGGGGACTGAGTTCGCCGGGCCGGCGGACGGCCACCGGTTTCCGACCGCCGGCTTTCTTATAAGATATTGTATTTTAAGGAATTAAAAGAAGTATTAGGCGTCCGGCTGTCAACTTGTCGCACAGCTTCCGGGCCGGCGCCTGCCGTCCACGCCCATTATCCTTCCCCTTGTCCTTTGCCAGGCGCGATCCCGGTCGCCGTCATCCGGCGGGACTATGCTGAACCGTGAGGCCAGGGGGAGGGGGCTACCATGACGATTTACGATGTACTCCGGCATGAGCATGAGGTCATCCGGAGCTGCCTCAGGCGGATCCAGGACCTGGGCGAACGCCGGCCGGCGACGCGGCAGCGACTCTTCCTGCAGTTGCAGGCCTTGCTGGGTGTCCACGCCGCCGCCGTCGAGGCGGCTTTCCACGCCCCCTTGCTCGAGCATGAGCTGACCGGGCCCCTGGCGCGGCAGGGACGCATCCGCCACGACGTGGCCGGCAGCCTGATGGAGGTCATCGCCGCCCTGGAGCCTGCGGACCCGGACTGGACCGCCTATCTGGCGGTGCTGGCCGAGGTGCTGGAGCTGCATATGCGCCAGGAGGAGAAGGAAATGTTCCGGAAGGCGCGCAAGGTGCTCGATGCCGCCACTGAAGAGCTAATGGGCGAGGCAATGCGGCAGGCGGGAAAGGCGCGGGAAGTCAGGGCGGTGGCGGAAATCCAGCCGGTGCTGGCGGTGGAGAGCTCCCGCTCCCTGCATTGACGGGAGCGGGGCAGGCTCAGCGGCCGTCGTCGCCGAGCAGGCCGAAGGTGCCGATGTTGAGCCAGGAGCGGGTGTTGTTGTCGGTGACTTCGCGGGTCAGCTCGTCCTGGCCCTGGTAGTCCGGATAGCTGGCCTTGAGCAGGGCGCGCTGCTGCTCCGCCAGGTCGCTGAGGCCGAGCTTGCCATAGGCCCAGACCTGCAGGGCCAGCGCGTCCGGCACCGCCGGGGCGCCCGGGAAGTTCTCGACCACGGCGCGCGCGCGGTTCAGGCAGGAGACATAGGCCTTCTTGCGGGCATAGAGCCGGGCGACATGGATTTCCGACTCGGCAAACTGGTTGCGGATCCAGATCATGCGGGCACGGGCATCGGGAGCGTACTCGCTCTCGGGGAAGCGCTGCAGCAGTTCCCGGAAATTGACGAAGGCGTCGCGCAGGTTGTCGAGGTCGCGCGCATAGGGCTTCACCGGCAGGTGGCGGCTGAAGAAGTCCCGGTTGGCCTCGAAGTCGGCCAGCCCGCGGATGTAATAGGCATAGTCGAGCTGCGGATGGCCGGGGTGCAGGCGGATGAAGCGCTCGGCGGCGGCCGAGGCCCCGGCATAGTCGATATGGCGGTAATTGGCGTAGACCAGCTCGAGCTGGGCCTGCTCCGTGTAGGCGCCCACGGGGTACTGGGACTCGAGCGCCTCCAGGTCCTCGGTGGCCTTGGTGAAATTGCCGGCGCGCATGCTTTTCTGGGCGGATTCGTAGTACTGCTTCTCGGACAGCACCTTGGGCTTGCCGGAGGCGCAGGCGCCGAGGAGGAGGGCCAGCAGGAGGAGGGTCAGCGCACGCGGCAGCGCGGTCAGCAAGCAGGGCATCAAGAATCCGTTATCAGGCGGCGGAGTGAAGTCGGGGACAGGCGGGTGGCCGGCCGCTACAATGCGGCGCCATTGTAACGCTATCTATAACCGGGTCCACACGCATGTCTGTAACTGTCACTCTCTCGGCCGAGGTTCCCCTCGAGTATGCCGGCATGCGCCTGGACCAGGCCGCCGCCCAGCTTTTTGACGCCTATTCGCGCGAGCGCCTCAAGGACTGGATCAAGGATGGCCGCCTGACCCTCAACGGCAAGCCGGGCAAGCCCCGCGACAAGGTGGCCGGCGGCGAGACCCTCGTGCTGGACGCCGAGCTGGCCGTAGAAACGCCGGCGCTGCCGGAGGACATCCCGCTCCATATCGTCTATGAAGACGAGTTCCTGCTGGTGGTCGACAAGCCGGCCGGCCTGGTGGTGCATCCGGGCGCCGGCAACCCCGACGGCACGCTGATGAACGCGCTGCTGCATCACTGGCCCGATCTCAACCTGCTGCCGCGCGCGGGCATCGTGCACCGGATCGACAAGGACACCTCGGGCCTGCTCGTGGTCGCCAAGACCCTGCCCGCACATACCGACCTGACCGCGCAGCTGGCGGACAAGTCCGTCTACCGCGAATACGAGGCCATCGTCTGCGGCGTGATGACCGGCGGCGGCACCGTGGACGCGCCTATCGATCGTCATCCCACCGACCGCACGCGCATGGCCGTGGTGCGCCGTCGCCACGAGGAGGACGAGCGCGGTCGCGACGCCGTCACGCATTACCGCGTGCTGGCGCGTTTCCGCGGACACTCCCATGTCCGGGTGCAGCTCGAGACCGGGCGTACCCACCAGATCCGTGTGCACATGGCGCATATCAGCCATCCGCTGGTCGGCGATCCGGTCTATGGCGGTCGCATGCGCCTGCCCAAGGGCGGCAGCCAGGAGATGATCCACGCCATCCAGCACTTTCCCCGGCAGGCCCTGCATGCGCGCCGGCTGGGGCTGGCGCATCCCGAGACCGGCGAGCCCATGAGCTGGGAGTCGCCGCTGCCGGAGGACATGCAGGCGCTGCTGGCGATCCTGGCGGAAGACGCCAGGCCCTGATGCGTCGCAGGGGAGGGGCGCTGCGGCCGCGCGTGACCTGTCCGCATTGAGACTTGCAGGCGTGCCCGCCTAGAATCGACCTTGCCAGGGCCGGCGCCAGACCGGTCCGTTGTCAAGGATGCTTCCATGTTCCCCGCCATTCGCCCGCTGGCCCTGCTTGCGCAGCTTGCCGTGTCGCTCGCGGTCACTGCACCCGTTGTCGCTGCCGCCAACCCGCCCGTCGTGAAGCAGGCGACCGCTGCCGCGGCATCGTCCGGCGCCCGCCTGACCCTCTTTGCCCCGCAGGGCGAGATGCGCACCGTGCGCCAGGTTCAGGCGCGCTTTTCCGAGGACATGGTGCGCTTTGGCGATCCGCGCGTTTTCAATCCCTTCACGGTGATCTGTCCCGCCGCCGGCAAGGGGCGCTGGGTCGATACCCGGAACTGGGCCTATGATTTCGCCGCGGACCTGCCTGCCGGGATCGCCTGCGAATTCACGTTGGTTAAAGGCCTGCGCAGTGTGGCCGGCCGCCCGGTGACCACCTACCCGAAGTACCGTTTCAGCACTGGCGGCCCCCTGGTCACCGACAGCCGCCCGCGCGCGGGCATCAGCTATTCGAGCGCGGACCAGCTCTTCCTGATCAAGCGCCACAACAGTCTGGAACTTGCCGTCGAACCGGCTGACCGGGGCATCGAGGAAGAGCAGGTCTTCATGCTCAAGTTCGATGGCGAGGTCGACAAGCGCCTGGTGCCGGTTCACGCCTACTGCCTGGCACAAGGGCTCAAGGAAAAAATTCCGGTGCGGTTGCTGAGTCCGGAGGAGGAAAGGGCCTACCTGGCGATGCGGCCGTACTGGGAAGCGCACTGGTGGCAAAGCCGGGAACCCGGCTGGCTCAACGAGGTGCGCCGGCCGGTGGTCAGCCAGGCCATGGTGTCCTGTCGGCGGCGGCTGCCCAACGAGGCCGCGCTGACGCTGGTGTGGGACCGCGGCATCGCGGCTACGAGCGGTATCCGCAATCAGCAGGACCAGTTGCTGGCCTATCAGGTGCGTCCGGAATTCACCGCCAGCTTTTCCTGCGATCGCGAGTCGGCGCGCAAGCCTTGCAGCCCGCTGGGCAGCATGCGCGTGGAGTTCACCGAGGAGATCAGCGCGGAGGCCCTTCAAAAAATCGTGCTGGGGGCGGGCGAGCAGACCTGGCGGCCGCAGCCCAATGGCGAGGGAGACAGCTATGAGCCGGGCAGCGTTGCGGTATTCCAGGGACCGTTCATGCCCAACAGCGCTTTCACCCTGGCCTTGCCCGGGCAGGGCTTTGGCAATCCCAGCGCCCGGCCGCTGAAGAATCAGGCCCGTTTTCCGCTGGCGGTGAAAACCGGGGACTATCCGCCGCTCGCCAAGTTCAGCGCCGGCTTTGGCATTGTCGAGCGCGCCGTCGGGGCGGTGCCGCTGACGGTGCGCAATCTCGAGCCCGGACAGGCGGGCTCAGGCGCGCTGACGGAGGCGCGCTTGCATACCTTGCGCCTGCCGGAGGATGACGCCGCGCTCATCGGCTGGCTGAAAAAGGATGCCGAGGCCGCACGCAAGCCCTGGGGCGTGCCGCCGGAGGTGGTCGACGATCCTGCCCGGCCGGGCCGCAAGATCACGCGGCCGGCGCCGCCCGATCCGCGCGGCGATGCCTTCCTGGGCAGTGCTCCGGGGGTTGAGTCACGGCCGCTGCCACGGCAGCTGGAATCGCGTGAATTCGAGGTGTTGGGGATTCCGGTGCCCGCTCCCGGAATTTATGTGCATGAAGTCGAAAGCCGCTACCTGGGCAATTCCCTGCTCGGCCTCGACAAGCCGATGTATGTGCATAGCATCAGCCTGGTCACCAATCTCGCGGTGCACTTCAAGCGTGGCGTCGCCAATTCGCTGGTGTGGGTGACGGCGCTCGACAAGGCCGAGCCCGTGCCCGGCGCCGCAGTGGAAATCCGGGACTGCAATGCCGGCGAGTTGCTTTGGCGGGGCATCACCGACGCACAAGGCATTTCCCGGGTGGACGCCAGGCTCCCCGAAACCGAACGCAGCGAATGGATCGAGGACGAGGATGGCAAGCCCCTGCAAAAGCGCGGCAGCTGCAATGGCGCGCGCATGCTGGTGAGCGCGCGCACCGCCGATGACCGCAGCTTCGTACTCTCGAACTGGGACGAGGGCATACAGCCCTGGCGCTACGCCATCAATCACTATTTTGGTGACGACGAGCGTTTCAGCGCGCACACCGTGCTGGCGCGCACCCTGCTGCGCGCCGGGGAAACGGTACATATGCGGCACTTCCTCCGGCAGCGGACACTGGAAGGCTTTGCCCCGCCGGCGACAGTGGTGCGGAAGGTCGCGCTGCGCCATGAAGGCAGTGACCAGGAATACGAGCTGACGCCTCGTTTCGACGCGGGCGGCAATGCCGATAGCGAGTGGAAAATTCCGGCGGCGGCCAAGCTCGGTCGCTATGCCATTTCCTTGCATACCGATGCCGGTGTGCTGGAGGCGGGTAATTTCCGCGTGGCGGAATTCCGCTTGCCCCTGCTCAAGGCGCGTTTGCAGATACCCGCGGGTCCGGTGGCCTACCGAGAGTCACTGGATGCCGATCTCAGCCTTGCCTACCTCAATGGCGGCGCTTACCCCGGCGTGGACGTCATCCTGCGCGGCGAAGTGGATGAGGACTTTGCCAGTTTTCCCGATTATGAACAGTTTTCCTTCCGCACTTGTGTCGACCGCGATGGCAATAACCTGTGTCCGCCGCCCTCCGACTTCGAGGCATCCGAGGCGTTGCCGGAGCTGGCTGGCAAAGTGGATGCGCAGGGAGGGCTGCGCCTGGGCGTGCCGCTGCCGGCACGGGTGAATCCGGCGCGGGCCACGGTGGAGATGCAGTTCACCGATCCGGGTGGCGAGACCCAGACGGTCTACGCGGTCAGTCGCTACTGGCCGGGAGCCTATCTGCCGGGGATCAAGGTGGATTCCTGGGTCAAGACCGGCAGCCGCGTGCCGGTGGACGTGGTGGTGCTGGATACGAAGGGCCTGCCGGTGCGCAATGCGCCGGTGCAGGTAAAGGTGTTCCTCAATGAGACGCTCACGCACCGGACCCGTACCGTAGGGGGCTTCTATGCCTACAACAGCGAGAGCGTGCTCAAGCCGCTGACGGCGCAGTGCGCCGGTCGCAGCGATGCGGCGGGCCGCCTGCACTGCGATATTCCCGTGAATGCATCGGGTGAGCTGCACCTGCGGGCGCAGGCCACCGATCCTCGCGGACAGTTGGCCACGGCGTCTGCCAGCGCCTGGGTAAGCGGGCAGGAGTCCTGGTGGTTCGGCCAGGAAAACACCGACCGGATCGATCTCATTCCCGAGAAGAAGAGCTATGAGCCGGGACAGGCCATGCGCCTGCAGTTGCGCATGCCTTTTCCGCAGGCCACGGTGCTGGTGACCACCGAGCGCGAGGGCATTCTCGATGCCAGCGTGCAGCGGCTGACGGCGGCCGCTCCCGTCATCACCGTGCCCGCCCGGGGAGAATATGCGCCGAATGTTTATGTGTCGGCCCTCGCCGTGCGTGGCCGTGATGACTCGGTGCAGCCTACGGCGCTGGTCGACCTGGGCAAGCCCGCCTTCAAGATGGGCCTGACCCAGGTGAAGGTGGGCTGGGATGCCTTCCGGCTCGCGGTGGCGGTGGAGCCCGAGCGCAAGCGCTATCGCATCCGCGAACAGGCCAGGGTGAAGGTAAAGGTGACAGCGCCCGGGGGGCAGGCACTACCGGCCGGTACCGAGATCACGCTTGCCGCGGTGGACGAAGCGCTGCTCGAGCTGTCAGGCAATGCCAGCTGGGACTTGCTCAAGGCCATGATGGGCGAGCGCGGGCATCGCATCAGTACTTCCACTTCGCAGTTGCAGGTCGTGGGCAAGCGTCATTTCGGGCGCAAGGCATTGCCCCCGGGCGGGGGCGGTGGTCGTGGCAGTGATGCGCGCGAGCTCTTCGATACTCTGCTGTACTGGAAGGCGCGCGCGCCGGTGGATGCCCAGGGCGTAGCCGAATTCACTGTGCCGATCAATGATTCGTTGAGCGGCTTCCGGCTTGCGGCCGTAGCTTCGGCGGGTGACCGCTTCGGTGTTGGCGAGAGCAGCTTCCAGACCTTCCAGGACCTGCAGGTGATCAGTGGCCTGCCGCTGGTGGTACGCGAGGGCGATCGCTTCGATGCCGGCTTCACCGTGCGCAACGCCAGCGACGCGCGGCAGTCCGTGAAGTTCACCGCGACCACCGACATCGCCTCCATTACGTCGCTGCAGAGGGAGCTGGTGCTGGCCCCCGGCCAATCGCAGACGATTACTTTTCCGGTGCAGGTGCCGGCCGGCATCCGCCAGATCGAGTGGGTGCTGGCCGCGGTAAGCGAGAATACGCAAGATCGCATGAAGCTTGTGCAGAAGGTGCTTGATTCGGTTCCCGAGCAGGTGATCCAGGCCACGCTGACCCAGCTTGAGCCCGGGACGCCTTACCGGCTGCCCGTGCAGAAGCCGTCGGATGCGCTTGATGGCGGTGGCCTTGATCTCTCGCTGCGCGCGCATCTGGGCGACGGTCTGGCGGGCGTGCAGCGCTTTTTCCGTGATTACCGCTACAGCTGCCTCGAGCAGCAGCTCTCGCGCGCCATCGCCCTCGACGATCGCCAGGCCTGGCTGTCCATCCAGGAAAACCTGCCGGCCTTCCTGGACGGCAACGGTCTGCTCAAATTGTTCACGCCGCTGGAGCAGGGCGATCCGCTGATTACCGCCTATGTGCTGGAGGTGGTGAAGGAGGCCGGCTGGGAAGTGCCGAAGGGTCCGCGCGAACGCATGCTGGGCGCGCTCGAGCGCTTCGTGAGCGGTGAGCTGAGGCCGCGGCTGTGGGACTTTGCGCCGCTCGACAAGGATGCGCGCAAGCTCAAGGCCATCAGCGTGCTGGCGCGGTACCAGCGCTATCGGCCCGTCATGCTGGAAAGCATCAATGTCCAGCCCGGCCTCTGGCCGACCGCGATGGTGCTGGACTGGGTCAGCCTGCTGCAGCAGCGGCGTGACATTGCGGGGCGTGACCAGCGCCTTGCCGAGGCCGCCATGATCCTGCGCACCCGCCTCAACCTGCAGGGCACGGCGCTCATGCTGAGCCGCAATGAAAGCAACCAGTGGTGGCTCTACAGCAGCGCGGATGTCGCCGCCGTCCGGCTTTTCCTGGCGGCGCAGACTTTGCCGGGCTGGCAGGAGGATCTTCCGCGATTGATCCGTGGGCTGGACCTGCGCAGTCGCCACGGGCACTGGGACACGACACTGGCCAATGCCTGGGCCGTGATTGCCATGAAGAAATTCAGTGAACGATTCGAGTCAGTACCCGTGTCGGGCTCGACCCGTCTGGTGCTGGCGCCGACGGAAAAGAAGGCGACCTGGGCAGCCGGCGCGACGGAAGGCCAGCGCCTTGCCTGGCCCGCCAGGCCCGCTACGCTGGAAGTCGCCCACGACGGCCAGGGCAAGCCCTGGCTGACCGTGCAGAGTGTCGCGCGTATTCCGCTCAAGGCGCCGTGGTCCACCGGCTATGCGGTTGAAAGGCAGGTGTTGCCGCTGCAGCAGAAGGTGAATGGCCAATGGTCGGCGGGCGATGTGGCCCTGGTCGTCCTCAAGATCGATGCCCAGACCGACATGGGCTGGGTGGTGGTGGAGGATCCGGTGCCGGCCGGCGCCAGTCTGCTGGGCCGTGGCCTGGATCGCGACTCGGAACTGCTCCGGCGCAAGATGGAGCGCTATGCCGGATGGATGCGCTACTGGTCCGAGCCGTCCTTCGCGGAGTACCGGCAGGACAGCTATCGCGGCTACTACGAGCGCGTCAGCAAGGGGCCGCTGACGGTCGCCTATGTGGTGCGACTGAACCAGTCCGGTGATTTCCAGCTGCCGCCCACGCGCGTCGAGGCCATGTACGCACCGGAAATGTTCGGCATGATCCCCAATGCCGCCTGGAGCATCGTGCCTTGAGCCGGCGCTGGCCGGATCAGGGCAAGAGGTGGGCGGTTGCCTTGGGATGGGCCTGAGTGATGCGTCTTCTGCTGTTTGCCTTGTTGTTACTGGCGTCGGTCGCGCGCGCGGCCGTGCCGGATTTTGCCGAGGTTCGCGCCGGCTACCGGTCATCCTATGCCGAGATGCTGGATCGCAACGGGCACTTCCTGCACGCGCGTCGCCTCGATGCCAGCATCAATCGCCTGGACTGGGTGGCGCTGGAGGACGTATCACCGGCGCTGCGCGAGGCGGTGGTGTTTGCCGAGGATCGTGATTTCGCGGCCCATCGTGGCATCGACTGGGGCGCAACGGCGAGGGCCTTCCTGCAATTCCTGAAAGGCGACAAGTCACGGGGCGCCAGCACTATCACCATGCAATTGGCGGGGCTGCTGGAGCCCGGATTGGGCTGGCGCCGCGGCGGCCGCTCAGTCGGTCAGAAATGGCGGCAGATGCAAGCGGCGCGAGCACTGGAGGCGCGCTGGAGCAAGGCGGAGATCCTCGAGGCCTGGTTGAACCTGCTGGTGTTCCGGGGCGATCTGCAGGGCGTCGGCGCCGCCAGCCGTGCCCTGTTTGGCAAGTCCCCCGCCGGCCTGGGCCGGACCGAGAGCCTGCTGCTGGCGGCATTGTTGCCGGCGCCGTCCGCGTCACCGGCGCGAGTGGTCCGGCGCGCCTGTACCCTGATCCAGGCGGGCTTTATCAATGCCGACTGCCAGTCTGTCCGCGATCTCGCGCTGGCTACCCTCGATCGTCGCCTGGCACCCTATCCGGAAAATCCCGCGCTGGATTCCCTGGCGGTGCAGCTGCTGCGCACGCCCGGCGAAAAACGCCGTACCACACTGGATGCAGCACTGCAGTCGCAAGCCATCGAGGCGCTGACAACGCAGTTGGCGCAGTTGCGTGAGCGCAACGTCAACGCGGGAGCGGTGCTCGTGCTCGATAATGAAACGGGCGCCGTGCGGGCCTATGTGGCCAATGCCGGCCTGGTGCCGTCCGCACGATTTGTGGATGGCATCCAGGCCCTGCGACAGGCGGGCTCCACGCTCAAGCCGCTGCTGTATGCCCAGGCTTTCGATCAGCGTCTCCTGACGGCAGCTTCCGTGCTGGAGGATGCCCCGCTCAGCCTGGCCACTCCCAGCGGGCTTTATTCCCCCCAGAATTACGACAAGGATTTTAAAGGCCCGGTGAGCGCGCGCATGGCGCTGGCCAGCTCGCTCAATGTGCCTGCCGTTCGCGTCCTCAACCTCGTTGGTGTGGAGGCGTTCTGGCTGGGCCTGCGTCGCCTGGGTTTCACCAGCCTGACGGAAGCGCCCGAGTTCTACGGCTATTCACTGGCGCTGGGCTCGGCGGACGTCAGCCTGGAAATGCTGGCCAATGCCTATCGCACCCTGGGCAATGGTGGCCGTTTCTCTGCGCTGCATTTTACCGATGCGCCGCCGGCCCCTGCCGCCGCGGTCATCTCGGAGGGCGCGGCCTTCATCGTGACCGACATCCTGGCCGACCGTGGCGCGCGCGCCCTGACCTTCGGGCTCGACAATCCGCTGGCGCTCCCGTTTCCGGCGGCGGTAAAGACCGGCACCAGCAAGGACATGCGGGACAACTGGTGCATCGGCTTCTCCTCGCGCCATACGGTCGCGGTGTGGGTGGGCAACCTTGATGGCGCGCCCATGCGCGAAGTGTCCGGCACGGCCGGCGCCGCGCCCGTATGGGCGTCGGTGATGCAGGTGGCCGAAGGCGACCGCTTCCGGTTTGGCGAGGACGCGCCGGTGCCCGCGGAACTGCGCCGGCAACAGGTGGTCTTTGCCGGTCTTGCCGAGTCGCCTCGTGGCGAATGGTTCTTGTCCGGGACCGAGATGGCGACCGTCACCTATGTGCCCGGGAATGCCAATCGCATCGTCTATCCCGTCAATGAAACCGTGGTGGCCCTCGATCCCGATATTCCCGGGCGTAACCAGCGGCTGCGGTTCCGTGCGGAAACCTTGCGGCGACAACTGGACTGGTGGCTGGATGGGCGTCGCCTGGGGCCGGCTCTCGACCATGACTGGGCGCCCGTGGCCGGTTTTCACCGGCTGGAGCTGCGCGATGCGACGGGGCAGGCGCTGGATGCTGTGGTTTTCACGGTAAGGGGGCGTGCCTTGCCCCGCTGAATCGGGCCCGGATTTGCGCTACCCTGCGCCTCTTGCTGGCAGGGAGTGAAGGACATGGCGGCGACACGGCGTTTCGATGTGGTGGTCTTCGGGGCCACCGGTTTCACGGGCGGTCTCGTGGCCGAGTATCTCGCGAAGGTATCGGCGCAGGAGCCTTTTCGCTGGGCGCTGGCCGGCCGCAACACCGGCAAGCTCGAAGAGGTGCGACAGCGCCTTTCGGCCACTCCCGGCGCGATTGCCCCGGAGCTGCTGTTGGCGGATGTGAATGATGCCGTATCACTGGCCGCGCTCGCGTCCTCGACCACCACTCTCATCACCACCGTTGGCCCCTATGCCCTGCTGGGCGAGCCCCTGGTTCGCGCCTGTGCCGAAAACGGCACCCACTATGCCGACCTCACCGGCGAGCCGCAGTTCGTACACCGCATGCGCGAGCAGTACGACGCGGTGGCGAGAAAAACGGGAGCCCGCATCGTCCACAGCTGCGGATTCGAGAGTATTCCGCCCGACCTCACCGTGCTGCTGGCGCTCCGTGAGCTGCGGCGTCGTGTCGGCGGTCTCGTCCTGGATGCCTCCGATGTGGTCGTCAAGGGTGGCGTGGAAGGGGGCGGTGGTTTTTCCGGAGGCACCTGGCATTCCGCCATCGAGGCCATGGCGAGCGCGCGTGAATGGTGGGGTGCGCGTCCGGCCCATCCCGGCGACCATGTGCATGCCGTGAAGACCCCTTTCTTCCGCGAGGATCACTGGCAGCGCTGGGCCATGCTCATGCCCTCCATCGATCCCGAGGTCGTGCAACATACGGCGCGCGTGCGCGGCGACTATGGCCATACCTTTTCCTACGGCCATTACCTGGTGATGAAGAATCCCCTGGCGCTGGCCGGCCTGGCGGCCGGCATTGGCGGTCTTTTCACGTTGGCGCAGTTTGGCCCGACCAAGCGCTGGCTGCTGAGCCGACGCGCTCCCGGCGAAGGGCCCAGCGCAGAGCAGCGCGAGAAGGGCTGGTTCAATATGTTTGTGACCGCCAGTGCCGGCGGTGTCACCGTGCTGGCCAAAATGAGCGGTGGCGACCCCGGCTATGGCGACACTGCCAAGATGATGGCGGAGGCCGGCCTGTGCCTGGCGCTCGATCCGAACCTGCCGGTGGCAGCGGGCGTCATCACGCCCGCTTCCGCCATGGGCGAGGTGCTGCTGCCGCGCCTGGAGCGCGCCGGCCTGCGCATGGAGGTGCGCACGCTGCGCCATCCGGAAGCGGCTGGCGCCTGAGCCTGGCGGACGCACCGGCGGCCGGGCGCCATTGCAGCCAGGAAAAGGCGGGCGACAACGGCGTCTTCTCCTGAGCTCGTTCCTCGGCAGGGCGGGCGATCGGCCGAACTGAAATGTCGAGCAAAGGAATCCTGAGTGTCATGAGCGAGCTGCCTCTTCTGCGTCCCGACTGGCCGGCGCCGGCCAACGTCCACGCTGTCGTCACCACGCGCCTGGGTGGCGTCAGCCGGGCGCCCTGGGACAGCCTCAATCTCGGTCAGCATGTCGGGGATGATCCGGCGCATGTGCGGCAAAACCGCGAGCGGCTGCTCGGGGCACTGCAGGCGATCGCGCCGGCGCAGTCGCCGCAGTGGCTGAACCAGGTGCATGGCATCCGGGTGGTGGAAGCGACGGAGGAAAGCCGTGCCGGCGCGCCCGATGCCGATGCCGTCTTCACGACCCGGTCGCAGCAGCCCTGCGTGGTGATGACTGCGGATTGCCTGCCCGTATTCTTTTGTGACCGCGCCGGCACCCGCGTTGCCGTGGCCCACGCCGGGTGGCGTGGTCTTTGCGATGGCGTGCTGGAATCGACCCTGAAGTGTTTCCCCGACCCGGCGCAGGTGCTGGCCTGGATGGGGCCGGCGATCGGGCCGGCGGCATTCGAGGTGGGGGAGGAGGTGCGCCAGGCCTTCCTGCAGCAGGATGCCGGCGCCGATGCGCACTTCCGCCCCAGCCCCAACGCCGGGCGCTGGCTGGCGGACATCTATGGCCTCGCCCGCCTGCGCCTCGCGGCAGCAGGGCTAGCCGCCATCGGCGGCGGCGACCTGTGCACGGTCAGCGACAGTGCCCGCTTCTACTCCTACCGCCGCGACGGCCAGACCGGCCGCATGGCCTCCGTGATCTGGCTCGCCTGAGCTCCTCCGAACGCCTTCCTACTGAACGCCTCGCCCGAGGATGGGCAGCTCGTCGCTGCCCGGGTCCGCACTGGCGGCCTCGGCGTCGTGCACGGCCTGCAGCAGCAGGCGATGTTCGGTGGCGCCCTGGCCCGAGTGCAGGTAGCGCTTGGACATTTCCAGCGCCCGCTCGAGCTTGAGCACCCGGTAATGCAGGTTGAGCAGGGATTTGGCGAGAAAGTCCGGGTCGTTTCCGGACTCGCGCATGGTAATGGCCCGGTCCAGGGCCTGACGCAGTTCGCTGGCGGTTGGCTTGCCCATGATTCCCTCCACGGCTGGCATTGGGATCAGTCTAGCGCGGGAGATGACTCCGGATTTGACGCAGGTCATCACAGCACCCCCTCCTTCTTCCTTGAATTACAGAATAAGGCCCTTATTACGTAGGGCATCTACCCGTTTATTGCCAAGAGGACCTTCATGCGCTTCGATCGCCTCACCGCCAAGCTGCAGGAAGCCGTGGCCGATGCCCAGTCGCTGGCCATCGGAAGCGACAATCCGTCCATAGAGCCCGGCCATCTTCTTTCAGCTCTGCTCGACCAGCAGGGGGGCAGTGTGCGCCCCTTGCTCGCCCAGGCCGGCGCCAACCTGGGTGTGCTGGGCCCCGAGCTTGCCCGCCATCTCTCTGACCTGCCGCGTATCAGCAGCCCCACCGGGGAGGCGCCCGTGGGCGCCGAGCTCAATCGCGTATTCAATCTTGCCGACAAGCTCGCGCAGCAGCGCGGCGACCAGTTCATTGCCAGCGAGCTCGCGCTGCTGGCGTTCTTTGATGCCAATGCCGGCGTCGCCCGCCTGCTGCAGAAGGCCGGTGTGCAAAAAGCCCTGCTGGCCCAGGTGATCGACCAGGTTCGAGGAGGAGAAACCGTGAAGGACCCCAATGCCGAAGACAACCGCCAGGCCCTGAACAAGTACTGCATCGATCTCACCGAGCGCGCGACCAGCGGCAAGCTCGATCCCGTGATCGGCCGCGACGACGAAATCCGCCGCACCATCCAGGTGTTGTCGCGCCGCACCAAGAACAACCCCGTGCTGATCGGCGAGCCCGGCGTCGGCAAGACCGCCATCGTCGAGGGCCTGGCCCAGCGCATCGTCAACGGCGAGGTGCCCGAGGGCCTGCGCAACAAGAAGGTGCTGTCGCTGGACATGGGAGCCCTCATCGCCGGCGCCAAGTTCCGCGGCGAGTTCGAGGAGCGCCTCAAGGCCGTGCTCAACGAGCTGGCCAAGCAGGAAGGCAACGTCATCCTCTTTATCGACGAGCTGCACACCATGGTCGGCGCCGGCAAGGCCGAGGGCGCCATGGACGCCGGCAACATGCTGAAGCCGGCCCTGGCGCGCGGCGAGCTGCATTGCGTCGGCGCCACCACGCTGAACGAATACCGCCAGTTCATCGAGAAGGATGCCGCCCTCGAGCGCCGCTTCCAGAAAGTGCTGGTCGACGAGCCGTCCGTGGAAGACACCATCGCCATCCTGCGCGGCCTCAAGGAGCGCTACGAGGTGCATCATGGTGTCGACATCACCGACCCGGCCATCATCGCCGCAGCCAAGCTGTCGCACCGCTATGTCACCGACCGCAAGCTGCCGGACAAGGCCATCGACCTCATTGACGAGGCCGCCTCCCGTATCCGCATGGAGATGGATTCCAAGCCGGAATCCATGGACCGCCTCGAGCGTCGCCTCATCCAGCTCAAGATGGAGCGCGAGGCGCTGAAGTCCGAGGAAGACGCCGCCAGCAAGCAGCGCCTGCTCAAGTTGCAGGACGACATCCAGAAGCTCGAGCGCGAATATGCCGACCTCGACGAGATCTGGAAATCCGAAAAGGCCTCGCTCAAGGGCGAGCAGCAGGTGAAGGAAGAGCTCGAGAAGGCGCGCATCGACTTCGAGGCCGCCCGCCGCGGCAACGACCTCGAGAAAATGTCCAAGCTGCAGTACGGCGTCATCCCCGAACTCGAGAAGCAACTTACCGATGCCCAGAACAAGGGCGGGCAGGAACATACCCTGTTGCGCAATCGCGTCACCGACGAGGAGATCGCCGAGGTCATATCCAAGGCGACCGGCATTCCGGTGGCCAAGATGCTGGAAGGCGAGCGCGAAAAACTGCTGCGCATGGAAGATGAGTTGCACCGCCGCGTGGTCGGGCAGCACGAGGCCGTGGTCGCCGTGTCCAATGCCGTGCGCCGCTCGCGCGCCGGTCTTTCCGACCCCAATCGTCCCAACGGCAGCTTTCTCTTTCTCGGCCCCACCGGCGTCGGCAAGACCGAGCTGTGCAAGGCGCTGGCGCGCTTCCTGTTCGATTCGGACGACGCCATGGTGCGCATCGACATGTCCGAGTTCATGGAAAAGCACTCCGTGTCCCGCCTCATCGGCGCGCCCCCCGGCTATGTCGGCTACGAGGAAGGTGGTTACCTCACTGAGGCCGTGCGCCGCCGTCCCTACAGTGTCCTGCTCCTGGACGAAGTCGAGAAGGCGCACCCGGACGTCTTCAACATCCTGCTGCAGGTGCTGGAGGACGGCCGCCTGACCGACGGCCAGGGCCGCACCGTGGACTTCCGCAACACCGTGATCGTGATGACCTCCAACCTGGGCTCGGACATCATCCAGACCCTGGCTGGCGAGGCGCAGTACGACACCATGAAATCAGCGGTGCTTGATGTCGTGGGCCGCCATTTCCGTCCGGAGTTCATCAACCGCATCGATGAGGTCGTGGTCTTCCATCCCTTGGCCGAATCGCAGATCCGGGGCATTGCCGATATCCAGCTCGAACGGCTGCGCGGTCGCCTGGCCGAGCGTGAGCTGGGTCTCGAAATCGCCGAGCCGGCCATGCTGCGCCTGGTGGCGGCAGGCTATGATCCGGTCTATGGGGCGCGCCCCCTCAAGCGCGCCATCCAGACGCTGCTGGAGAATCCGCTGGCGCAGAAGCTGCTGCAGGGCGAGTTCGTGGCGGGGGATACCATCCTCGTCGAGGACGAGCACGGCCAGTTCGTGTTTCACAAGAAGCTGCTCCACTGAGTCTGTTCTGGTGAAAAAGCCCGGTACAAGCCGGGCTTTTTTTTCAGGCAAGACCGACCCTGACAAGGATCACCGCATGAATATTCGCGTGTACAAGGCCCCCGTGGGCAAACTCGCCCAAACCGTTGACGCCGGTTCGCACATCCTGCTGTCCGATGTGCCCACGGACGATGGCGGCGACAGTCTCGCGCCCGACCCCCATGACCTGCTCGATGGCGCCCTCGGTGCCTGCACCGCGCTCACGGTCAAGATGTATGCCGCCCGCAAGGGCTGGCCGCTGGCCAACGCCGATGTGGTCATCACCCACGAGGAGTCTCCCGGCCATTACCGCCTGAACCGCACCGTGACCCTGCAGGGCGAACTCAGCGACGAGCAGCGCGCGCGCCTGCTGGAGATCGCCAACAAGTGCCCCATCCACCGCATCCTGTCGGGCGAGATCAGCATCAGCACCGAGCTTGCCTGAGCCCGCTGCCGCCGCCGTCCGGCCCTGCTATGATGCGGGCCTTGCCAGCCCTCGGCTGGCGTCAGGCAAGGCCCCGGGGCCAAAGGTTGATGTGAGCTCGTGAACAAGGCTGTCCCTCTTCCGTTGACCGAACTGGCGCGCAACCTCTGGGCGGCCTGTCATCTGCTCATTTTCCGGCGCAGCGCCCTGCGCTGGCTGGCGCCAACGCCCCGCAACTTCCTGGTGCTGCTGCTGATCAGCCTGGCGGTCAGCGTCCTCTTCGATCTCATCAGCGAGGGCCTGCCGGGCCAGTGGTCGCCTTCCGGCGTGGCGGTCTATGCGCTGCCGGCCTTCGTGCTGCTGGTTTTCGGCCAGTTCCTCGCCAACCGCCACGGCCTCTGGCGCCTCGGCCTTGCCCCGGCCAGCATCTGGCTGGCGGCCGACATCCTGCTGGGCCTCGCCCAGTGCCTCCTGCTCTTGGCCCAGCAGAACAGCTGGGTCTCGCCGGCCATCGCCAGTTACATCCCCGTGCTCTATACCGGGCTCTATGCCTGGCCCATCCTTGCTGTCGTGTTCGTGTTCACCCGCGGCCTGGCCTGGCCCTGGTGGGAGCGGGCCATGGCCTTCGTCATCCTTCTGGGCGTGTTCACTGCCTGGAGCCTGACCTTCAGCGACGAGCGCCTCTGGTACTCCACAGCGCCCCCCGAGGAAGACCTGCCGACGACATCGCGCCTGATGGAAGAAGAAGTCTGGTATGCCCAGCCCGAGTTGCTGCAACGGGCGCTGGCCGGCCTGCAACCGGAGCGTCCCGAGCGCGTGGACTGGTACTTTCTGGGCGTGGGCGGCGCCTTCTACCAGGGCGTCTTCCGCCAGGAGACCGAGGCGGTGCGGACCCTGTTCGATACCCGCTTCTCCACTTCTGGCCGCTCGCTGGTCCTGATCAATAGCGACGACAGTGTCCTGGGCCAGCCCATCGCGACGCGCACCAGCATTGCCCGCGCCCTCAAGGCCATGGCCGCGCGCATGGATAAGGAGCAGGACGTGCTGTTCCTGTTCATTACCTCCCACGGCAGCGAGAATCACGAGATCGAGCTCAACTACTGGCCGCTGGAGCTGGCGAGCATCACCCCCGAGTGGCTGCGAACCACCCTTGACGAGAGCGGTATCCGGCGCCGGGTCATCGTGCTGTCCGCCTGCTATTCCGGCGGCTTCGTCCCGGTGCTGCAGTCCCCCGATACGCTGGTCATCACGGCCGCGGATGCCCGCCATACGTCCTTTGGCTGTACCGATGACGCCGAGCTCACCTACTTCGGTCGGGCTTTCTTTGATGATTCCCTGCGCCGGGAGCGCAGCTTGCGCGCCGCCTATGACAATGCCGTCGAGCTGGTCCGCCAGCGCGAGAAGGAGCAGGGCTTCGAGGCCTCGGATCCCCAATGGTCGGCCGGCGACAGCATCAGCGCCGACCTGCCCCTGCTGGAGCAGGGCCTGTTTCCCGGGGGGCAGAGGTAGCCGCAGGGCAGGGCGCCCCGATCGCCCATGAAAAAGGCCGCTGGAAAGCGGCCTTTTTCATGGGACAGACAGCGGCTTATTCGCAGAAAGCCTTGATCTGCCGCTGGGTCGCGTCCAGGCGCGCGTTCTTTTCTTCGTCCGTCAGCACCCTGACCTCACCCTTGTCATCGGCCTCCTTGACGCGGGCATGTTCCTCCATGGACTGGAGGTTGGAGCGGAGCTGCTTGCACTTCTCGGCATATTGCTCAGGGCCCTTGGCGGCCGCGGCGTTCTTGTCCTTGCCTTCTGCGGCCGCTTCCTTGGCGGCCGGCTTGGCGGCTGCGGCGGGCTTGCCGGCGGTGGCCGGCTTGGCGCCTTCGCCCGTCACCTCAGCCTGCTCCGCCTCGGGCTCATCTGCCTGGCGCGAGCGCACCCGCACCTCGCTGGCCTTGCTGGCAGAGGCCGGGGGAGGGTCGGCGGAGTAGTGGGTGGAGCCCTGTGCATCGGTCCATTTGTAGAATTTGGCGGCCTCGGCGGGCGCAGTGGCCAGCAGGGGCGCCACCAGGGACAGCAGACAAAGGGTTCTTTTCATTATGGGCTCACCGGATGGACTTACTCCGGACACTATAGCGAGGTGGGGGGCTCCTGATAAGAGGCGGCCGTTAACTCTGTGTCCTGCTTGACAATTGCCGGGTCTGCCGAAAAAATCGGCACCCTAGATGTGGGTGTTGGACAGAGGGTCACCCTCCCCCTTTTCGACGCCAGGGCGCGAGCCCTGCCCGGACCGGCCAAACGCCGTTCCCGTCCCCGCCTGTAACGCATCGCCCCTGGCAAGCGGCGGCGATGTCCGTGCCACCGAACCCGGTCGGCGCGGCAGACACTGGCAAGCCCCATCAATGCGCCATCCGGCGCATTTCCTCGTGCTAGAATGCGCCCCCCCACGCCCGGCCGGTCCCCGCGTGCAAGAGCGCTTTTTCAAGGGTGAATCTGTGGAACATCTATCTGGTGGTGAAATGCTTATCCGTGCCCTCGCCGACGAAGGCGTGGAGTACGTGTTCGGCTATCCTGGCGGCGCCGTGCTGCATATCTACGACGCCATTTTCCAGCAGGACAAGGTCAAGCACATCCTGGTCCGTCACGAGCAGGCCGCCGGCCATGCCGCCGACGGCTATGCCCGCGCCACCGGCAAGGTCGGCGTCGTCCTCGCGACTTCCGGTCCCGGCGCGACCAATACCGTCACGGCCATCGCCACGGCCTATATGGACTCCATTCCCATGGTGATCATTTCCGGGCAGGTGCCGACGCACCTGATCGGAGAGGACGCCTTCCAGGAAACCGACATGATCGGCGTGTCGCGCCCGATCGTTAAGCACAGCTACCAGGTGCGCAAGGCCGAAGACATTCCGGTCATGGTGAAGAAGGCGTTCTACATTGCCAGCACCGGCCGCCCCGGTCCCGTGGTCATCGACATTCCCAAGGACTGCACACTGCCGGCGGACAAGTTCCCCTACGAATACCCGGCCAAGGTCAAGCTGCGCTCCTACAATCCGCCCGGTCGCGGCCATGCCGGCCAGATCAAGAAGGCGGTGGACGAGCTCGTCGCCGCCAAGCGTCCGGTGATCTACGCCGGCGGTGGCGTGGTGCAGGGCAACGCCTCCAGCCAGCTTACCGAGCTCGCGCGCAAGCTGAACTACCCGGTGACGAATACCCTGATGGGCCTCGGCGCCTATCCGGGCTCCGATCGGCAGTTCCTTGGCATGCTCGGCATGCACGGCACCTACGAAGCCAACATGGTCATGCACCACTGCGACCTGATTCTCGCCGTGGGCGCGCGCTTCGACGACCGCGTCACCAACAACGTGAAAAAGTTCTGCCCCAACGCCCGCATCATCCACATCGACATCGATCCGGCCTCGATTTCCAAGACCATCAATGTCGACATCCCCATCGTGGGGGCCGTGGAGCCCGTGCTGACCGAAATGCTGGCGCAGCTGCCGGGCGCGGCCAAGCCGGATACGGCGGCACTCGAGACCTGGTGGAAGCAGATCGAAGGCTGGCGCGCCCACCACGGCCTGCGCTACGCCCCGGCCAATCCGGGTGAGATGAAGCCGCAGCAGGTGGTGGAAGCGCTGTACAAGGTCACCGAAGGCAAGGCCATCGTCACTTCCGACGTGGGCCAGCACCAGATGTTCGCCGCGCTTTATTACAAGTACGACCGCCCCCGCCAGTGGCTCAACTCCGGTGGCCTCGGGACCATGGGCTTTGGCTTGCCGGCGGCCATGGGCGCGCTCTTCGCCTTCCCGGAAGAGACCGTGGTCTGCGTGACCGGCGAAGCGTCCATCCAGATGAATATCCAGGAACTCTCCACCTGCCTGCAGTACGGCCTGCCGGTGAAGATCCTGAACATCAACAACCGCTCCCTGGGTATGGTGAAGCAGTGGCAGGACATGCAGTACGAAGGCCGCCACTCGCACTCCTATATGGATTCGCTGCCGGACTTCGTGAAGCTGGCCGAGGCCTATGGTCACGTCGGCATCAAGATCACGGATCCCGCCAAGCTCGAAAGCGGCCTGCGTGAAGCCATGGCCATGAAGGACAAGCTCGTATTCATCGACGTCTACGTCGATCCGTCCGAGCATGTGTATCCGATGTTGATTGCCGGGGGCTCCATGCGCGACATGTGGCTGTCCAAGACGGAGCGTACATAATCATGCGCCGCATTATTTCTGTTCTGATGGAAAACGAATCCGGCGCGCTTTCTCGCCTGGTGGGCCTGTTTTCGCAGCGCGGCTACAACATCGACTCGCTGACCGTGGCGCCCACCGACGACCCGACTCTGTCGCGACTCACGCTGACCACCTTCGGTGACGAGCACAAGATCGAGCAGGTGACCAAGCAGCTGAATAAGCTGGTCGAGGTGGTGAAGGTCGTGGACCTGACCGAGGGCGGTCACATCGAGCGCGAGCTCATGCTGGTCAAGGTCAAGGCCACCGGCGCCGCGCGCGCGGAAATCAAGCGCACCGCCGACATTTTCCGCGGCCAGATCGTGGACGTGACGCCGAGCATTTACACGATCCAGCTCACCGGCGCGAGCGACAAGCTCGACGCCTTTGTCCAGGCCCTGAGCGAGAATGCCATCCTCGAGGTGGTGCGCACCGGTGTCTGCGGCATTGCGCGCGGTGAAAAAGTCCTGAGTGTGTAACGCCCCGGCCCTGTCCGTCCCGGTTGCGGGAAGGGCAGGGTAGGGAAACCCGAATCGCTAGCGTCCGGCCAGAAGCGGGACTATTTAACAGAGGAAATGCCATGCACGTTTACTACGACAAAGACGCTGATCTCTCCATCATCCGTGGCAAGAAGGTCGCCATCATCGGCTACGGCTCGCAGGGCCACGCCCATGCCTGCAATCTGAAGGATTCCGGCGTTGATGTGACCGTAGGCCTGCGCCCGGGTTCGGCCACCGTGAAGAAGGCCGAAGCCCACGGCCTGAAGGTCACCGACGTGCCCAGCGCCGTGAAGGCCGCCGACGTGGTCATGATCCTGACCCCGGACGAGTTCCAGTCGAAGCTGTACAAGGAAGAGATCGAGCCCAACATCAAGCAGGGCGCCGTGCTGGCCTTTGCCCACGGCTTCGCCATCCACTACAACCAGGTGGTGCCCCGCAAGGACCTGGACGTGATCATGATCGCCCCCAAGGCGCCCGGTCACACCGTGCGCTCCGAGTTCGTCAAGGGCGGCGGCATTCCTGACCTGATCGCCGTGTACCAGGACGCCTCCGGCAATGCCAAGAACATCGCGCTGTCCTATGCGGCCGGCGTCGGCGGCGGTCGTTCCGGCATCATCGAGACCTCCTTCAAGGACGAAACCGAAACTGACCTGTTCGGCGAGCAGGCCGTGCTGTGCGGCGGTTGCGTGGAGCTGGTGAAGGCCGGCTTCGAAACGCTGGTGGAAGCCGGCTACGCGCCTGAAATGGCCTACTTCGAGTGCCTGCACGAACTGAAGCTGATCGTGGACCTCATGTACGAAGGCGGCATCGCCAACATGAACTACTCGATCTCCAACAATGCCGAGTATGGCGAGTACGTGACGGGCCCGCAGGTCATCAACGAGGAATCCCGCCGGGCCATGCGTGAAGCGCTGAAGCGCATCCAGACCGGCGAGTACGCCAAGCAGTTCGTCGCCGAAGGCCAGCTGAACTACCCGTCCATGACGGCTGCCCGGCGCAACAACGCCGCTCACGGCATTGAAGTGGTGGGTGAGAAGCTGCGTTCCATGATGCCCTGGATCGCCGCCAACAAGATCGTCGACAAGACCAAGAACTGATCCCGCCCCGCCCCCGGGCGGGTACGAGACCCAGCGAGAACGCGGCCCCCGGGCCGCGTTTTTCGTTGCTGGCGAGCCGGTCGGACGGCGCCGGATACTCCCGCCTGGCGGGGTCAGCCGCCCTGCGGCGGCCGCCGGCTCGCCGTCGCCGGAAGGCGTGTGGCGCCGGTGCGACCTTGCGGGGTACCGGCGCCGATGGGGCGGCGAGTGCCGCGCCGGCGCCCTCGGGCAGAGTCTGGCATCGCCGCGATGCTAGGTCGGCTCCTCTCCCATCCCCCCGTTCCGATGGTCAATCGGGCCCGGCCTGACTATCATCGCCACTTCGGCACGCCTTGAGAGCAGTCATGCACAACCCCCGCAATGAGCAGGATCACGAACAGGAAGACCACGACGGCATTACCTTCGAGGTCATCGAGGAAGACAGGGACGAGGGCGGTCGCCGGGTGCGCAACAAGGGGATCTACCTGCTGCCCAACCTGTTCACCACCGCGGCCCTGTTCTCCGGCTTCTATGCCATCATTTCCGCCATGAACGGCCGCTTCGAGGCCGCTGCCATCGCCATTTTCGTGGCCGCACTTTTTGATGGCATGGACGGCCGTGTAGCACGCATGACCAATACCCAGAGTGCCTTCGGTGCGGAGTATGATTCGCTATCCGACATGGTGTCCTTTGGCGTGGCGCCGGCGCTGGTGGTGTTCAGCTGGAGCCTGCAGACCCTGGGCAAGGTGGGCTGGATCTGCGCCTTCATCTACACCGTGGCCGCGGCCTTCCGCCTGGCGCGCTTCAATGTGCAGATAGATGTGGTCGACAAGCGCTATTTCATTGGCCTGGCGAGCCCCCTGGCTGCTGCCATCATCGCGAGCATGGTGTGGGCCGGCTTCGACAACCGCATAGCCGGGCGCGAGCAGGAACTGGCCATCGGCGTGGCAGTGGTGACCGTCCTTTCCGCCTTCCTGATGGTCAGCAACTTCCGCTACTACAGCTTCAAGGAGCTGGACCGCTCGCGCGTGCCGTTTGCGGTCATGCTGCCGGTGGTGCTGGTCTTCGGCATCATCAACTACAACCTGCCCATCGGCCTGCTCACCGTGTCGCTGGTCTATGCTGCCTCCGGGCCCATTGCCACGATCTGGTCCCGCCGCAAATCCACGGGAGCGCCGACCGCTCCCACCTGATACCTGCCTCTGGAGAGTCGTCATGCTGATTCGCCAACGCTCCGCCAGTGAACCGCTCTCCAGCGAACTCACTCCGGAATCCGTGTACCAGCAGCGACGACACTTCCTGAAAGCCGCCGGCCTGTTTGGGTCCGCGGCTTTTTTTTCGCCCCTGCTGCAGGCGGCTGCGGTGGCGGGCACGCAGGCGGCGCCCGGGCAGGGCAGGGCGCTTCTTCCGCTACCTTTTGCGCCAGCAGCCGAGCGGGCCGGCGTGCCCGGCTTCCTGCGGCAAAAGATCCTGGCGCGCGGTCGGGCCGCCAATACGACCGGCGAGGTGATCACGCCCTTTGATACCGTCAGCGGCTATAACAACTTCTACGAATTCGGCCTCGAGAAGACGGACCCGGCGGAGAATGCCGGCAGCCTGCGCACCGAGCCCTGGTCGCTGCGCGTAGAGGGCCTGTGCGAGAAGCCCGGCCTTTATACGCTGGAGGACATCCTCAAGCCGCACGCCCTCGAGGACCGCATCTACCGCTTCCGCTGCGTCGAGGCCTGGTCCA
This sequence comes from Moraxellaceae bacterium, assembly GCA_020697295.1. Lineage (GTDB taxonomy): Bacteria > Pseudomonadota > Gammaproteobacteria > Pseudomonadales > Moraxellaceae > UBA2031. The sequence goes on along the minus strand of JAJFBF010000024.1, from coordinate 1,382 downwards.
TGGTGGTGCCCTGGATGGGCTTTTCCCTCGGCGCCCTGCTGCGCCGCTTCGGGCCTTCCGGCAAGGCCCGCTATGTCGAGTTCACCACCTTGCACGCGCCCGACCAGATGCCGGGGCAGCGCAGCAACAGCCTGCCCTGGCCCTATGTCGAGGGCTTGCGCATGGATGAGGCCCTGCATCCCCTGGCGCTCATGACCGTGGGCGTTTATGGCCGCTCCCTGCCGCCCCAGAACGGCGCCCCCCTGCGCCTGATCCTGCCCTGGAAGTACGGCTTCAAGAGTGTGAAGTCCATCGTGCGGATCCGCTTCACCGACACCCAGCCCGCCACCACCTGGGCCCGGCTGGCGCCGGCCGAGTACGGCTTTTATGCCAATGTGAACCCGGCCGTGGACCATCCGCGCTGGACCCAGTCGCGGGAGCGGCGCCTGCCCGGCACGCTGTTCAATCCCAACTGGCGAGACACGCTCCCCTTCAATGGCTATGCCCGCGAAGTGGCTGGCCTCTATCGCGGCATGGACCTCAATCGCCATTTTTGAGGCGTAACCAGCAGGGGTATAGATGTCGTCGGAAAAAACGGACTGGATCGGACGCAGCAAGATCCTGCTGCTCCCGCTCATGCTGCTGCCGCTGGGGCTGGCCCTATGGCAGGGGCTGAACGGCCAGTCGGGGCCGGACCCCGCCAAGGCGCTGGTCGACCAGGCCGGACTGTGGGCCTTCCATTTCCTGCTGCTGTCCCTGGCCATGACGCCGCTACGCCTGCTGACCGGGTATTCCGGCTGGGTGCGTTACCGGCGCATGCTGGGGCTGCTGGCGCTTTTCCATGCTCTGGTCCATGTCTTCAGCTATACCTTCCTCCTGTTCGGGGCGCGCTGGTCCGAGCTGGCGGTAGAGGTGACCAAGCGTCCTTATGTGATGGTGGGGGCCCTGGCCCTCCTGCTCCTGCTGCCGCTGGGCCTGACCTCGACCCGGGGCTGGCAGCGTCGCCTCAAGCGGCGCTGGGTAAAGTTGCACCAACTGGTCTATCCCATTGCCCTGCTGGTGCTCCTGCACTTCGCCTGGGTCAAAAAGCTGGGCTTCGAGGCGGTGTTTTCCTACGCGGCCGTGCTGTTCTTGCTGCTAGGCGTGCGGATTTGGCGATATTTCCAGCAGTCGAACAGGGAAAGATGATTTTTTTGGATTTGCCGGTTGACGCCTTTCCGCGAGTCCCTATAATGCGCCCTCCCAACGCGATGTTCTTTCTTCCGCAAATGCCGCTAAGGCACTGAAAGAAAAGAGAAAAAAGCGTTGACATCGAGAAGCGCCGCTGTAGAATACGCGCCTCTTGATGAGACGCCAGGATGACGAGTTCTGGTGAGATCTTTAACAGTTTGACAGACAACTTG
>JAJFBF010000023.1 GCA_020697295.1 Moraxellaceae bacterium | reverse complement strand
CATGAGCGTGGGCGAGGCCAAGGCCCGCCGCGCCAAGAAGGAAATGGTCGAGGCCAACCTGCGTCTCGTGATTTCCATCGCCAAGAAGTACACCAACCGCGGCCTGCAGTTCCTTGACCTCATCCAGGAAGGCAACATCGGCCTGATGAAGGCCGTGGACAAGTTCGAATACCGCCGCGGCTACAAGTTCTCGACCTATGCCACCTGGTGGATCCGCCAGGCCATCACCCGCTCCATCGCCGACCAGGCGCGCACCATCCGCATTCCCGTGCACATGATCGAGACCATCAACAAGCTCAATCGCGTGTCGCGCCAGATGCTGCAGGAGATGGGCCGCGAGCCGACGCCGGAAGAACTGGGCAAGCGCCTGGACATGCCGGAAGACAAGGTGCGCAAGGTGCTCAAGATCGCCAAGGAGCCCATCTCGATGGAAACTCCCATCGGCGATGATGAAGACTCCCATCTTGGGGATTTCATCGAGGACACCACCATGGAGTCCCCGATCGATGCCGCCACCGCCGAAGGCCTGCGCGAGGCCACCCGCGAGGTGCTGGCCAACCTGACCGCGCGCGAGGCCAAGGTGCTGCGCATGCGCTTTGGTATCGACATGAACACGGACCATACGCTGGAGGAAGTCGGCAAGCAGTTCGACGTCACCCGCGAGCGTATCCGCCAGATCGAGGCCAAGGCCCTGCGCAAGCTGCGCCACCCGTCGCGGTCGGAGCACCTGCGCTCCTTCCTTGACAACGAGTAAGGCTCCTGCGAGAACCAAGGCATCCGGATGGATGCCTTTTTTCTTGCTGCAGCGCGGAGGCACCGACCATCACTACCGCTGGAGGGCCCCATGACGACGACCAGCACCGCCCCTCCCGCGCCCGAGCTGCCGCTTAACCGACTCAGCCCCCTGATCCTGCTCGGTATCTACCTCATCGTTCCGGCCACCCTGATATTCGTGCTGCTCGATGCCGTGGCCACGAACCTGGAATTCTCCCGCCGCATTTCCTTCGACCCCCAGCTCTTCCTGCTGGTCAGCCTGCTGCTGCAGACGCCGCATGCCATTGCCAGCATCTTCACCTTCGCCGACCGGGAATACGTGGTGGCGTACAGGTTCACCCTGGCCAAGTGCATCCTGGTGGGTATCGGCACTCTGGCCCTGATCCTCCTGGTGGGCGACCTGGTCTTCATGGCCTGCCTCATGGCCTACAACTTCTACCACCAGAATTCCCAGCAGGCCGGCATTGCCGCCATGGTGGCCCGGAACAAGTCGCGACTGCATACGCTCTGGCGATGGATGGCCATATTCATCGCGTCGATCGGCCTGCTGGCCATCATGATCCGCCTCAGCCCCGACGTTCAGGTTCTGCCCGACGCCAAACCGGTCATGATCGGGCTATCCCTGCTTGTCCTTGCGGCTTTCGGCTTCGTCGGCACGCTGGTGGCGCGGCAGAGCAAGACCCGCATGGGCCGCCTCCTGATCGCCGCCCACACAATCATGCTTTTTGTATATGCCGGCATGTTCGCTCTTGACCTGCCGTTGCTGATGATACTTGCGCCCGTCGTCGTGCACGATCTGACGGCGTTTGCCTTCTATATCAACCACAACACCAACCGGAACCGGGACATCAGGTTCAACGTGTTCTCGCGGCTGCGGAACATCGTTCCCATGCCGGAACTCCTGCTGACCCCCCTGGTGGCCCTGGCAGCCGCAGGCATAATGTCCATGAGCGGCTCCACCGCCACTTCCTACTTTGCCTTCGTCGCCATCCTGATCAATGTGATCCACATTTATCTTGAAGGCAGGATGTGGAAGGCGGGAAGCCTGCACCGCAAGTACACGCTGGTGTGACACCTGCCCCAGGCCCCGGAAGTCCGGCGCGAACAGCGCCATCCTGCCCGGGCTTCGGCCCGCCCCCTGGCCGACAAGTGAGCCGAACCCGGAAGACAGCCCTTGCAGGGGCGTTTTTTTTGGGCAAAATCCGCATGCCCAACTTTTTTCTCATCAGGACTTCCCAGCCCTATGAACGACCCCCAGAAGCGCCCTGTCCACATGAACATCATGTCGCAGCTGATCTTCACCAGCCGCTGGCTGCAGCTCCCCCTGTACCTGGGCCTGATCGTGGCCCAGGCGGTCTACGCCGGCCTCTTCCTCAAGGAGGTGTGGCATCTGATCACCCATGCCGCCGAGCTGACCGAGACCACCATCATGCTGACCGTCCTCAGCCTGATTGACGTGGTCATGGTGTCCAACCTGCTGATCATGGTGATCATCGGCGGCTACGAAACCTTCGTGTCGCGCCTGAAGATCGAAGACCACCCCGACAAGCCGGAGTGGCTGGGCCATGTGAACGCCGGGGTGCTCAAGGTCAAGCTGGCCATGGCGCTGATCAGCATCTCCTCCATCCACCTGCTCAAGACCTTTATCGAGGCCGAAACCAAGACCAACGACACCATCATGTGGCAGGTCGTCATCCACACCGCCTTCCTGTTCTCGGCCCTGATCATGGCCTGGGTAGACCGCATCAGTACCCCCGGCACCCACCCCATCACGGGCGCGCGGCAGAACGGCCACTGAGCGATGTGGTGACGATGACCCCGGGCCTGTCCCGGGGTTTTTGTTGGGGCGCATTCCGTTATACTCGCGCCTCCTTGTAAAAAGGGCCTGTAGCTCAGTTGGTTAGAGCAGAGGACTCATAATCCTTTGGTCCTGGGTTCAAGTCCCAGCGGGCCCACCATCTCCCTGACTCTTCGCCAGCAGGCTGGAACTCCCGGCCTGGCGCGAGCACGCGCCAAGGGAAACCCTGCCCGGTTCGTCTTTCCCTCAGCGCGCCACCGCCAGCTTGCGCGCACCCCAGGCATAGAGGCGGTGCGCGGCGTTCGGCAGCAGGCGCGTCAGCCAGTCGTAGAACACGGCATCCCAGCCCACCAGTACGCGCGGCCGGCGCGCACGAATGGCGCGCAGGATGATTGTCGCGGCCTGCTCCGGCGAGGTCAGCGAAGCTGCGTTATGGGCACGGTGCACGTCTTCCTGTGAGGCGCCGGCGTTGATGAACTTGTTGACCTTTGAATTGCGCACGATCTCGGTGCGGATGCCGCCCGGCATGATCAGCAGCACATTCACGCCATCGGCGCGCACTTCCTCGCGCAGCGCATCGCAGAAGCCGCGCACTGCGCTTTTGGCCGCGCAATACGGCCCGTTGTTCGGGGCGGCGATAAAGGAATGGATGCTGCCCATATTGGCAATCGTGCCGCCACGTTCGCGCACCATGGGCAGGAAGGCGCGGGTGCCGTGCACCACGCCCCAGTAAAGAATATTGAACACCCACTGGAACTGCTCGTAGGGCACGTCCTCGAGCGTATCCAGCAGGGCGACGCCGGCATTGTTGATGACAATATCGCAGCCGCCGTGCTCCTGCTTCGTGGCCGCGGCCCAGGCTTCCACTTCCTCGCGTTTTGCCACGTCGACCACATGTGTGGAGATCCGCACGCCGTAGCGCTGCACCATGGCCGCCGTCTGCAGCAGCTGCTCCTGCCGGATATCGGACAGCGCCAGGTGCGCGCCCTGCTCCGCCGCCTCGAGCGCCAGCGCACGACCGATGCCGTTGCCGGCGCCGGTAATGGCGATCACCTTTCCCTTGAGAGTGCCCATGCCGGCTCCTGTCAGTGCGGGCCGCGATAGGCGGCCTGAATGCGATGGTCCGCGACCCAGCGGCTGAAGCCGGGGAAGCAGCGGATGCCGAAGGCCATGAGCCGGGTCTGCGCCCCCGGCACGATAAGAAACGGAGATTTGTCGAGGCCGGCCATGATGGCATCGACCACGGTACTCACGCCGAGCTTGGGGATCGCCAGCGTGTGCGCCTGGTTTTCCGGGGTGCGCGTCTGGTCCAGCGCATCCACCATGGGCGAGTCGAATTCGGGCGGGCAGACCACCTGCACCTTGATACCCTGCGGCTTCATCTCGGCGCGCAAGGCGTCGGAGAAGCCCAGCAACGCATATTTGGAGCTGCAGTAGGCGGTATAGCCGAAGACGCCGGTGAGCGCCGCCATCGAGGCGATATTGACGATCTGGCCGCGGCCGGACTGCTTGAGGAAGGGCAGCGCCGCCCGGATCGTGCGCAAGGTGCCGAAATAATTGATGTCGAAGGTCTGCCGGTAGTCCTGCTCGGTGAGCTTTTCGAAATAACCTTCGCGCAGGATGCCGGCGGAGTTGATGAGCAGATCCAGCCCGCCCATTCGGGCTACCGCCGTCGCGAGACCGGCTTCCACCTCCGCACCGCTGACATCCAGCGACAGCACGTCGATCTTCGCGCCCGGCACCTTTCCCATGAGGTGGTGCACGGCCTCCGCCAGCTTGACCGGATCGCGCGCCACCAGGGTCACGTGATCACCCCGGCGCAGCAGCGGCTCGGCCAGCGCGAGACCAAGGCCGGAGGAGCCTCCGGTGAGGATGACCTTGCGGATGCTTTTGGCGGTGACCTTGGAAGAAGTCGCCATGATTCAGTGCTCCTTGCGCGGAAAGCGCGACGCAAAACGCTCGGCGAGCGCGGTAATGGTCAGGCTGGGATTGACGCCGACATTGGCGGGAATGGCGCTGCCATCCACGACAAAGAGGCCGGGATGGCCGAATACCTCGTGGTTCACGTCAATGACACCTTCCCGCTCGTTCGCGGCCATGACGGCGCCACCGAGGATGTGCGCGGTCACGGAGAGGTTGCCCAGGCTTTCGACGACCATGTTTTGCGGCGTGCCGTTGCTGACCTCGGCAAAGGCGCGGGCGGCGGCATTGGCCTGGGGCAGGAAGGACGGCGTGCGCCCGCCCTTGCCGAGCCGGGATTTCAGGCCATGGCGGAAGCCGCGCAGAAGCGTGCGGCCGTAGCCGAAATTCAGCTCGTTGTCGGCATGCTGCATGACCGTGAGATAGGTCGTGCGCTTGTACCAGTTGCGCGAGAAATACACGCGCGTCGACGCGATCGGCTGCTTCACATACTGCCAGACCGTACGCAGAGCGCGGCGCAGCGGCTTGGCATCGTCGACCATGGGCACCATGTAGAGCTTCATCATGGAATAGGCCGGCGGCAGGCGGTTCTGCGTGAGGTGGGTGTTCTCATCGGCATAAAAGTGCGTGGAGATGGAAGCGCCGTGGGTGAGGTCGACGTTCTCGTCCTTCGCCAGGATGCCGACCAGGGCCTCGCTATTGGTGCGCACGCGCGCGCCCAGCGTCTTCGAGACTTTCGGCAGCGTGCGATAGCGATCGCGCGAGGCGAAGAGCAACTCCTGCGTGCCGAGCGCTCCGGCGGCGAGAATCACCTGGCGCGCGTACAACGGCTTATAGGTGATGCCGCTATCCCAGGGATGTTCCTGATGCAGCAGGTAGCCGCCTTCCGGCACCGGCTCGAGATGCGTGACCTTGCGCTCGGTCAGCACCTTCACGCCGGCGCGCTCGGCAAAATACAGGTAGTTCTTGTCCAGCGAGTTCTTGGCGCCCACCGCGCAGCCGGTAAAGCAGCGCCCGCACTGCGTGCAGCCCTGGCGGTCCGGGCCCTTGCCATTGAAATAGGGATCCGGCGCGGGGCGATACGGCGTGCCGAAGAAGATGCCCTGCGGCACGGCGCCAAAGCTGTCGTGCGCGCCCATTTTTTTCGCCGCGGCTTCCAGCCACTCGTCCTGCAGGCCGCGGTAGGGATTGTCATTGACGCCCAGCATCTGGCGGGCGGTGACATAGTGCGGCGCCAGCTCGCTGCGCCAGTCGGGATTGAGGTGGGCCCAGGCCGGGTCCTGGTAGAAACGGTCCTTCGGTTCCAGCAGCACCGCGCCATAGACATTGCTGCCGCCGCCGACGCCAATGCCACGCAGGATGGCGACATGCTGGAAGACTTCCTGGGCAAAGAAGCCCTTCATGCCGAGCGCGGGCATCCACGACAGCGCCGTGCTGCTGTCGGCGGCGCGATCAAAATCCACCTTGGTCAGACGGCGCCCCATTTCCAGAACCGCCACTTTCCAGCCTTTTTCCGCCAGGCGCAGCGCGCTCACGCTGCCGCCGAAGCCGGAGCCGACGATCACCACGTCATAGTCGAAGGAGCGGTTCATCTCATTCGCGCTCCAGCAGAAAGGGGAAGGCGAAGTGACGGAAGATGGGCAATTCCACCCGGGTCAGGCCGAGCAGGGTGCGCTCATCGATTACGCGCAGCTCATCGCGCACATGGCGCCAGGGAAAAGGCGCCTCCTTGCCGTATTGCAGGGCGACGACAGGCTGGCCGTCGAACAGCGATGCCGCCTCCACCACCTTCATCGAGAGCGCCTGCACCGTGCCCTCGCCCCGCTTCAGGATATTGGTCGCGCTGTCGGGCGTGAGGAACTTCTTGCCCTGCCAGTGGCGCAGCCCCGTGAGGTCCATGGTGGGGAAGCCGCCGATGCGGTACCAGAACGGCCCCACGAAACTGGCGCGGAAAAATCCGTGGCGGAAGCCGGTGTCGGGCGCAGGGAGCGTCGCGAACAGCGCTTTCAATGCGCCAAGGGAGGAAGTGCGAAATGCTGCAGTCATGGAAGCTCCGGAAGCAGGGACGCTCAGCGCCCGTTCAGGTGGATGTCGAATTCACGGGCCAGCGCCGGGGCATTGCCCCAGTCGCCTTCTTCGCCGAGCAGGCCGAGGGCGAGGCGGAACATGGCTTCCCGGGTCTCCTGCCAGCTTGCGGCGTCGCGCGGCGTGTTGAGGTGGTAGTGGTAGCCGAGGTATTCGACACCGTTGAGGAAGGTGGCGACGCGCAGGGGCGAAGGGCGCTCACGCCCGAGCAGCTCCACGGCGGTGGCGACCTGCCCGGTGAGCAGGCCCAGGGTGCGCTGGCGGTGGTGCCCCACCGGCGAGGTCGGGTTGTGCAGCTCGGCAAAGAAGGGTCGCAGGAAGTCGCCGAGGTCCTCGCCCCACTGCCGCCAGGCAAGGACGGCCGCCTCGACCTTGGCAAAGGGCGCCTCGACGGAAACCAGTGCGCCCAGCAGGCGGGTGATGAGGTCCTCGTTGACCTCGGTAAGAAGGCGCTCGAGGACATCGTCCAGGGAGGGAAAGTATTTGTAGAAGGTGGGCCGCGACACGCCCGCCTCCGCCAGCACCAGCTCGACGCTCAGGGCGTGGTAGCCGACCCGGGCGAAGACCGTCCGGGTGGCAGTAAGTATGCGGTCACGCACCTGGTCAAGCTGGGTTTCCGTCTTCGGGGGACGGCCGCGGCGGGGGACGTTCTCGGGGAAGATGGAGGTCATGGCGCCAACTCTGCTGAAGAGGCGCCAAATTAAATTAACAATAGTGTTAATTCAATTGAAAGGGGACGAGCGGTAGCGCTGCCGGGTCTTGCTCCGGCTCCCTGCCGGTCTCTTTTTACAGGGCCGTAGCCAGTTGCAGGACCTGGGCGCGTACCGCCTCCTCCAGCTGCTGCCGGCCCAGCACCGGCGTGCCCAGCGGGGGAAACTGCTGCATGAGCCCGTTGAGCAGCATCACGATCATCGCGGCCCGGCGCCGGTATTCCGCGCGGTCTATCGAAGGGTTCAAACCGAAGATCAGCTTGTAGAACTGCTTGCGCTCGCGCTCCTCGACCTGCTCCATCAGGCGCATTGCAAAGGGCAGGCGCTTGCCCAGCGCCCAAGCCTCGACAAATATCCCGCAGACGCCCGGATCGCGGCATTCGACCAACAGGTAGTCCAGCACGGCCTCGAGACGTTCCTGCTGGCTCCGGTCGGCAACGGCCGCTATCGCCGCCGTGATCCCCTGTCCAAAGCTGTTGATCTGCCAGGCCAGCAGCGCTTCCACCAGCACTTCCAGGTTCTTGTAGTAATGCTGGACCGTACTCAGGTTCACGTCGATCCGGGCGGCCACGCCCCGCATGGTCAGGCCGGCATAGCCCTCCTCGAGCATGATGGCGCGGGCAGCAAGCAGGATGGCTTCCGCGCGCAGCAGGCCCCGGCCGGTCGTGACCGTCGGCTTTTCTCCCAATGCGCTCAATACGTTGGACGTCATGCGGCCCGGTCCTGGATGCGAAGTTGGGCGCTATTGTGCCACTCCGCCCCGGGTTGACAAGTCGGTCGCGTGACCGATAAATTCCGCTGCTCGGTCATACGACCCATTTTTCCGCCGGAAGGCTGGCCCTCGCATGGAACTGACCCTGCCCCTACGCCCGGGAGACCTGCCATGCCCCGGCTACCGGTCGTAGTGGGATTTGGCGGCATCAATGCCGCCGGCCGCTCCTCCTTCCACCAGGGCTATCGCCGCCTGGTGCTGGACGCCCTGCCGGCGGCGACGCGGCAACAAACACTGTCGGCGCTGGCACACCTCATGCGCCTGCAGGACGCCCCTGGCCATGAAGCGGCCGTACTCCGGCATACCCTGGTCCGCCGCATCGAGTCGCCGCATTTCGACGTCGGGGCAGTCCCACTGCACAGCCGCCTCACGCTGGCGCCCGGCCCGCTGCGCTTTCGCCTGCGCAGGCAGGACCTGCCGCAATCCCTCGATCCTGCCTGGCGTATTCAGGATGTCTCGGACACGGAGGTAAGTGTCGAGGTGCCGGGTGGCCTGGACGTACTGCTGCCGGACACCCAGCCGTATCCGGTGACGAGCGCGGGCCAGTTGCCTGCCGGCTTCGAGCCCGGACTGCTCTACGCCACGCGGCAGCATCCGCGCGCATTGCAGATGACGGTGATGGGCGCCAACGATGCCCTGAATTCGCTGGGCGTCGAATGGGATGTCTTGCGGCAGCACCTCGCGCCCGACCGGATTGCTGTCTACGCCAGCTCGGCACATGGGCAGCTCGACGATTTCGGCGCGGGCGGCATGATGAAATCCCCGTGGCAGGGCAAGCGCACCACCGCCAAGCAGTGTCCGCTCGGCTTTGCGAGCATGCCCGCGGACTTCATCAATGCCTATGTTCTTGGCAGTGCCGGCCGCACTGGTGGCCTGCAGGGCGCCTGCGCCACCTTCCTCTACAACCTCGAGCGCGCGGTCGCCGACATCCGTGACGGACGCGTGGATTTTGCCATGGTGGGCGCGGCCGAGGCGCCCATCCTGCCAGAAGTCATGGAGGGCTACCGTGCCATGGGCGCGCTGGGCGAAGACGCGAAGCTGCTGGAGCTCGACCGGGCGCGCGGCGCCACCGCCGTGGACAACCGGCGCGCCACCCGCCCCTTCGGCTACAACGCCGGCTTTACGATTGCCGAATCAGCGCAGTTTGTCGTACTCACCAGCGACGACTTTGCCCTGGAGCACGGCCTGCCCATCCACGCCAGCGTGCCCGGCGCCTTCATTCACGCCGACGGCTACAAGAAATCCATTTCCGGGCCGGGCATCGGCAACTACCTCACCTTCGGCAAGGCCACGGCCCTGGCCCGCGAGCTGCTGGGCGACGACGCCCTGCGCCAACGCACCTACATCCAGGCGCATGGCACCGGCACGCCGCAGAACCGCGTCACCGAATCGCATATTTTCGACACCATGGCCGGCAGCTTCGGCATCGAGGACTGGCTGGTAGCGTCCATCAAATGCTACGTGGGCCACTCCATCGGCGCCGCCGCCGGCGACCAGTTCATGGCGGCGCTTGGCGTGTGGGCGGAAGGGGTTGTGCCCGGCATTTTCACGCTCGATGAAATTGCGCACGATGTGCACCGCCAGCATCTACGCTTTTCGCAGGCGCATGTGGAATGCGGGCGCGAAGGCTATGCGGCCTGCCTGCTGAATGCCAAGGGATTCGGCGGCAATAACGCCACCGCGCTGCTGCTCAGCCCGACAGAAACGAAGCAGTTGCTCGCGAACCGCCATGGCAGTGCCGCCATGACTCGTTGGCAGCAGCGGCTGGACGCCAGCGCGGCGGCGCGCAATCAGGCCGAGCAGCGGGCCGACTCCGGCGACTTCCGCATCGCCTATCGCTTTGGCGAAGGCGTGCTGGCCGGCGTGGAAATGGACGGGCCTGACCGCTTGCGCCTGCCCGGGCAGGCGCTGCCGGTCAGCCTGCGGCCGGACGTCACGTTCAAGGAATACCAAAAGCCTGCGGCAGCGCCGGAGGCGAAGTGAGCTTGTTTTCCTTCGCCGCGCTCCCCGCCACGCACGATTTATTGCCACCCTTACTTTCACCCAAACACGAATCATCCCATTGAGGACCTCCTGAGATGACAAGTTCCGCCACTGCACGCCCGCCGGTCAACTGGGCCTCTGCCATCGTACTGACGACGACACCCATCGCCGCCGCCCTTCTAGTCCCTTGGTACGCTTTTCATTTCGACTTCAGCATCGCCGCCTGGGTCAGCTTTTTTGTCTTCCTGCACCTGGGCGGCACGTCCATTTCCGCCGGCTATCATCGCCTGTGGGCGCACCGGGCCTATGAGGCCCACTGGTCGCTACGCCTGCTCTTCATGATCTTCGGCACCATGACCATGCAGAACAGCATCCTGATCTGGGCCTCCAGCCACCGCACCCACCATCGCCACGTGGATGAAGTGGACGGCGATCCTTACGCCATCACCCGCGGTTTCTGGTTTGCCCATTTCGGCTGGATGCTGCGCAACTACGACACGGGCAAGCCCGACTTCAGCAATGCCAATGACCTGATGAATGACAGGATCGTCATGTTCCAGCACCGGCATTACCTGCCTTTGCTGCTGCTGACGAACATCGGTTTTCCGTTGGCGGTGGGCTGGCTGGCCGGCGACCTCTGGGGCGTGCTGCTGCTGGGCGGCCTGCTGCGCCTGGTGGTCAGCCATCATGTAACCTTCCTGATCAACTCGCTGTGTCATGTCTGGGGCAGCCGTCCCTACACCGATGAAAACAGTGCGCGCGACAATACTGTGCTGGCCGTGCTCACCTGGGGCGAGGGCTATCACAATTATCATCACATCTTTCAGTACGACTACCGGAACGGCGTGAAGTGGTGGCAGTACGACACCAGCAAGTGGCTGATCTATTCACTGTCGCTGGTGGGCCTGACCTGGAACCTGAAGCGTTGCTCCGGATTTGCCATCCAGAAGGCACAGCTCACCATGCAGTTCAAGCGTACCGAGCAGCAGATCGCCAGACAGGCCGCCACCCGGACCGAAGTGGAAGCACTGAAGGCCAGGATGACTCACGAGTACGAAATCTTCACGGCTTCCCTGCAGGACTGGGCGCGCGTGAAAGAGGAGTGGTACACGGAAAAAAAGGTTGAGCTGCTGCAGAAATGGCGGGAAGCGGCCTTTCATGATCGTTTCCGGGAAATCGAGTTCCGCCTGAAGATGCAGCGCCGGCGGCTGCGGGCATTGGCCCGGTATGCCGCTACTCCCTGATGCGGCAGATTTTCTGCGGCGGCCGAAGCCCTCAGGACAGCAGGAAGCGAGAGAATTCCCGCTGGAACCGGACCGGCTGGTCGACGATGGGAACATGGCCCGAGTTCTCGAACACCACGGCCTGCGCATTCGGGATCTGCGCCGCCATTTCCAGTTGCGCCTCCATCTGGAAATAGCGTGAATGCCGACCGATCATCACCGTGGTCGGCACGGTAATGTTGGGCAAGGCCGCTCGGGTATCGCCGCCCTCCATAAAGGACTCCATCACCTGCAGGTAGACCTGCCAGCGCTCCACCGGCATCAGGTAGCGCGTCAGCAGGCGCTCCGCATAACGCGCCGCAAGCTCCACGACCCGCCGCGAGAGGGGACGGTTCAGGGCGCGACGGAAGAGTGCCATGACGGTGTCGCGGAAGCGGATGCGTATGCTCGGGGGAAGCGCCCAGTAGGGCTTTCCATGGCCATGTTCGGCGCTCGCCCGTGGAGATGCCACCCAGCGTGACCTGCTCCAGACCGAAATGATCGAGCAGATCCTCCAGGTCCTGCGCATAGGTTGAGAAGGCGTTTCCCGGTGGCAGGTGCGCCAGATGGGAGCCGCCGAAGCCGCGCAGGTCCGGCAGGTAAAAGCGGAAGCGGCCGGTGTGGGGCAGCACATTCGGCAGCCAGTGGGCGGCGCAGGAGCCGAACCCGTGCAGGAGCACCACCGGTTCGCCTTTGCCAATGCAGATGACATTGACCTGTTCGCCGTCCCGCAACGTTATCCTGGGCATACCTGCTCCACTCCTGGCTTCCCGGCATTCTGCATGCCTGCTGCCGCCATGTCGCTTCCGACGTTCAGCGCGGCGTTCCCCTTCGACGAGTCACCCATTGTCGTGCATTTGCTCGAGCGCTTCCACGCGCGGACGTTCCTCCGCGGTAAAGAATTGCGCACGCATCGCCTCGAGCCGGGCTTTCCGGTCCTGCTCACCCAGACTGCGGTTGCCGAGGATCGCGGCACGCTCGCTGTTCCAGGCACTCATGCGTTGCGCCCAGGCCGCGCGCTCCCGGTCCAACGCCTCCAGGCGGCCGGTGGCCTCCGGGCCGACGAGCTGTTCGCGGATCTGGCGCAGTTCGGCAGGGCTGCCGCCCCGCTTTTTCCAGTCTTCTGTCAGGCTGGCCAGGTTCTGGACCTGGGTGACCACCTTCAGCGACTCCCGCAGCTCGGGGGGTAGCTGCAGCTCCGCTGTCGCCAGCTGCTGAGCCCTTGCCTGCGGCGTGAGCTTCGGATCTTGCAGGATCTCGAAGCGCGCCAGTGTGTAGCGCTCGTAGACATCCTCGCTCTCAAAGAAAGCGGCAATCACCGCAGGCGACAGGTATTGCGTGCGCAGGGCCTGCACCTGTTGCAACTGGCGACGCATGGCCGCGGTATCAATGGGTCCATTGCCGGGCTGCGCGACCTCTTGCAGATGGGCCAGGCCTTTCTTGTACGCGATATAGCCGTCCAGGATGCCTTCGGCTTCAGCGGCGGCCGCCGCCGGCAAGCGGTGGCGGATATAGGCGCGCAGCCGCTGCAGGAGCGTCTCCACGGGCTCTTCGCCCACGGCCGACAGGAAATAGTCGAAGAGGTTGCGCACGCCTTGCGTGATTTTGAGGCGGCCGTTTTCGTCCACCGCCAGCTCGCCATCCACTTCCGTGTCGCGCAGGGAGCGCGGCAAGCCTTCAAGCCCGGTGCTGAAGTGGACGGGTGTCGCGGATGGCGCGGCATCGCCGGCGAGCAACGCCCGGCCGGCAGGCTGCTCGCCTGTTGCCAGCGTCCCGGTTTCCGGCGTCAGCCAGATGAGGAGCGGCACCACGACAATGACGGGGAGCAGCAACAGGCCCGCTTTCTTTTTCATGCGCCGGATTCCTTGATTGTTTTTTTATTGGCCGTGAAAAAAATGGCGGCCCAGGGGCCGCCACCAAAAAGAGCAGTACTCACTCGACGTCTTGCCCTCGACGGGCTCGTTCGACGTTGAGTCTGCCTCAGTGGGGCGTCATGCCCCTGCCAAGTCGGGATGAATCCCGACCTACCGGAACGGGTCTTCAGAGACCCGCCAGCCTCGGCTAAGTGGGGATGAATCCCGACCTGCAGATGGGCCTTTAGAGACCCGCCAGCTTCAGGCGATTGGCATGCTGCCGGTACACCGCCTTGGGGTTGGTCTCGAAGAGGCTGACCAGGCCGAACAGCAGGTTCACCTCATCCGTGTGATTCATGAAGTAGTTGTCGCGGATGACCTTGCCGAAATGACTGCCGCAGCGGCCGACCATGCCGTCGTTCTGCGAATCCGTCTTGCCGATAAAGGCCAGCGAGGTCAGGCCGAACATGACGTCCAGCGGATCGAGTGCATTGGTCAGGACACCGGTGCCGCTCCAGGAGTAGTTACGGATGCCATTGGCGACATAGGCGCCTTCACCGCAAGCCGTGGTGGGAATGCCGGCGGGAAATTGTGCATTGAACGCGGTGGTGCCCGCCGAGGAAAGCGAGGCCAGAGCCGCCAGGGAATCCTGGTTCAGGGTCTGGCCGGAGGCCTGGCCGATAAATCCGCCAAAACCGTTGACCAGTGAGCTGAGCAGATCAGTGGCGGGAGCTCCGATCGTCGGCAGCTGGGATGCCGCGAGGATGAGGTCGGCAACCGGTGAGCCGCTCTTGTTGACGCCGCCCACGGTGGTCACAGAGGCGATACGGCCCGGGATCATGCCGGCCACGTAGCGCGCGGTCGGTGCACCCTGGCTGTGGCCGATCAGGTTGACCTTGGCTGCACCGCTGATGGCGAGGATGTCCTGGACCTGCTGGAGCAGTTGCTCGCCACGGTAGGCATGGGACTGGAAAGCCGATACCTGCGTGACATAGGTCGTGCCGCCATTGGCCTGCAGGTCGGCGGGAATGCCGTGCCAGTATTCCAGCGGGCCGATATTGGCAAAGCCGGACAGGCCGTGGGCGAAGACGATGGGGTATTTGGTCCTGGCGTAATCGGAGAGAGCCAGGGCCGGGGTGGCGACCGAGAGTGCGCCCAGGCTGAGCGCCAGAGTGGCGAGTATCCGTTTCATTTCAGCTTCCTCGTGTTTGTTGTTTTGAGAGGCCAGCATTCCAGGCACTGCCGCAGCAGGACCTGCTTGGCGGGATTTTGGACAACGCAACGTTAAGGAAAGACCGGACGAGGGACTGTAGCGGCGGCGGACGCGGCATATTGCAAAAACGGACATCAGGTCTGAAGATGCCGTTGGGCCCCTGGCAATATGGGAAAATGCGCGGAAAGAAGAGCCAGTGCAGGAAGTGCTGCCCCAAAAACAAAAACAAGGGATCACCATGGCGGAGCTTGCACCCTCGCTGTCCGGCGAATTCGTTTCGATTGCCCTGGTCCGGCACCTCCTGGAGCTGACGGCCCGGCAAGGCCAGCCGACGGCCCCGGTGCTGGCGGCCGCCGGCGTGACGCCGGAGCAGATCAGCGATGACGACGGCTGGCTGGAGGTGGAGCGCGGCACCGCGATGGTACATGCCGTCTTGCGCCTGAGCGGAGACCCCCAGTTCTATCTCAAGATGTCCCAGCTCTCCTTCATCTCCGGCTTCGGCATCGTCGGCTATCTGCTGGAAACCTCGTCTACCCTGAAGGACGCCATCCTTTCCCTGATGCGCTATGAGCGCCTGCTCAGCACCGTCGCCTTCAGCTACCTGGAACACCGGCCCGGCGAGGTGTCCTGGAGCATGGAATGCTGCACGACCGATGCGGTCGTGGTGCGGCATATGGAGGAGTTCCATATTGGCGTCCGCTATCTCTTCATGCGCATGGTCAAGGAGCGGCGCTCCAATATCGTCAGCGCCGTGCATTTCCGGCACCCGGCGCCGCCCGATGCCGGGCAGCTCGCGGCCTATGGCTCCATCTTCAACTGCCCGGTGCTCTTCGATCAGCCGGCCTCGGCCCTGATCCTGAAGCCGCCGGCGCTGGCGTTTCCGCTGCACCAGATGGCGCCCGGCCTGAAGGAAAGCCTGGAAACCCACGCCGACAGGAAGCTGGCCGAGATGATGGCGGCAGCCAGCGGATCGCTGCTCTCCCAGGCCCGGGCGCAGCTGCGCAACCTCCTGCAGTGCGGACAAGCGTCGCGCGAGCGGCTGGCCGAGTGCCTGGGTGTGAGCGGCCGTCACCTGGCGCGGCAACTGCAGGCCGCAGGCAGCGGTTACAGCGAACTGCTGGACGAGCTGCGCCTGGACAGCGCCCGCAAGCTGCTGCCGGAATCCGCGCGCACCATCGATGAAATCGGTCGATTGCTCAACTTCAGTGATGGCCAGACCTTCAGCCGCTGGTTCCGGCAGATGACGGGACAGGCGCCCAGCGATTTTCGTCAGGAGCAGGGCTGAGGGCTGCAAGCCACAGACCCGGTGCCACTGGCACTCGCATCACCCCACGCCAGACAACCACTGCATGAATCCGGCGACGCAACTGCGCCGGCAACATCGCCCTGCCTCGCCTTATTCCTCCAGCAGGCTGCGCAGCATCCAGGCGGTTTTCTCGTGGATTTCGATGCGCTGGGTCAGCACGTCAGCCGTGGGCTGGTCGTTGGCGGCATCGACGACCGGAAAGAGCTTGCGCGCGGTGCGCGCCACCGCCTCCTGCGCCGTCACCAGGTGGCGGACCATCTGGTTGGCCCTGGGCACGCCCTCGACCTCCTGGATCGAGGCCAGCCGGACAAACTCCTTGTAGGTGCCCGGCGCCGGGAAGCCCAGGGCGCGGATGCGCTCAGCGATGATGTCCAGGGCATTCCACTGCTCGGTGTACTGCCCCATGAACATGAGGTGCAGGCTGTTGAACTGCGGCCCGGTGACGTTCCAGTGAAAGTTGTGGGTCATCAGGTACAGGGTGTAGCTGTCGGCCAGCAAGGCGGACAGGCCGTCGGCGATTCGCCGGCGATCCGCCTCCGGAATGCCAATGTCCATGGCGATAGGTTCGGCTTTCGGTTCTTTCATGATGACTCCCTGGCGGCAATGTTCAGTGGAGGGAAACCCTTGGGCAAAGTATAACCAAAGCTGATGGGCTTAATGGGCGCGCCTGGTCAATCCCTCAATTTTATTAGGGATTTTGACTCCTTCATGCTGGTGCAGGAGGAGCCGGACTGGCAGCAGACCTATCCGCCCACTCCGGGCGAGACCGCGAATGGCCTCAGGCACCTGTCTGCCGCCCCGAACCTGCCGCGAAGGCGGGCCTCTCACACAGGGCGCAGAACCACTCTGACAAGACTGCAAAAAGGGATACGCAAAATGACAACCAAAGACGTGAGCTCTGCAGGGAAATGCCCGGTCATGCACGGTGCCGTGACCGCCGCGGGCAGGACCAACAAGGAGTGGTGGCCCAAGGCCCTGAACCTCGACATCCTGCATCAGCACGACAGCAAGACGCATCCGCTGGGCGCTGCCTTCAACTACCGGGACGAACTCGGGAAGCTCGATGTCGAGGCGCTGAAAAGCGACCTCAAGGCCCTGATGACCGACAGCCAGGACTGGTGGCCGGCGGACTGGGGCCACTACGGCGGCCTCATGATCCGCCTGGCCTGGCACTCGGCCGGCACCTATCGCGTGGCCGATGGCCGTGGTGGCGCCGGCACCGGCAACCAGCGCTTCGCACCGCTCAATTCCTGGCCCGACAATGGCAACCTCGACAAGGCGCGCCGCCTGCTGTGGCCGCTCAAGAAAAAATACGGCAACCGGATCAGCTGGGCCGACCTCATGATTCTCGCCGGCAATATGGCCTATGAATCAATGGGCCTGAAGACCTTCGGCTTTGCCTTTGGCCGCGAGGATATCTGGCACCCCGAGAAAGACACCTACTGGGGGGCGGAAGAGGAATGGCTGGCTCCCAGCGGCGGCGCCAACAGCCGCTACTCGGGGGAACGCGACCTGGCCAATCCGCTCGCCGCGGTGATGATGGGCCTGATCTACGTGAACCCGGAAGGCGTGGATGGCCAGTCGGATCCGCTCAGGACGGCGCAGGACATGCGCGTGACCTTTGCCCGCATGGCCATGGACGACGAGGAAACCGTGGCCCTGACCGCGGGCGGCCACACCGTCGGCAAGGCCCACGGCAATGGCAATGCGGCCAATCTCGGCCCGGCCCCGGAAGGCGCCGGCCTAGAGGAGCAGGGCCTGGGCTGGAACAACCACCACAGCCGCGGCGTTGGCCGCGACACCGTGACCAGCGGCATCGAAGGCGCCTGGACCACTCATCCCACGCAATGGGACAACGGCTACTTCCACCTGCTGTTCACCTATGACTGGGAACTGAAGAAGAGCCCGGCGGGCGCCTCGCAGTGGGAGCCCATCGGCATTCAGGACGCCGACAAGCCGGTCGATGTGGAAGACCCGTCGATCCGCCGCAACCCGATCATGACCGACGCCGACATGGCCCTGAAAATGGACCCGGCCTACCGCAGGATTTCCGAGCGCTTCCATAAGGATCCTGCCTACTTCTCGGACGTGTTTGCGCGCGCCTGGTTCAAGCTGACCCACCGCGACATGGGACCGAAGACGCGCTATGTCGGCCCGGATGTGCCGGCGGAAGACCTGCTCTGGCAAGACCCTGTGCCTGCGGGCCGCAAGGACTACGACGTGGCCGCACTGAAGGCGAAGATCGCCGCCAGCGGACTCAGTGTCAGCGATCTGGTGAGCACCGCCTGGGACAGCGCCCGCACCTTCCGCGGCTCGGACAAGCGCGGCGGCGCCAACGGCGCACGTATCCGCCTGGCGCCGCAGAACGACTGGCAAGGCAATGAGCCGCCGCGACTGGCCCGGGTGCTGTCCGTGCTCGAAAAAATGGCCGCCGGGAGTGGCGCCAGCCTGGCCGATGTCATCGTGCTCGCCGGTAATGTTGGCGTCGAGCTGGCGGCAAAGGCGGCGGGAGTGACGGTGACAGTGCCTTTTGCGCCGGGCCGCGGCGATGCCACGGCGGACATGACGGATGCGGAGTCTTTTGAAGTGCTGGAGCCGCTGGCGGATGGCTTCCGCAACTGGCTGAAGCAGGACTACGCCGTCACCCCCGAGGAATTGCTGCTGGATCGCGCCCAGCTGATGCGGCTGACCGCCTGCGAAATGACTGCGCTGGTCGGTGGCATGCGCGTGCTCGGCACCAATCACGGCGGCAGCTTGCATGGCGTGTTCACGGATCGCGTCGGCGCGCTCACCAACGACTTTTTCGTCAACCTCACGGACATGGCCTATGCGTGGCAGCCGGCCGGGCGAAACCTGTATGAACTGCGGGACCGCAAGACCGGCGCCGTGAAATGGACCGCTACCCGCGTCGACCTGGTCTTCGGCTCGAACGCGGTGCTGCGCGCTTATGCCGAGGTGTATGCGCAGGACGACAGCAAGGAAAGGTTCGTGCGGGACTTCGTGGCGGCCTGGAGCAAGGTGATGAACGCCGACCGTTTCGATCTCGCCTGACGTCAGGAGAAAATCTCCGCCGTCGGGCGGAGGTGACCACCTGACTCCCTGCAAGACCGGACAGCCTCTAGGCTGTCCGGTCTTTTTCATGGTTGACGCAGCATCGCGTCGTGCCGGCAACCTGCGCCAATCCCTGAGCGGCGTTAAGCAACTGCCTGCGCGGCACCTCGTCCGGCAGCCTGCCCTGAGCATCGGGCAGCCCCGGGGCCGGGGCCCCCTCAGGCACCCGCCTGGCCTGGCCTGCTGTCGCCGCCTGTCCTGCGCTCTGGCATCATGGCGCCGCGCAGCCGCGGTCACGCGCTACTACCTTTGCCTGACTGCGTGAGCGCGCTGGACGACACCCGCCACCTGAAGGAGCGTTGCATGCAGGAATCCATCGCCATCATCGGCAGCGGCATGGCCGGACTGGCCGCCGCGCGCATCTGTCATGATGCCGGTCACCGCGTCACCGTGTTCGAGTCGCAGGCACGTCGCGGCATGGACGCGCATACGCTGGCGGTCGCCGGCGGCTTTGTCGACGTGCCGCTGCGCATCATGAGTCCGCTGCACTGGGGAAGCGTGCTGGCGCTGGCAGAGCACGTGCAGGTGGGCACCTTCACCGTGGACGCCTTCACCTCCTGCAGCTGGATGGATGGCGATACCTGGTTTCGCAATAGCCGCATTCCGTTTACCGCTTTCCCCATGATCGGCTCCTGGCGCTATGTGAACGGCGACGGGCTGCGCATCGTCCTCGGCCTGCGGCAGCTGTCGCTGGCGCTCAAGGAAATGCGCCTCCAGGAGGACACGCACACCACCTTGCGCGAATTCCTGGCGCGGCATGATTTCGACCCGTTGTTCTGGCGCGGCGTGGTGCTGAACGTGCTCAAGACCATCTGCACCTGCAGCGAACAGCACCTGCTGGCCTGGCCGGCGCTGGAACTGCTCTCCCTTCTCGAGATAATTACCTACGGCAACCGCTTCCAGCGCCTGCAAGGTGGGACGCCAGCCCTGGTCGACGGCCTGGCTGCCGGGCTCGATTTCTTCAGTGGCAGTCCCGTCACGGAGGTGCGCCAGGAAGAAGACGGCGTCGAGGTGCGCAATGCGCGCGGCGAAGGCGGCCGCTACGACCGCGTCATCGTCGCCACCCCGGCCAACCAGACCGGCTTCCTCGATGGCGAGCAGTTTGGACGCGAGGTGACGGCACTGCGCGGCATCAACTTCGACAAGGGCGAGCTCGTGGTGCACGGCGACACCCGCTTCATGCCGCGCCAGCGCGCCGATTGGGTGCCGCTGAATTTCCTGATGACGCCGGACCTGCGCGAATCCATGTGGACGGTCTGGGTGAATCCGGTGGAACCGACGATCAACCCTGCCGAGCCGGTGTTCCAGACCTGGGACCCGCTCTTCGAGCCGGCACCGGAGAAGATCATGATGCGGGTGCCGCTGGCGCGCGCAGTGGTGCACGGCGGCACCGGCCCGGCGCTCGCCTCCCTGCGCCAGTTGCATGCCGAGCCGGGACGGCGCGTGTTTTTCTGCGGCTCCTGGGCCTATCCCGGCGTGCCCCTGCTGGAATCCGCGGTGCGCTCCGCCCTCGCCGTGGCGCAGGAGCTGAAACTGGCGGTACCCTGGGCGCCGGCATGAGGGCACCGGCCGATTTCGCGATTCCCGTCGATCTGTTGAGCGATGCGGCCGCGCCGCTGGCCTGGGCCAATCTCGGCGACTGGACGGCGACACAGGACTATTCGCAGGCCTGCCGCCAGCTGGCGCTGCGCGTAGGCGCGGCCGCCGCCCTGCAGCCACAGGATCGCGTGCTCGACCTGGCCTGTGGCGAGGGGGCCAGCCTGCGATTGTGGCCGGAAGCCTTCGGCGTGACGCGCGTGACGGGGCTTGAGTACCAGGCGCGCTGTGTCGAGCGGATTCGCCGACACGCCCCCGCCGCACTCGAGACCATCGTGCAGGGACGCTTTGATGAATGGCCGGCGCCGGCCGCCTTGCGGGCGCAGGTGTTTGATGCGGTGGTTTGCGTGGATGCGGCCTATCATGCCCGCTCGCTGGCCGCGTTTGCGGGCTTTGCCGCTGCGCTGCTGCGTCCGCAGGGGCGCTTCGCCTTCACCACGCTGCTGGAGGATGCGCCCCGGCCTGATCGCGTTTCACCGCAGCGCCTCGTGATGGTGCGCGCCGGCATCCCGGCGGCCAGCGTGCTGACGGCCACCGAATTGCAGGCCGCGCTGGCGCAACAGGGCTTTTCGGATATCTCGCTGCAATTGCTGGATGCCGAAGTGCTGCAGGGCTTTGCCGATTTTGTCTCGCGGCGCGCTGCGGAACTGCCCTGGCGACGCAAGCTGGGTGCCGGCTGGCTGAAGATCCAGGCCACGGCATGGCTGTGCCGGCAGGTGTATCGCAGCGGATCTCTGCATTACAGCCTGGTCAGCGCGACGCGCCGCTGCCAGGAGCCTGTTCTCGTCGGGAGTCCTGTATCTGGTCAGTCGGGATGAATCCCGACCTACAGAAACAGACATCAAGCGCCAACCCTCACAACCCGGAAATCCACCATGATCCTGCCCAAGATTGCACTGGCCTGCACCGTACTGGCCCTGACAGGAACCGTCCTCGCCGAAGACGGCAAGACGCTGTACCAGGACCACTGCCGCAAGTGTCACGGCAGCGAGGGCAACGCCCGCACCGCCCGCGGCTACCTTTACTTCGCGCGCGACTTCACGCGTCCGGCATGGCAAGCCAGGCGCAGCGACGAGGAAATCTTCCGCATTATCAGTGAAGGTCCGGACGGATGGAGCTCGATGCCCGCCTATAGCAAGCGCTTGAGCGATGCGGAGCGGCGCGCGCTGGTGAAAGTGGTGCGCGACTTTGGAAAATCTGCCATGCCCTGAGTGGGCGGCGGCAGGGAATCAGGAATCAGGAAAAATCCCCCGCAAAGGTGGCCCCGCGAACAAGACACCTCTCCTCGCCGCATCATTCTTTGAGCCTGACAAGGCCTCTGCTGTGCAGGGGAATAAATCCGTCTTCGGTCAGGCGGCATGAAAACGCAGGTGATCCTCGATAAAGGTGCTGATGAAGTAATAGCCGTGGTCATAGCCCTCGTGACGGCGCAGGGTGAGCGGCTGCCCCGCCTCGGCGCAGGCGGCCTCGAGCAAATGCGGGTGCAGCTGGTTGGCGAGGAATTTGTCGGCGAGCCCCTGGTCGATGAGGATGCCCCGCGGATACAGCGGTGGCCGGCCTTCCGCGTGACGCTGAGTGACCAGTGCCGTGGCGTCATGCGCCGTCCATGCGGCGCGGTCCTCGCCCAGGTAACCGGTAAAAGCCTTCTCGCCCCAGGGACACTGAGTGGGCGCGCAAATGGGCGCCAGCGCGGACAGTGAGGCAAAGCGGCCGGGATGGCGGAAGGCCAACGTCAGCGCGCCGTGCCCGCCCATGGAATGCCCCATGAGGCCAATTCGCGCGGCATCGATGAGTGCGCTCTGCTCGAGCAGCGGCAGCAGCTCCTGTAGCAGATAGCTTTCCATGCGCCAACGGGCCGCCCACGGCGCCTGCGTCGCATCCAGGTAAAAGCCCGCGCCCACGCCAAAATCCCAGGCCTCCGCCTCGCCTGCTACCCCTGCGCCGCGCGGACTGGTATCGGGCGACAGCAGCGCCATGCCCAGTTCGGCCGCGATGCGCTGGGCGCCGGCCTTGGTGGGAAAGGTTTCCTCAGTGCAGGTGAGGCCGGCCAGATACACCACCATCGGCACCGGCCCCTGCAGCGCCTGCGGCGGCAGGTAGAGCGAGAAGCGCATCGGCAGGCCGATGACCTGCGACTGATGCTGGTAGAAGCGCTGCTCACCGCCACAGCAGGCGTGCGCACTGAGGAGCGTGGCGTGAGTCGACAGGCTATCCGGAAAAGTCGTCATGACTAGAAGATCACCACACCGCGAATCGATTCGCCACGCTTCATCAGGTCGAAGCCCTGGTTGATGTCCTCCAGCGGCATGGTGTGGGTGATCAGGCTGTCGATGTCGATCTTGCCGTCCATATACCAGTCAACGATGCGCGGCACGTCGGTGCGGCCGCGGGCGCCGCCAAAGGCCGAGCCTTCCCACTTGCGTCCGGTGACGAGCTGGAAAGGCCGCGTGGCAATTTCCGCGCCGGCCTCGGCCACGCCGATGATGATGCTGCGGCCCCAGCCCTTGTGCGTGCACTCCAGCGCCTGGCGCATCACCTTCGTGTTGCCGATGCATTCAAAGCTGTAGTCGGCGCCGCCGTCGGTGAGCTGCACGATGGTGTCGACGATATTGCCGCCGGCGGCCTCGATATCCTTGGGATTGAGGAAGTGCGTCATGCCGAACTGGCGGGCCATGGCCTCGCGACCGGGATTGATGTCGATGCCGATGATCTTGTCGGCGCCGACCATGCGCGCGCCCTGGATCACGTTGAGGCCGATGCCGCCGAGGCCGAACACGACGACATTGGCGCCCGCCTCCACCTTGGCGGTAAAGAGCACGGCGCCCAGGCCGGTGGTGACGCCGCAGCCGATGTAGCAGACCTTGTCGAAGGGCGCGTCGGGTCGGATCTTGGCAAGCGCGATCTCGGGCACCACGGTGTGGTTGGAAAAGGTGCTGGTGCCCATGTAGTGGAACAGCGGATCGCCGTTCAGGCTGAAGCGGCTGGTGGCGTCGGGCATGAGGCCGCGGCCCTGGGTGCTGCGGATCGCCTGGCAAAGATTAGTCTTGCGGCTCAGGCAGAATTTGCACTGGCGGCATTCCGGCGTGTACAGCGGAA
This sequence comes from Moraxellaceae bacterium, assembly GCA_020697295.1. GTDB lineage: Bacteria > Pseudomonadota > Gammaproteobacteria > Pseudomonadales > Moraxellaceae > UBA2031. The sequence continues at coordinate 26,890 of JAJFBF010000023.1, read as the reverse complement.
TGACGTGGTCGCCCTTTTTCAGCGTGGTCACGCCGGGGCCGACGTCGAGCACGATGCCGGCGCCTTCATGCCCGAGGATGGCGGGGAAAAGGCCTTCGGGGTCGGCGCCCGAAAGCGTGTAGTAATCGGTATGGCAGATGCCGGTGGCCTTGATCTCGACCAGGACTTCACCGGCCTTGGGGCCTTGCAGGTCGACGTTTTCGATGGTCAAGGGCTGGCCGGCCTTCCAGGCCACGGCGGCGCGCGTCTGCATGGGGATTCCTCGATAAAGGCCCGGACCGGAGGGGCAGCGGGCAAGGCTTTAAGAGACAGGAGGCCGGGGCAACATTCCCTGCCGCGAAGTCTCCCACCCGGAGGCGCATGACGCGCCCCGGCATTCAGGAAGGGCAATGTACCCGAGCTGCCGGAGAGTGTCGAAGGGCCGCTGGTTGGACAAACAAGTCGGGCAAGTGGATGGCGTACGGAGACTGCCGCCGTGGAGAAGGGCCACGGCCCGGGGCGTGCAGCTTCAAGGGTCGCGCCTGCGCATGGGCGCGACCGGAACACCGAAACGCAAGGGCAGGCGCACGCTCATCCCCGGAAGCATCGGCAGCACTGCTTCGATGCGCCTCATAAAAAAAGCCCGTCAACTGACGGGCTTTTCTCAGGGAGGCGAGCGGCGCAATTCAGCCCGTGGCCAGCTTGCCGAACTCGGCTTCGCCCATGAGCCAGCTCACCTGATGCCCCGGCGTCACCCAGGACGGCGTGCACTCGCTGCTGGTGGCGCAGTTGGGGAACTCGGGATTGCGCGAGGGGCCGGCGACGGTTTTTTCCAGGACCATGGAGATGTACTGGTCGTTGCTGCCTTCCAGCGTGTTGCCGTTGAGGATCACTTCCATGCCGGTGGCCTTGGCGTAACGGCGGACGGCGTTGATGCGCGAGTTCTGCGGCGCATAGGCATCGGCGCCGACACCGTTCTCGGAAGTAACGCGGATGCCGTCGGCCACGCGCGCCACCAGCGAGTGGTTGCCCTCGGTATGGCCGGGCGTGTGCAACAGCGCGACGCCGGCGCCGAGCTGCACGCTGCTGTCGAAGGTGATGACCTTGTCCGCGGGCAGGCCGGCGATGCCGCCCGGGCAGTACCAGTCGGCCTGGCAAGGCAGCAGCGCCAGCGTCGAGGCCCACTCCTGGCGGTGCACCAGCAGTTTGGCATTGGGGAAGAAGCCTGGCTCGCGGTCGCTGCCGATCCAGCGGCGCACGTCCTGCGTGTGCAGGTGATCGTAGCTGATGTAGTCGATCTGCTCGGGACGCAGGCCGATCTCACCGAGTGCCTGCTCGACGTCGCGGAAGATGGGCGCCAGCAGCTGCTGCACCTGGCGCGGCCCCGGCAGCATGTCGGCCAGGCGCTTGAAGAAGGGCGTCTCGCGATTGCCTTCGAGATCGGAGGGCGAGAACAGCAAGGTGCGCAGCACATTGTCGAAATCGCGGTACTGCACCACGAACAAGCGATTCAGGATGTGCACGAAAGGAAACTTGTAGGCGCTCTGGGCATAAACGCCGGTGTAGGCATACCAGCTCGGATAGGGCACGCGCACCAGATTGATGCTCTTGTAGAACGCCACTTGCGGCTCGGCGAGGAAACGCTCGCGGAAGGCCTCGCCGCGGCGGCGGACTTCAGAGAGACGGGCCAGGGGCTGCGAGTGGTCGCGGGCGCCATCAAAGTCGTTGATCGCGCGCATGCTGCTGGGAATCGTGGTCATGGAAGGCACTCGGGTCAGTGGTTCTTGGCGATCTGATGATTGATGACACGGGCCAGCCAGTCCGGCGCCAGGCCCGCCACTCTATAGGCCAGCTTGGCCTGCTGCCCCACCAGGCGATGCACGCGCGTCAGCCGGGGCTTGTCGGTGGCCGCCTCGTAGATGACAGCCGCCACGTCCTCCGGCCCCAGGTTAACGCCCAGGCGGCCGATGGCCTTTGAGTTCATGTCCTTCACCATGGCTGTCTGCACGAACAGCGGCATGACGTCCATGACACGGATGCCATGCGGCTGCCACTCCAGGTCGAGCGCCTCGGTGAGGCCGCGCACCGCGAACTTGGTGGCGGAATACACCGCGAGCGAAGGCTGGCCGTAGATGGCGGAGGCCGAGGACATGTTGATCACGCGCGCCCCGCCGGTGTCGCGCAGGTAGGGAAAGGCGGCGTGGCAGCCGTTGATGACGCCGGTGACATTGATGTCGACGATGCGCTGCAGACGCTCGCGCGGAATGGATTCAAACGGGCCCGAGGCGAGGATGCCGGCGTTGTTGAGCAAGACATCGAGGCGTCCGCAGCGGCGCGCGAAGGCGTCGAGCGCGGCCGTCCACTCTTCCGCATTGCTCACGTCCAGCTTGCCGGCAAGGGTGCGGTCAGTGCCAAGCTCGGCGGCCAGGCGCTCGACGCCGGCCTGGTCGACATCAAAAAGGCCGACGAACCAGCCGGCGCTGGCGAAGCGGCGGGCCGCCGCCTGGCCGATCCCGGCGGCGGCGCCGGTGATGAAGATGCAACGCGGGTTCATGCAAGGCTCCAGGACAGGAAAGTGGCCCTGCCGGCGGCAGGGCGGCCAGGGCGCTAGACCAGCCGCGACGGCAGAGGCATAATTTAGACAAGAATCCTTTCCTAAATCAAGAGATGCCGATGAACGCCTCCCGCCCGGACCCGGTTCCCGCCCCCCCTGCCCCGGCGCCTGCCCGCCGCGGCTATGGCGGGCGCAGCGCCGAGGCGCTCGCGGCCGAGCGCCGCCAGCGCCTGCTGGACACGGCGCTGGAGCTCTTTGGCACGCAGGGCTATGCCGCCACCCCCACCGAGAAGCTGTGCGCCGCCGCCAAGGTGACCACGCGCCACTTCTACGAGCACTTCCGTGACCGTGAGGCGCTGCTGCTGGCCGTCTTCGAGCAGGTCATGGCCGGCACCCAGGCGCGCGTGATGGAGGTCCTGCTCAAGGCCGACCGGCCGCCGGCGGAGCGCTTTCTGGCGGCGCTGGATGCCTTTCTCGACGCGCAGCTCGAGGACCCGCGCCGGGCACGGCTTACCACCAGTGAAGTGCTGGGTGTGAGTACGTGTGTGGAGGCAGGGCGCAATGCCGTCATCAGCGGCTTTGCGCAACTGGTGGAGGGCTATGCCGATGCGCTCGCGGCCAGCGGCGAGCTGCCCGTGCGCAATTACCGCGTGTTGGCCTTCGGCATGGTGGGCGCGATGCATGAATTGCAGATGGCTTGGCTGAATCCGGACAACCGCCTGGACCTCGATACCCTCAAGGCGGAAATGCATTTCCTGGTGCGGGCACTGCTGACCGGGGCGCGCGCGTCCGCGGCCTGAGGACGCCAGGCCTCCTCTACCGCATCAGGACCGGCAAACGCCGACCGTCTGCAGGTCTTCCAGCACGAACCGGGACTGATGCCGGCACAGCTTTCAGAGGCCGGCCGCTCCGGCCTCGTCTAGCGGCAACACCGTCACCGCCACCTCCGGATCATGGCTGCCGCCACCCAGCAGCACGCCGCGCAGCGGGCTGACGTCGGTAAAGTCGCGCCCCCACCCGACGACAAGGTGCTCGAGGTCGGGCTGGCAGTTGTTGGTGGGATCAAAGCCGACCCAGCCGTTGACCGGGCAAAAAACCTCGATCCAGGCATGGGTGGCGTCGGCCCCGACCAGGCGCGGCATGCCCGGGGCCGGATGCGTGAGCAGGTAGCCGGACAGATAGCGCGCCGAGAGGCCGAGGCTGCGCAGGCAGGCCAGCATGAGGTGGGCGAAGTCCTGGCAGACGCCGCGCCGCTCCTCCAGCACCGTCAGCAAGGGCGTGGCGATGTCGGTAGCCTCTGGATCAAAAGTGAATTCGCGGTGGATCTTGGCGGTCAGGGCGCGGCAGGCGTCGAGCAGCGGCTGCCCGGGCGCAAAGCAGTCGCGGGCAAAGTCGGCGAAGCTGCGCTTGAGTCGCACATGCGGCGACTCGTAGCGGTAGCGCTGTGCCTCCAGCACGTCGTCACTGAGCGGCTTGCCCTGGTAGGTCAGCACCGCCACCACTTCCTGCCATGGCAGGCTCGGCTGCTCGGGCGGGCGCGGCTGCCGCCACAGGGTCATAGCCAGCTCGACGCTGAGCTCGTGGTGCGGCTGCTCGAAGGCGAGCGTGACCACGGGATTGCCGAAGGGATCGAGGCGCTCCTGGCGCTGGCTGGGGGCGGGGGTGATCGACAGCGTCAGGTCCTGGATTGCTTGCAGCGCCAGGGGCCGCGGCTGCAGGTGCAGCAGGTGCAGCGACAGCGCCACCGGCGAGCTGTAGCGGTAGCGCGTGAGATGGCTGACGCGATAGCCGCGGGCGACAGGCACCGGGTCCATTAAAACGGGAGTCATGGGCTTACCCCGTAGCTGGTGGCCTGGTCAGCATGGACGAAATAGCGCAGGCCGAGGCGATCGGACAGCGCGCCGGCCTGCATGCCCAGCTCCTCGAGCAAGTCCACGAGGCTGTCGAGCGCGGCCTGCTGGCCGGCCTCGCCGAAGAGCGAGGGCTCGAGCACCGACAGGTCCAGCGCGCGCAGGCGCGCGGCGCTGTGCGCGAGCGGATTGTCGAGGGCGCTGCCGTATTCCTCGCGCAGCTGCTCCAGGCCTTCCTCGATCATGCCGAGCTGGAACACCAGGGAGTGCGGGTTGTGCGGATCGAGCAACAGCAGGTCGAGGGTCGGCAGGAGTTCGGGCGAGCTCTGGTAGCGGCTACGATAGGTGATGAGGCTGTTGGCCAGCAGCAGGAGGCTGTCGAGGGTTTCCATGCGTGCCGACTGGCGCGTGCCGCGGCGGCGCTCGCCGGGAACGGGGGACGGGCTGCCCTCACCGCTTACCGGGCTGCCGGGGCCATCGTTGCCCTGCAACCGGTTTTGACTCTGGAGCTGGCTTTCGTTGCGCTGACCCTGACCCTGACCCTGACCCTGACTACTTTGGCTCTGGTTGTTCTGGCTCTGGCTGCTTGCGTTGCGTTGAGAGTCGCCTTCAGGGGCGCTGCGCTCGCCGGCGGCACGGGGCTCGGGAACCGCATCCTCTGCGCAGGTCTGCAGGCCGAGGGCCGGGCTGGCCAGCACGCTGGCGGTGGCGCCGGCAAAAAACTGCAGGCGCTCGAGGCGGCGCCCGAGCATCAGGAAGCGCCAGCCGACATCGCGGGTCATGTCATCGAGGGCGAAGCCGGACAGGGCCGTAAGCGCGGTCACCAGCGGCGACAGTAGCGCGAGCGCATCGCCGAGGTCCTGCTCCACCGCGCTGAGGCCGCGGCCCTGCCGTGCCAGCGCCGCCACCGCCTGCCAGTTTTCCTGGGACAGGCGGCCGCGGATCGGCGCCGCCGCGTTGTACAGATGCTGGAGATTGACGGGCAGGCTGTTGCCAAACTCGCTGTCGAGGCAGGCGGTGAGCAGTCGCGCCGGCAGCTCCACGCCCTTTTCCGCCAGCGGCAACAGGCCGAAGCGATCACCCACCGCCTCGGTGGTGGCCAGCGCCTCCTCGCCGTCGTTGTCGACCAGGCGCAGCAAGGCGCCGCGCAGCAGGCGCGCCTGGGTGTCGCAGCGCTCGGAGTAGCGGCCGAACCAGAACAGGTTTTCGACCACGCGCGAGGGCAGATGGCTCTCGCGGCGGATGATGTCGCGCACGCCCAGCACGCGGCTGTCGGGCGCGGCGCCAGCCTGCGGGCCTTCCGAAAGTACCCAGGTGTCCTTGCTGGCGCCGCCGCGCTGCATCGACACCACGCCCGAGGCGGTGTTGCCGGCGACGCGGGTGAGGCCGCCCGGCAGTACGCGATAGCCGTCAGCGGTGGCGACGGCAAAGACGCGCATGCCGATGGCGCGCGCCTCCATCCCGCCTTCGCCGCGCAGCACCGGCGCCTGCGACAACTGCACCTGCTCCTGCGCGACATAGGCGCCGGGCATGGCGCGGATGCGACGGGCGAGGTCGGCGTGCTCGGCCGCGTCGAGGCGGGCAGCGAAGACCGGATCGAAACTTTGCGAGGGAAAGGCGGGTTTGATCACCAGCTGCGGCAGGCGAGCCAGGGCGTCCTCGAGCACGCCGGCCTCGCCGCACCACCAGGTCGCCAGCTGCGGCAGCTGCAGAGGCTCGCCAAGCAGGCGCCCGGCAATCGCGGGCAGGAAGCCCATCAATCCCGGGGATTCCACCACGCCGCTGCCGAGCGCGTTGCTGAGCAGTACGCGGCCGGCGCGCACGACATTGAGCAGGCCCGGCACGCCCAGCGCGGAATCGCTGCGCAATTCCAGGGGATCGCAAAAGTCGTCATCGAGGCGACGCAGTACGCCGTGCACGCGGCGCAGGCCGCTCACCGCCTTCAGGTACAGGGTGTCGCCGCGCACCGTGAGGTCCTGCCCTTCCACCAGCGGCAAGCCAAGGTGGCGGGCGAGATAGAGGTGCTCGAAATAGGTTTCGTTATAGCGGCCCGGCGTCAGCACCACCGCGAGCGGCGCCTCGCCATCGTGCGGCGCGAGCTCGGTGAGCGAGTTGCGCAGGGCGCGGAAAAATCCGCTGATGGGCTGCACGCCCTGCTGGCGATGCAGCTCGGGCAGGGTGCGGGTGATGATCTGGCGGTTCTCCAGCGCATAGCCCGCGCCCGAGGGCACCTGGGTGCGATCGGCGACCACCCACCAGCGCCCGTCCGGGGCGCGCGCGAGGTCGGCGGCATAGACATGCAGGAAGCGGCCGCCGGCCGGGGTAATGCCGTGGCAGGGCCAGAGGAAGTTGTTGTGGCCAAAGATAAGGTCGCTGGGCAGGAGCCCTTTGCGCAGCAATTGCTGCGGGCCATAAAGATCGGCCAGCACGCGATCGAGCAGGCCGGCGCGTTGGGCGATACCCGCCGCGAGGCCGTTCCATTCCGCGGCCGGAATCAGCTGCGGCAGCAGGTCGAGCTCCCAGGGGCGGTCGGCGCCCTTGGCATCGGCGTAGATGTTGTAGGTGACGCCGTTTTCCTGGATCTGGCGCTGCAACAAGTCCTGGCGATGGGCCAGCTGGGCCGGGCTCATGCCCTGCAACTGCTGCATCAACGGCTGCCAGTGCGCGCGCAACTCGCCCGCCGCCGTCATCAGCTCCTGATAACGATCTTGGTCCAGGGGATAGCGGGCAGGCCAGGGAGCCGTCACATCAACCACGAATACGCACCAACAGTCAGCGGGAAAGGCATCTTAGCCCAGAGTAGCGGTGGCCGGCTTACCGCCGGCGCAGGTCGAGGGTGAAGGGATGCTCGGTGCTGACGTCCGGCGCCTCCGCCTGCACCCGTCCCGGGGTGTGCCCGGTGCGGAAGAAGCGGGCCAGGCGCCGGCTTTCGGCCTCGAAGGCGTTGACCGGAAAACTGGTGTAGCTGCGGCCGCCCGGATGGGCCACATGGTACTGGCAGCCGCCCAGGGAGCGATCCATCCAGGTATCGACCAGATCAAAGCGCAGGGGCGCATGCGCGGGAATGGTCGGGTGCAGGCAGGACGGCGGCTGCCAGGCGCGGTAGCGCACCGCGGCCACGAACTCGCCGACGCGCCCGGTGGGGCGCAACGGCAGCGTGGCGCCATTGCAGGTGAGGCGGTAGCGGTCGGCGGCCAGGCCACTGACCTTGACCTGCAGCCGCTCCACCGAGGAGTCGACATAGCGAACGGCGCCGCCGGCGCTGCCCTCCTCGCCCATCACATGCCAGGGCTCGAGGGCATGGCGCAGCTCGAGCTCGATGCCGGCGACGGCGTAGTCACCCACCTTGGGAAAGCGGAACTCGAAATGCGGCGCGAACCAGTCGAACTCGACGGCGTGGCCGGCGCCGCGCAACTCCGTGAGCACATCGCGGAAATCCTGCTCGAGGAACCAGGGCAGCATGAAGCGGTCGTGCAGCTCGGTGCCCCAGCGCGCGAGTTTTTCCGGCGCATAGGGCGTCTCCCAGAAGTGCCCGACAAGGGTGCGCAGCAGCAACTGCTGGGCCAGGCTCATGCGCGCGTGGGGCGGCATCTCGAAGGCGCGCAGCTCGAGCAGGCCGAGGCGGCCGGTGGGGCCGTCAGGCGAATACAGCTTGTCGATGCAGAACTCGGCGCGGTGGGTGTTGCCGGTGACATCCACCAGCAGATTGCGCAGCACGCGGTCCACCCGCCACGGCGGACAGGACTCGCCGATCCCGGGCAACTGGCTGAAGGCGATCTCGAGCTCGTAGAGGGCGTCGTTGCGCGCCTCGTCCACGCGCGGCGCCTGCGAGGTGGGGCCGATAAAGAGGCCAGAGAACAGATACGAGAGCGAAGGATGGTTGTGCCAGTAGCTGATGAGCGAGCGCAGCAGGTCGGGTCGGCGCAGGAAGGGCGAGTCAGCCGCGGTGGCGCCGCCCAGCACGAAATGGTTACCGCCGCCGGTGCCGGTGTGGCGGCCGTCGACCATGAATTTTTCGCTGGTGAGGCGTGACTGGTGCGCGGACTCGTAGAGGAAGGTGGTGCGCTCCACCAGCTCGTCCCAGTTGCTGGCCGGATGGATGTTGACCTCGATGACGCCGGGGTCGGGCGTGACGCGGAAATTCGCCAGGCGCGGGTCGGACGGCGGCTCGTAGCCTTCCAGGATCACCGGCGCCTGCAGCGCCGCCGCGGTGGCCTCGATGGCGTCGACGAGCGCGAGATAATCCTCCAGCTGCGCCAGCGGCGGCATGAACAGATAGAGGCGGCCGTCACGCGGCTGCGCGCACAACGCGGTGCGGGTGAGGCCGGCGGCGGATTCGTGAAGGCCGGGGGCACGCTCGCGGCCCGCGGCCCTGGCATGGGCGACGCTGGCGGCGGCTGCCGCGCCGGCGTTCGGTCTGGCGCCATCGGCGCCTTTCCCCTGGGCATCCAGAAGGCCGGCCAGGGAACCACCGCCGATGACACGCCCCGCTTCGGGCACACCGCCGCCTGCGGGGTCCACCAGCGCACCCTCCGTGCCAGTGCCAGTGCCAGCCGTAAAAGCGTGCGCCGGATACTGCAGCAGCAGCCGCTCGTGCGCCGGCAGCGGCGGAAAGGGCTGCTGCGGATCGGGCTGGTGCATGTACGGATAATCGGCCTTGCTCACCCAGGGCTGGCTGTCGAGCGGCAGGCGGTAGCCGAGGGGCGAGTCGCCGGGAATCAGCAGGCATTCGGCGCTGCGCAGGAACCAGGAGCCGGTCTGCCAGCGATGACCATCGTCGCTGCGCGCCAGCGGCAGCACATGGCCCACCGCCTCGCCCAGGCCCTGGTCGAAGACCTGCATCAGGCGCGCGCGCTCCTGCGCATCCTCGAGGCGCGGATCAGCCACACTGACGTTGCCCGGCAGCCGGCGCTCGCGCCACAGGTAATAGAAGTGGTCCTCATAGGCCGGAAAGACATGCTCGCCGGTGACGCCGAGGCGCGCGGCCAGCGCTTCCAGGAAGCGCCGGGCGAGCACGGAATCGGCGCCGTCGTCGCGGGTTTCATCCCCATATAGCGCGGGATTTTTCCAGATCGGCTGGCCGTCGCGGCGCCAGAAGCAGTTGAGCGACCAGCGCGGCAATTGCTCGCCCGGGTACCACTTGCCCTGGCCGAAATGCACCAGTGCCTTGGGCGCATAGTGGGCGCGCAGGCGGCTAAAGAGCTCGGCGGCGCGCAGGCGCTTGGTGGGACCCAGCGCCTCGGTATTCCACTCGGCGCCATCGGGATCGTCGATGGCGATAAAGGTTGGCTCGCCGCCCTGGGTGAGGCGGATGTCGAGCGCCTTCAGCTTTTCGTCGAGCGCATGGCCCTGGGCCTCGATCGCCGCCCATTGCGCGTCGCTGTAGGGCCTGGTGACGCGCGGCGCCTCCCAGATGCGGGTGACTTGCATGTGGTGGCTGAATTCGCATTCGCACTCGTCAATGCCGCCGCTGATGGGTGCGGCCGAGGACGGCTCGGGGCTGCAGGCCAGCGGGATATGGCCTTCGCCAGCGAGCAGGCCGGAGGTGGGGTCGAGGCCGATCCAGCCGGCACCCGGCAGATAGACTTCGCACCAGGCGTGCAGGTCGGTGAAGTCGGCCTCGGCGCCGGAAGGGCCGTCCAGCGACTTCACGTCGGCCTTCAGCTGGATCAGGTAGCCGGACACGAAGCGCGCGGCCAGCCCGAGGTGGCGCAGCAACTGCACCAGCAGCCAGGCGGAGTCACGGCAGGAACCGGAGCGGCTGGTCAGTGTCTTCTCCGGCGTCTGCACGCCGGGCTCGAGACGGATCAGGTAGCGGATGTCGTTGCAGAGGCGCTGGTTGAGATCGACAAGGAAGTCGAGGGTGCGGCGGGGCTTGCGGCTGATGCCCGCCAGATAACTGGATAGCACCCGCGTGCCCTTGGCCTTCGCCAGGAAGGGGGCGAGCTCCACGCGCTCGTCGGCGCGATAGCCGAAGGGAAATTTTTCCGCCTGCGGCTCAAGGAAGAAATCAAAGGGATTGTGCACGGCCATCTCGGCCACGAGATCGACCTCGACGCGGAATTCCCGGGTCGGCTCCGGGAAGACCAGGCGCGCCAGGTAGTTGGACTGCGGGTCCTGCTGCCAGTTGATGAAGTGGTCGGCGGGCGTGACCTTGAGGCTGTAGCTGAGGATGCGGGTGCGGCTGTGCGGCGCCGGCCGCAGGCGGACGATCTGGGGCCCCAGGGTGATCAGGCGGTCATAGTGGTAGTGCGTGACGTGATTGAGGGCGACGTGAATGGACACCAGGGCCTCCAAAGCCGCATGTGACGGCAGGCTGAATGGAGGAGACAGAGCAAGAGTTGCGCCAGCCGGGGCGCGGCGGCCCGGAAGCGCGGGCCAGGGGCGAAAGGCGGCCCGGAAGCCGCCTGCTATCGGTGCGGGGGTCTTGCCCGGTGCTGGTGCACGCGCCGGGATGGTGCGGGACGTGCTATTCCCGACGCTCGTCCGGCGCCGCCGTCCAGTCGCCGCTCCGCCAGGTGTCGACTTTCTCGCGCAGCTTGAGCAACGTCACCGGCTTCGCGAGGTAATCATCCATGCCCGCGGCCCGGCAAAGCTCCTCGTCACCCGACTGGGCATTGGCCGTCATCGCCACGATGGGCGTGGGAGTGCGACGCTCTTCCTGCTCCATCCAGCGAATATGCCGGGTTGCCGCATAGCCATCCATCTCCGGCATATTGCAGTCCATGAGAATGAGGTCGAAGCGGTCCTGGCGCACGGCATCCACGGCGGCCGCCCCGTTGTCAGCGAACTCGCAGTGGCAACCGATTTTCGCCAGCATGGCCCCCGCCACCATCTGGTTGATGCGATTGTCCTCGACCACCAGCACGCGGCACACGCGCCCACCCGGGACGGGTGCCTGGAGCCGCTCCTCCGGCACCGGCGCCACCGCAGCTGCCGGCGCGTCAACGACCTCGACCGGAACAGTAAACCAGAAGGTGCTTCCGCGGCCGGGCTCGCTGCTGACGCCGATCTCGCCGCGCATCAGGTCGACCAGGTGCTTGCTGATGGTCAGGCCCAGGCCGGTACCGCCATATTTGCGCGTAGTGGAGGGATCCGCCTGGGCAAAGGAGTCGAACACATGCCGCACGGTGGCGTCGTCCATGCCGATGCCGGTATCGATGACTTCGATGCGCAACCGGCCGCGCCCCTGGTCCGTGGCAACGAAGGACAAGCGCACCGTCACCTCGCCCTGCTCCGTGAACTTCACGGCGTTGCTCATGAGGTTGATGAGCACCTGCCGCACACGCAGGGAGTCACCGCGCACCCGGGCCGGCAGGCCGGGCTCCGGCTGATAGCCCAGCTCCAACCCTCTCTGCGTGGCTTGCCGCGCGAGCAGCTCCAGCACACTTGCCACCAGTTCGTGGAGGTCGAAGTTGATCTCCTCCAGCTCCAGCTTGCCCGCTTCCAGCTTGGAAAAATCGAGAATTCCGTTGATCAGCTCCATGAGCGAATGCGCGGAATTCCAGGCCACATCCACACATTCGCGCGCGGGCTTTTCCAGCGGCATATCCCGCAGCAGGTCCAGCATGCCCACGACCCCGTTCAGTGGCGTACGCACCTCATGGCTGACCGTGGCGGCGAACTGGGCTTTCAATTGCGCGGTATGCAGGGCCCGGTCGCGCGAGTGCTGCAGCTCTGCCTCGCGCTCCTCCAGCACCGTCATCATCTTGTTGAAGGCGGTAGCCATGTCGGTAATGTCTCGCGGACCCGACAAGGGAGCGCGCAATCCCGAATGCCCCGCCTCGGCACGCCGCATCAGCAATGATAGTGAATTCAACGGACGGATCAGGCGCTGTACCAGTAGCCCCAGCCCCCCCAGCAGGAGCACTGCAAAGGAAAGCGTCAGCCCCATATTGACCCTTCGCAGCGAGGCCGCGAGTTCGTGCATGCTGGCCTTGCCGACCACTACCAGCACATAGCCGAGCAACTGCGGTTTGCGCTCCTGCAAATCAAAGGGCGAGGCTTCCTCCCGCCCGGCATAGGCCGGGGCGATAAAGCCCCACTCCTCCTCGTTCTCCCAAGCCAATGTAGCGTGATCCGGGCCGGTGATGACTGCATGACGCCAGGACGGTGGCGCATAGCCGGGCGTGGCGGGCTTGAGACGGGCGACCAGGGTGCGGCGGCTGGCGTCCAGAATTTCCACATAGCGCACATCCGGAAAAGCCAGTGTCGCGTCCACCTCATTCTCGGCGTTTTCGGGCGCGTGATAGAGCAGCGCCAGGGTGCTCCGGCGCGCAAGGCCATCGGTGATCTGCAAGCCCTGCCGCACCAGGTATTCCTGGGTACGCAGGCTTGCCGTCCAGGAGTTCAGCAGGGCGGAGAAAAGCGCCAGCAAGAGGATCGCGACCGTGACGATGAGCGTGAGCTGGCGGTGGAAATGGGTGCGGCGAAAAAAGCGGAACGGCAGCCCTAGGCCCCGGAGTAACGGAAAGAAGCACGTCTTGAGGCGTGCCTTCCGGGGCGGAAGCGGAGCAGAAGAGGGGGCAGGAGGCACGGACTTCATCAAGGCTCCGGAAAAACAAAATCGAACCGGCGTTGCTGCTGGTAATCAAGGTTCAAGCCCAGATGGCTGGCCGTGCGCACATTGAGGGCCGACAGCACCGCCTGGAGTGGCAACATGCCCGGGGGTACCGGCTCGCCGGCCAGCATGTCGTTGGCCGTGTGCGCCAGCGCGCGGCCGAGCTGGCGGTTATCGGGGTAGAGGGCGAACAGTGCCCCTTTCTTCACGTGCAGGAAGCTGCTGGAAAAGACCGGCACTCGGTGTTGCCAGGCCTGGCGCAGCACCAGCGGCAGGATGGTGTCCTCGTCCACGGTGGTGGAGTCCTGCGGCAACCAGACTGCATCGCGCTTGCCGGTCTCGACGATGAGCTCCTTGTAGAGGCGGGCCGCCGTGGCCGTATCCCGGGCCTCGTGCGCCACCAGCTCAAGGCCCTGCGCGCGGGCGGCGGAACGGGCCAGCGTCAGCAACCAGTCGTTATAGTTCGGGTTGTAGACGACGATGATACGGCGGACACCGGGCAGCAGGCCTTTCAAGTGCGAAAACAGCATCGCCGGATCCGGCGTCAGGCTGATGCCGGTATAGCGGCGCTCTCCTTCCGGCACGGCAACGATGCCTCCCAGCACCACGGGAAAATCGCGATCAAGTGAGGCGGCCGCCTTGAGTCCCTGGCGACCGAGCGCAATCACCACCCGAACCCCGGCGCGTCGCAACTGTGCCTGAAGCCCGGCGCTATCCTGGTCCGACCGCAGCGGATAGCGCCGCACTGCCGCACCGGCCTGCTCCACCACGCCCGCGATAAGGGTATTGAAGACTTCTCGATAAGGCTCGCCCAGATCCGGGTAAAGCACGGCAATACCGCTCCCGGGCACCGATGCGGGGGAGGAGGCATCCGCGGCCGCCAGCCGCACCGGGCCCGCGCGGTCGCGTGCGGCGGCCACGAGGCCAGGCCGTTCCCGGCTGGCGTCCGCAGGCGCGGCCCGCGCCAGGCGCTCGGCCCGGACCGGCAGCGCCGCCAGCATCAGCAGGAAGAGCGCTCCCCAGCCGGCAAGGCCGTAACGCCGGCAAGGCCGTGGGGGCACTGCCGGCCGCCTAGTGGCGGTACTGCAGCTGGACATGGAAGGTGCGCCCGGGCAGCGGCAGATCATTGGGAATATTGCCTGGCGCCAGTGATGGCTCCCGGGCGTCACTGTCGAACAGGTTCTGCAACTGGACACTTATGTCGGCATGACCGAAGAGCTTCTCCCGGCGCAAGGACACATCGAGCGTCGTGTAGTCGTCCACTGGCCGACGGGCATCGCCCGGCTGGCGCCGGCGATCCGCGACGTGATTGACGGCGCTGCCGCATTGCCAGCGGGGCGCAAAACGCCAGTCGGAGCGCACAAACACACGCTGGCGCGGGGCCAGCCCGGCATCCTGCCCGGTGGCCTCGTCGATGGAGCGCTGCAGTGACAGGTGGCCGGTCAGCCGCAGCTCGCGGGTCGCCGCCCAACTGCCCTCCAGTTCGAGGCCATGCCCGGTCTGGCGGCCGACATTCTGTGCGGTGGCGCCGGTCGAGGGTACGGCATTGGGGGTGAAGCGGATGATGTCCCGCATATCGTATTCGAACAGGCTCAGGCTGGATTGCACCGTGCTGGTCGGCTGCCAGGAAAACGCCAGCTCGCTGGTGGCGATGGTCTCGGGCTGGAGGCCGGGATTCCCGATCGTGACCGGGTTGTTGATGCTGAACTGCTCGGTGAAGGACGGGGCGCGAAAGGCACGGCCATGCAAGGCCTTGATCACGAGGTTGTAGGCCGGATTCCAGACCAGGGCCAGGCGCGGGTTGGTGGTATCGCCGAAATCCGAATAGTGGTCGTAGCGCAGGCCGGTGGTGAGCACCCAGTCCTCCGCCAGGGTCCATTCGTCCTGGGCAAAGACATAGGTGAGTTCGCGCCGGTGCGGGGTCAGGTAAATATCCGGCGTGCCGGTGACGTCGACCATGCCCCCCGGCAGTGGCTGCGGGGCCGGCGCCAGGCGGAAATTCTTGACCTCGGTGGTCCGGTACAGGTCCTCCAGCCGGTAACCGCTGCCGATGCGCATCTGGTGCCGGGCGAGGCCCGTGTAGAAGGCGGAAACACCGGCGTGGCCATGACGCTCGGCGCGCCCCGGATTGCCGAGGACGCCGTCGGGAAAGGCGCCGAGGCCGAAGTTCGCCCCGGGCGGGAACAGCATGAAGGGCGTGTCACTGGGCTTTTCCCGGACATCGAAGAAGTCGAGGTCCGCGGACACGTCCCAGTTCGGCGCCAGGCTGGCGCTGCGGTAGGTCAGGTCAACGTAGAAACGGGTCGTGGGGAAGCGGCTGTAGGGATCCAGGCTTTCCGCCAGGCCGGTACCGGCGCCGACTTCGCGCTCCTGGTAGGCGCTGCGCAGGCGCCACTCGCGAAAGGACACATCGGCCCGGGCATCCACCGCCTCGCGGGACAGGCTGAGCGGTCCGGGTGCCAGCGAGATCGACGGATTGATCAGGGTTTGCAAGTCGCTCTCGATGATGCGCTTCTGCCCGTCCGTGCGCCCGCTGCGCAGGTAGACGGCCGTCGCCAGCTCGCCGTGGCGGCTGCCGTGCTGCACCCAGGCGTCGCGGCTCCTGAAACTGCCGGCGCGCACGCCCAGCTCCGTGCCCCTGGCCTCATCCGCCGTCTTGGTCACGACATTGATTACGCCCGAAAAGGCCTCGGCTCCGTACAGGGCCGATCCCGGCCCGCGGATGACCTCGACGCGCGCCACATTCTCCAGCGGCAGGCCGCCCCAGCCCGCCCCCCGGTTACCCAGAAAGGCCGTGGTCACGGGGAGGCCGTTGACCAGCATCAGCACATGGGGATTGTAGGCGGTGAAGATGCCGCGGATGCTGTAGATCGGCGTGTAGGCAAATGACGAGACCGAGACATGCAGGCCGGCCACGCTCTCCAGCACCTGGTCCAGCTCAGTGGCGCCCATGGCCTCGATATCGCGCGCGGTGATGACGGTGGCCACGGCCGGGGCACGGCTGAGAGCCTGCTGACGGCCGGTGGCGATGGTGACTGTGGGCTGGTCGCCGTAGGCCAGGGTCAGGTCCTCCTCATCGGAGGGCGCGGCAGTGGCGCCTCCGGACAGGACCAGGGCCAGCGACAGCATGAGTGAACCGTGGGACATCGACCGCATTGTGAATTTCATATCCCTGATGAAGGCCGGTCAGACCAGCCTGATCCCTGAGGTGTCCGCCCTGAGGCGGTCACACTGACGCTCCACACAAAACCGAAACGACCGCAAAAGGCCGGACAACCGGTGTCGCGCAAGGGAGAAATTATCCGGCGGGGGCCGGGGCCTGCAGGAGCGCCGCATGCAGCGCCCTGATCTTGTTTACCCTGCTTCAGGGACACATCTATGTTACCCGGACAAGGGCCGTAATCCATTACAGACATCATGCAAAAGCCTTTGATCCGGGAGCCTCCCGCTGAAATCGTGCCCCTTCCGGACGAACCGTCCTAGCGCTTCCGCCTGTCCATCCCCTCGCCACTGTCCTCCCGCTCCGGCCGCCAGGGGCGGGGCTCCGGCCCCGCATAGGCAATATCACTGCAGGGCGCAGCATACAGCGTGCCTTCCGGCCGCTCCGTGGCCTCCAGGTAGCAGGGGGTCATGCCGGCCAGGAAGGTGGGGAACATGAACAGATAAAACTCCCGCGGGGAGAGACCGATGTCGGCCGCCAGCGCCGTCACCACCGCGCCGTAGTTGATGCACTTTTGCCAGCGGCTGGCGCGCAGGTAGTCGTCGATGGCGAAGGCCAGGCGCAGGTGCGGGCCCTGGTCCAGGTCCAGCTCCCGGGCCAGGGCCAGAATGTGCGGAATGCGCTCGTCGCCATTGGTGACGGGACGTCCGTAGCCGGCAATGCTGCGGTGGGCCGCCATCTCGGCCAGGATGCAGTCTTCGAGAGCGCCACCCGCCGCCAGCGCCCGCTGCGTGCGGATCAGGAAATCGGTGGCGCGGATCTCGATACCGCGTCCGTAAATGGCCGCCTCCGAGACCGCCATGGCGGCGGCGAGACCCAGGGTGCCAGTGCTGCGGCTGCTACCGGCCAGGCCCGCCACGCGGTTGTTCCAGATGCGCACGTCGGGATAGCTGGTGCAGGTCCAGACCGCCTCCAGCAACCGGCGCTGCGCCGCCGGGAAGCGCCGGCCGGTGATGCTGAACAGGTGCAGCTCGATCCAGCCCATGTCCTGGAGCTCGGTGTGCAGGTTCTGGCCGCGAAAGATGGCGTGGCTGCCGGGAAAGCAGGCGCCCATGCGGCTCCTGAGAACGCCGGCGTGCGCCTGCAGCAATGCCGGCCCTCTGGACGAGGCGCTCATGACGCGGCCTCGCGCGAAGCGTCTTCCAGCGTCACGCTGCCAAACGGGAATTGCTTGTAGCCCTGCTGGCGCTGCTCCAGGGCGTGGGCGGCGGCGCCCGGCAGGCGCAGCAGCAAGTGCAGCATTTCACCCTGCTCCGGCGTCAATCCGAGATCAGTGAAGGCGGCCGCGGCCACGCCGGCGAGCGCGAGCGGGCAGCCCGCCGCGACCTCCAGCAGCGGCCGCTGCGCTGCCAGCCAGGGCAGGCATGGCCCCGGGCCCAGGCGGGCGCAACAGGCCAGGGTTTGCCGCACCGGCGTCGCCGTACTGACGCCATGGGGATCGAAGCCCGGAGGATGCTCCGGCGTCGGCCAGGCACTGCCGGCATTGCCCGCCGGCGCCGTGGCCAGGCGCTGCTGCCAGGCGGACAGGTCGGTGCTGCAGGCCACCCAGGCCTGCATGGCCAGAAACACTTCACGTCCGCCGGCCAACTGGCCGGCACCGACGGCCAGCGCCGCCATCAGGCAGCTGGCCGCTGTGGAGCCACCCACTCCCCCACTCATGGCGGCATGTACCGAGGCGTCGCGCGGACCGGGATTGGCCAGCGCCACCGCCAGCGCTTCCAGCAGGTCGGCCTGCGCCACCGAAGGCGCCTCGCCACGAAACAGCAGGTACAGCATGTCCACCCAGCGCGCGCGGCCAAGCAGCTCGCCGTAGACGTCGTAGCCGCCGCAATAGGCGGTGCGCGCGGCGAAGGCGTTGTCCGGCTCCGGCGATTCATTCCAGATATGAGTGTGAATCGCATTGGGGTTTGCAGCGGTGCTCATGGCGGCTCCTGTCGAAGCTCTTCTGGTGAGGGTGCGCGCGACGCCTCCGGCCCGTGCCTGCCAGCCATTTGCGACCCCGCCCGGTGCACCACTGATTGCAGGCCGGGGCGGAGGGCCCCGACAGACAAACCGCACCGGACATTTTGTGCCGCCCGGCTATTGTTGCAGGCGCCGGCCTCGCCCTGGCGGCCCGGCCCTAGAGCAGGCTCATGCCGCCGTCGACGACAATCTCCTCGCCCACCAGATAAGCCGAATCCTCGCAGGCCAGAAAGAGCGCCACCTTGGCCACTTCCTCCGGCGTCCCGAAGCGTCCGCTTGGCGACTTGCGCGCGATCTCGCCCTTGATGCCCTGCACCATCGCCGCCGGCAGGCCGACCCGTTCGTAGATCGGTGTCTCGATGGGGCCTGGACTGATGGCGTTGACGCGCACGCCGCGTCCCACCAGTTCCAGCGCCAGCGACTGTACCAGCGAGCGCAGCGCCGCCTTGCTCGCGGCATAGACGCTGAAGTGCGGACTACCCATCCGGTTGGTGATGGAGGTGGTCATGATGACGGAGGCCGGCGTGGCCAGCAGCGGTAGCGCTTTTTGCAGCGTAAAGAACGCGCCCTTGATGTTGACGTCCATGACCTCGTCGAAGCGCGCCTCCGACACGTGCTCCAGCGGCAAGGCCACCGACACGCCGGCATTGAGAAACAGCACGTCGAGTTTGCCGAAGCGCGCCTGCACCTGCGCCAGCGCGGCGTCGATCGCTTCCAGACTGCCCGCGTCGCTCTGCAGCACCAGCGCCTCGTTGCCCAGCACCTCGCGGGCACGGGCCAGGTTTTCCGGGTCACGTCCGGTAATCGCCACGCGCGCGCCCTCCGCCTGGAACAGCCGGGCGGTCGCCAGGCCGATGCCGCTGGAGGCCCCGGTAATCAGGACAGTCTTGCCCGCCAGTTTTTCCATGATCAGTTTTCCTTGCGCGCCAGGACGCGCATGCGCGCATTCATGGGTGGCACCTCTTCCGGATCGACGCGCACGTCCAGCAACGTCGGACCATTGCGTCGGCACAGCGCGGCCAGATCGAGACGATCAAGATCCTCCGGCGAGTGGATGACGTGGGCCTCGGCACCGAGGGCGCGCGCCAGTGCGGCAAAATCGGTGGCTGGCATGGCGCAGCCGATGGCTTCGGCGCCCGCCAGGCGCTGGCCGTGGCGCACCATGCCCAGCGAGGAATCGTTCAGCACCACGAAAACCGTGGAGAGCCCCTCCGCGACGGCCACTGACAGCTCCTGGCCATTCATGAGCACGCTGCCGTCGCCGGTGATGCACACCACGGGTGTTTCACGGCTGGCCGCCGCCGTGCCGATGGCGGCGCCGATGGCCCAGCCCATGGGGGCAAAATCCATGGTCAGGCGCAGCCAGCCACCTTCGGCCTGGCGACGCCCGGACAGGGAGTGGCGCATGCCGGCATGGCGCCGGCGTTCGCCACCGCGGCGATCGCCCACGGGATTCAGGTAATGGATGGCCCAGCCCACGCTGTTGCCGGAGTCAGCGAAAAAACGCGTGCCGGGCGGGCAGCGCAGGCCAAGCTCGTGCATCAGCCGCTGCGGCTTGACCGGCGTGGCCGGGCTCGTGGCGCTGGCCGGGTCCGCCAGCCTGGCGCTCACCGTTGCCGCGACATCCCGCAGCTGGGGACGTGCGGCGCGACGCCGGGCATGAGCCGTCTTCTCGCCGGCATCGGCGGATGCCAGCGCCGCCACCAGGCGACTGAAGACAGTGGCTAAATGGCCGCGCACATGCAGGCGCGCCATCGGCGTGCGCGCGAGATGTTCTTCGGGCTCGTCGACATGGATCAGGCGCTCGTTGAGCAGGTGACTGCTCCAGCCGCCACTATTGAGTTCGCCCAGACTGGTCCCGACCGCCAGGATCACGTCCACCGCGCCGTCCTGCAGTGCCGCCTCCGCCGTGGCGTGGCCGGCAAAACCGAATACGCCGCGATTGAGCGGATGCGCGGGACTGACCAGGCCCTTGCCGTCAGGCGTGGTGACCACCGTGGCGCCGATTTCGTCCGCATACTGGAGAACGCTGGCAGCGGCCCCGGCGGCGCCCGCCCCCAGCACCATCACCACCTTGCGGGCGGCGGCGACGGCGCGGCGCAGGGAGACCAGGGCGTGATCGTCCACGGTGAGCGCCGGCTGCAGCAGCGCGGCCAGGTCGTAGGCCGGGGCCGGCAATTCATTGGCTGCACGGAACACGTCCGCGGGCAGGCTGAGGTGCACCGGTCCCTTCGGCGTGCGCGTGGCGAACTGCAGGGCAGTCACAAGCTTGTGCTCGAACTGTTTGGGGTGCGAGACCAGGGTGTTGTAGCGGGTGCAGTGGCTGAACATGCCCAGGATGTCGAGGCCGGTACAGGAGGATTCCTGCAACGGATGCCGGCCGAAGGTGGGCAGGGCCGACTGGCCGGTGATCACCAGCAGGGGAATATGGTTTTCATAGGCGCAGGCCACGCCCGTCAGGAGATTGGTGGCGCCCGGCCCGGCCGTGGAGCAGCACACGCCGAGGCGCCCGGTTTCGCGCGCATAGCCGTCGGCCATATAGGCGGCGCCGGCCTCGTGACGGGCCAGGATGTGGCGCAGGCCGCCGCGGCGCTGGCTGCGTGCCAGCGCATTGTAGAGCGGCTCGATGTGGCCGCCCGGTACGCCGAATACATATTCGACACCGAGCTGCTCAAGATAGTTCACCAGCAGATCGGCCAGATCTCCGACTGCTGCGGGGGCCGGCACCGCCCCTTCCGGATTTTCAGTCTTGCCTGCCGTGTCCGTTGCCAGTGGCAGCCGAACCGAGCCGCGCGTAGTCATGGCCGAATGCTCCGTTTCCTTGTTTTCTCTGCGCGAAACCCGTCACGCAGTGCATACAGGCCCGTCCCTCAGGAATGCGGGAATCCCACTTATCTTTCACGCAGGAGAGCCCCCGTCAGGGCGCTAAAAAAATCAGCTTAAAAGTGACGGGATGCTCAGCAACATCATTATCCCGGAGGGCCGAAGTTGGAAAGGCGAACGCTTTCCTCTCATCCCGCCCTTTCCGCCAACTATCTGCGAGCTGCCTTCCGGTTCACGAATCGGGTCATTTTTTGGCGGGAATTGTCGTGCCACAGCGGACAGCAGGGAGGCGTGACGCATTGGCGGGGTGGCGGGGTGGCGGGGTGGCGGGGTGGCGGGGTGGCGGGGTGGCGGGGTGGCAAAAGAGGCTGACGCGGCCGCAGCCGTGGCTGAAGTCAATTCTTCAGCCACGGGCCAGTAAGCGCGGCGACTAGCACTCATCCGAGGGGGGCGATGGCGCCCGTGCCTACACGACGGCCGCGACAGGCTTGCGGATATGCACCGGCACGTATTTGTGGAAGGGCGTGCGCGAGAGCGGATCGCAATGGTCGCTGGCGGTGAGCCGGTTGATCTCGGGACCGACGGGAGCGCCACCTTTATAGCGCTGGCCGTAACCATGCGGCAGCGTGACCATGCCACGGCGCACGCTGTCGTCGATCTCGACCACCACCTCAATGACGGCCAGGCCGGAATCGCAGAGCGCCCTGTCGCCATCGGCCAGCTCCAGCGCGGCGGCATCCTCCGGGTGCATGCGCAGCGCGCCGTGCGGATCGACCTTGCGCCAAGCCGGGTCGCGGTAGATCTGGTTGGCGTTGTAGCTGCGGCGCTCGCCGGCCATGAGGATGAAGGGCGCGTCGACACCGGGCGGGACTTCGTCTCTCAGGGCGCGCAGCTCGGCCAGCATCTCGGGAACTTCCAGATGCACGCGTCCGTCCCTGTGCTTGATGAAGCGCCAGGTGTCAGCCATCTCGTGGCGGCTCATCACCATGCCTGCGCGCTGATCGAGGATGGCCTGGAAGAAGGCGCTACCCAGGGTCAGGCGATTGCCCTTGTGGCCGGCGCGCTTTACAGCCGCATAGTGTTCATTGGCATAGCCCATGGACAGTGGCAGCAGCGGTGCCGCGGCGGCGGCGTTGTCCGGCAGCGCCTTGCCCAGCGTGCGGTAGACAATGGAGGCGGCAAAGGGCACCCACTCCTTGTGCCGCGCCAGCGTCGCGCCGACCGCGGCCATATAGCCCAGGTGGGCAGATGCCGCGGGCTCCAGGCGCGCGATACGCTCCAGCACCGGGAAACTTTTGGGGATAAGGTCCATCTTCTCCAGCAACCGGGTATAGATTTCCGGCTCCGGCAGCGACTCGCCCTGGGCCGGGAACAGCGGATGCCGCAGGTGGAAGGCGTTTTCCGGGAACTCCAGATTGAAGCCGGTGGCTTCCCATTTCTCGAACTGCGAGGCCGCCGGCAGCACATAGTGGGCAAGGCGAGCGGTCTCGCTCAGCGCCACGTCGATCACGACAAGCAATTCCAGCGAGCCGAAGGCGCGCTCATAGGCCTGCGTATTGGCATAGGTGAGCAGCGGGTTGGCGCTGTCGACAAACACGGCGCGGATACGCTTTTCGCCGGCTTTTTCTATTTCGTCCGGGAGGATATTGGGCGGATAGATGCCGGCAATGGGATGCATGCCGTGATAGGCGGTTCGCTTCAGCGACTTGCCCTTTCTCACCTGACGCTCGTCGGTGTGACCGAGGATGGGCAGCAGAAAGCTGTGCAGGTTGTTGCTGCCCTGCTGGCCAAAATTGCCGGTGACCAGGTACAGCAGTTTTTCGAGATAGCCATTGAGCGTGGTGTGCAGGCTCTGCTGCAGACCGAGGTCGATGCGCACGCAGCCGCGGCGCGCCCGGGCGAAATCGCGGGCGACCTGCGTGACGAGCTCCAGCGGCACATCAGCGCGCGCCACATACTCCTCGACCGGAAGCTCGCGCAGTGCTTTCTCGACGGCCTCAAAACCGTTGCAGTGTTGCGCCAGGAAGTCGCGGTCATGCAGGCCTTCGCGCACGATGATGGCGAGCATGGCGCTCATGAGAAAGGCATCGGTGCCGGGTTTGAGCTGCAGGTGGATGTCGGCCTGCTTCGCGGTTTCACTGCGGCGCGGGTCGATCACGACCATGGTGCGGTTCGGATCTTTCTTGATGGCCTTCAGCGTGTCGCGGGCATTGTGGATGCCGTGAGCCTGGTAGGGATTGGTGCCGATAAAGAGCACGTAGTCGGCGTGCTCCACATCCTCGGTGGTGTGGCAGGTCTGGCGCCCGAAAAGGCGGCCGTTGAGCCAGAAGTCGCCGGTCTTCTCCTGGCCGAGCGCGTTATACGCATAGCGGCTTTTCATGGCGGCGAGGATTTGCCGGTTATAGGCGCCGCCCAGATGGTTGCCCTGGCCACCGCCGCCGACAAAGGCGAAGGCATCACCGCCGTGCGCCTTGCGGATGGCCAGCAGTTTTTGCGCGATATCGCCCAGCGCCTCGTCCCAGCTCACGCGCGCAAAGCTGCCATCGGGCTGGCGCTTGAGCGGATATTGCAGGCGATCGGCATGCTGCTGGTAATGCTGCAGGCGCGCCGCCTTCTGGCAGATATAGCCTTTGGAGACGGGATGGTCGTCGTCGCCGCGGATTTTCACGAAGTTGCCGTTGTCGATGTCGACGACCAGCCCGCAGTTGCGCGAGCAGAGGATGCAGGCGGTTTTTTCTTGCCGCACGGTGGGGCTGGCAGTGGTCATGGCAAAGACTCCTTCTGAAAATTGAGGCGGCTTTTTAAAGCCCTTCCCTGTAGGTCGGGACTCATCCCGACTGACAAGAAGCAGACGGGCCTGCTTTAACAGGCTCTAGATGCGTTCCAGCCAGGCGGCGAGGCGTGGCCGCGTGAGCAGTTCGGGACGCATGCGGTCACTGGTGCGCAGCACTTCGAGCAACTGGCTGCCGACGGCGATGTCGGCAATGGTCTGGCGCGGGCCCACCAGCCAGTCGCCGTCTGACAGCACGGACTCGATGCGCTCGAGGTGGCGCAGGAATTCAGCCTCGACATCCTCCGGCGCCATGCGGCCAAGTCCCTGTGCATAGAGCTGCAGGCCCAGCATGGCCTTCAGGGTCAGGCGCGTGGGCAGACGCTCCAGCGCGGAGCGGCCGGCAGAGGCGAACTCGACGGCCTGATTGAAGGCCTCCGGGTCTTTCACGCGGAAATACACCTCGAACCAGTACAGGGTCTCGTCGGCCCAGTCCTCCCAGAGCTCGACCAGGGCGCGCTGCTGCGGCTCCTGCGGAAACAGGGGCGGCTCGGGATAGTGCTCGTCGAGGTAGCGGCAAATGCGGGTGCTGTCCTGCAGGCGCAGGCCGTCGATGTCGAGTACCGGCATCTTGCCCACCCTGGACAGGCCCATGGCGCGGGTGGCGAGCAGGCCGTTGTAGTCAATGGCTTCGAAGGGCAGGCCCTTGAAGCGCAGGGCGCGGGCGACCTTCTGGCAGAAGGGGGAGATTTCCCACTGGTGCAGGGTGATGGGCTGGGGCATGTCCGTAGCGTCCTGATTGCATGAGTGGCAGGGAGACCGGGAAGGGTGGCCCGGACAGGGGCTGCCTTACAACTGCCGGCGGCTGGCGGGTGCTGTGTTGATCTTGCCGGCCTTGGTTCCGGCTCCGGGCTATTGGGCTATTGGGCTATTGGATAACGGTCGTTATAATAACGAACGCTATCCTACACTCACGGCATCGTCAATCGCCCGGAGGCCTCGCCGCCATGCGCTACTCCCCCGACCACAAGCAGGAAGCCCGCCAGCGCCTGGTCCGGGCCGGCGCCGCCCTGGCCAAGCGCCAGGGCTTTGCCGCCACCGGCCTCGACGCCCTCACGGCTGCCGCCGGCATGACCACGGGCGCCTTCTATTCCCAGTTCAAATCCAAACCGGAATTGCTGCGCGCCATAGTCGAGCAGGAGTTCGAGAACACCGTGCAGGCCTTTGCCGCAAAAAGTCCGGAAGAGACGCTGCGCGCGCTGGCGCGCTACCTGAGCCCGTTACATGCGACCCACCCCGAGGCCGGCTGCCCCATTCCCGCGCTGGGCGCGGAGATTGCGCGCGCAGATACCGAAACACGTGATGTATTCGAGACCCAGGTGCGGCGCCTGCATGCGGTGTTCACCGAGTTGCTGGGGGACGGTGACGCTGCGTGGGGGGTGATCTGCCAGGCGATTGGGGGCGTGCTGGTGGCGCGGGCGATGGGCAGCGCGGAAGGGCGGGATGCGGTGTTGAAGGGAGTGCTGGCGGACGCGCAGGGGCGGCTGAAGAAGCTGGCGGACTAATCGAGGCGGCATCACCCCCGCTTCATCCCCCGATACTCGCTCGGCGCCACGCCCATCAGCCGCCTGAACTGCCGACTGAAATAATGCGCATCCTCATAGCCCAGCACGCGTGCCACCTCGCTCACGCGCAGCTCGCCGCCATCGAGCAGTCGCGCCGCCCGCTCCATCTTCAAATGCAAAAAGTGCGTCAGCGGCGCCCGCCCCGTGAGGCGTCGATACGTCTTGGCGAAATGAAAGCGTTCGAAGCCGAAGGCGTCGGCGAGCTGGTCCAGGGTGAGGGGCTCATCGAGATGGGCCTGCATATAGGCCTGCACCGCCCAGACATCGAAGCGGCCGCGGCGGGCCTGGTGGCGCAGCGCCAGCAAGGCGGCATGGGTGAGCAGGGCGCGCAGGGTATTGGCGGCGTGCAGCAGCGGCGGCAGCACGAAGCCCTCCTTTGTGAGCGCGAGCAGGGACTGGAAATCAGGCACGAGACCGAGGCCGACCTGGCAGGCGGCGGCGGATCGCGCCTGCAGCAGGGGCGCGAGGAAATCGTCAGCGCCACTCCCGGCAAAATGCACCCAGTACAGGCTCCAGGGCTGTTCAGCGCTGGAGCGGTAGTGATGGGCGACGCCCGCAGGCAGCAGCACCAGAGTGCCAGGGCCGACCGGCTCGCTATGCCAGTCCGGCGCCGGGGTTACGCCAGCGGTCATCCGCCTGCTGACAGGCGCTGCTGCCTTTTGCCCCGGAAATAGATCACCTGACTCCCCGCTGCCCGGTAGCGTCTGCCCCGACCCTGCGATGGCGCCAGTACGCACTTCCCGCCCCGCCCCCCATTCCACTTCGCCATGCCCCTGTACGCAGTACAGCAGCAGGTGGTCCTCGTGCTCGCCCGCCTCGCGCTGCATGGCGTGGCCGGCGGCCTGCCGGTAATAGCCCAGCGCCTCCGGCCAGAGTTCATGGGCGAGCGGGTGCCGCGACAACGCCTGGCGTACCGCAGGGGGCACCAGCCAGCGCCGGCTGTCGGGGTTCAGCGACCACGGGGAAGGGATGGGCATGAAAACACCAAGATAGTCCAGCTAACAGCAAGAAAAGCCATTTAACCCCTTATTCTGCCGGTGCTACAACAGCAACATCATCCAGTACCGGAGACCTCCATGACCGTTCGCCGTATCCCCCTCCTGATCGAGGGCGCCTTCCAGGACAGCAAGACCACGACCTGGCAGCCGGTCCGCAACCCCGCCACCCAGCAGGTGCTGGCCGAGGTGCCGATGGCCACCGCGGGCGAGGTGGAGCGCGCCGTGGCCTCCGCCAAGGAAGCCTTCAAGAGCTGGCGCGACGTGCCCGCCCCGGCGCGCGCCCGCATCATGCTGAAATACCAGGAGCTGCTGAAGCAGCACCATGACGAGATCGCCGAGATCCTGGCCCAGGAAACCGGCAAGACCTTCGCCGACGCCAAGGGCGACGTCTGGCGCGGCATCGAGGTGGTGGAGCACGCCTGCAATGTGTCGTCGCTGATGATGGGCGAGACCGTGGAGAACGTGGCCAACGGCATCGACACCTATTCCATGGTGCAGCCGCTCGGCGTCTGCGTCGGCATCACGCCGTTCAACTTCCCGGCCATGATT
>JAJFBF010000092.1 GCA_020697295.1 Moraxellaceae bacterium | reverse complement strand
CAGCCTCCCACCCCTGGTGAAAATAGTGTCCCTTCAGAACATCCGTAACATCGCCATCATCGCCCACGTTGACCATGGCAAGACCACCCTCGTCGACAAGCTGCTGCAGCAGTCCGGCACCCTTGGCGATCGCGCCGGTGAAATCGAGCGCGTCATGGACTCGAACGACCAGGAAAAGGAGCGCGGCATCACCATCCTGGCCAAGAACACGGCCATCAAGTGGACCGACAAGCGTACCGACACCGAATACAACATCAATATCGTCGACACCCCGGGCCACGCCGACTTCGGCGGTGAAGTGGAACGCGTGCTCAGCATGGTCGACTCCGTGCTGCTGCTGGTCGACGCCGTCGACGGCCCGATGCCGCAGACCCGCTTCGTGACCATGAAGGCCTTTGCCCAGGGCCTGAAGCCCATTGTCGTGATCAACAAGGTCGACCGCCCGAGCGCGCGTCCGGACTGGGTCATCGACCAGGTCTTCGATCTTTTCGACAAGCTCGGCGCCACCGACGAACAGCTCGACTTCCCCATCATCTACGGTTCCGGCCTGAACGGCATCGCCGGCCTGGAGCTGGGCAAGCTCGCCCCCGACATGACCCCGCTGTTTGAAACCGTGGTCGACAAGGTGGCGCCGCCGGAAGGCGACCCCGATGGTCCCTTCCAGATGCAGATCTCCTCGCTGGACTACAACAGCTACGTGGGCGTCATCGGTATCGGCCGCATCTCGCGCGGCCGCGTGAAGACCAACACCAACGTCACCATCATCGACGCGGAAGGCAAGAAGCGTAACGGCCGCGTGCTGCAGATCATGGGCTACCACGGCCTCAACCGCGTGGAAGTGCCCGATGCCGAAGCCGGCGACATCGTCTGCGTCACCGGCATGGAAGGCCTGAAGATCTCCGACACCCTCTGCGACCCGCAGAACGTCGAGGCCCTGAAGCCGCTGTCCATCGACGAGCCCACCGTGAGCATGACCTTCCAGGTCAACAACTCGCCGTTTGCCGGCCGCGAAGGCAAGTACGTCACCTCGCGCAACATCAAGGATCGCCTGGACAAGGAGCTGATCCACAACGTCGCCCTGCGCGTCGAGCCCACCGATTCGCCGGACCGCTTCAAGGTTTCCGGCCGTGGCGAACTGCACCTGTCCGTGCTCATCGAAGGCATGCGTCGTGAAGGCTTTGAAATGGGCGTATCGCGTCCCGAAGTCATCATGAAGGAAGTCGACGGCGTGAAGATGGAGCCGTTCGAGGATGTGATCTTCGACATCGAAGACCAGCACCAGGGCGCCGTGATGGAGCAGCTGGGCAATCGCAAGGGCGAGATGACCAACATGATCCTGGACGGCCGCGGCCGTACCCGCATCGAGGCCACCGTGCCCTCGCGCGGCCTGATCGGCTTCCGCTCGCTGTTCCTGACGATCACCTCCGGCACCGGCATCATGACCGCGAGCTTCTCGCACTACGGTCCGG
Source organism: Moraxellaceae bacterium (assembly GCA_020697295.1). Taxonomy (GTDB): domain Bacteria; phylum Pseudomonadota; class Gammaproteobacteria; order Pseudomonadales; family Moraxellaceae; genus UBA2031. The sequence goes on along the minus strand of JAJFBF010000092.1, from coordinate 7,636 downwards.
TGAAGTCCACCAGCATGGGCAAGCGCACCAACGGCGTGCTGGTCTCCATGACCCAGGGCGTGACGCTGGGCTACGGCCTGTTCTACCTGCAGGACCGCGGCCGCCTCTTTGTCGGCCCGCAGACCGAAGTGTATGAAGGCATGATCGTCGGCCAGAACTCGCGCGGCGACGACATGGTCGTCAACCCGACCAAGGCCAAGCAGCTCACCAACGTGCGCGCCTCCGGCACCGACGAAGCCCTGACCCTGATCCCGCACATCAAAATGACGCTGGAACAGGCGCTGGAATTCATCGAGGACGACGAGCTCGTGGAAGTGACGCCGCAGACGGTTCGCCTGCGCAAGCGCTTCCTCACGGAAAGCGACCGCAAGCGCTCCAGCCGCAGCTAATCTGCTCGCGCAATAAAAAGCCCGCATTTCGCGGGCTTTTTATTGGGCGACAATCCTATTTCTTTTCCGGCACCCAGCCCTTGGGCCGCTCATAGCCTTCGTTGGCGAGGAATTTCTCGCGCTGCTCGGCCAGGAAGGCCTGCGCCTGCGGGTCCATCACGCTGAGCCGGTTCTCGTTGATGATCATGGTCTGTTCCTTGAGCCACTGCTGCCAGGCCTCTTTGGAGACAGTCTCGAAGATCTGCTGGCCGGCCGGGCCGGGAAACGGGGGAAAGGCCAGCCCCTCAAGCTCCTGATGCAGTTTGCGGCAAGTCACCATGCGCGTCATTTTTCCACTCCTTGCCCGGCCGCGAAATCGGCCAGCATTTGCTTGATGGGGGCCGGCAAGCCCAGGGCCGGCAGGTCGTCGAGTCTACACCAGTGTTGCGCCCGTCCCGTCACCTGCTGCGGCGAGGCCTTGCGGACCAGTACCGGGCGCATGCGCAGGTGATAGTGGCTGAAGGTATGGCCCCGCTCCGGCAGCCATTCCGGCTGCTTGCGGGTGAGACCCCAGTCGTCCTTCAGGACACGTTTCAGGCTCTCGTCATCGGCGGCCGCCGTTTCCGGAAAGCTCCAGAGGCCGCCCCAGATGCCGGCGGGAGGACGCTGCTCCAGCAACACCTCGCCCGCCGCATTCACGAGCACGAGCAGCGTGGTGGATTTTTCGGGCAACACCTTCGCAGCTTTCTTGCCGGGATAGGCGGTCGGCTCGCCCTGCGCCAGCGCCGCGCACTTCTCTTGCAGCGGACACAGCAGGCAGGCCGGCTTGCTGCGCGTACACACGGTGGCGCCCAGATCCATCATGGCCTGGTTGAAGTGGTGGACACGCTCGTGCGGCGTATGGGCGTCCGCCAGGGGCCAGAGGATTTTTTCCTGGGCCGGGCCGGTCTCGCTTACCGCATGAAAGCGCGCGAGCACGCGCTTGACGTTGCCATCAAGGATGACGGCGCGCTGCTGCCGGCTCAGTGACAGGATGGCGCCGGCGGTGGAGCGGCCGATGCCGGGAAGCGTGGCGATCTCGTCCACCGTCGCCGGAAATTCGCCGGCAAAGTCCGTCACCAGCGCCTGCGCCGCCTTTTGCAAGTTGCGCGCGCGGGCGTAGTAGCCAAGACCGGTCCACAGGTGCAGCACGTCATCAGGTGGCGCCTCGGCGAGCGCCTGCACGGAGGGAAAGCGCGCGAGAAAGCGCTCGTAATAGGGGATCACGGTGGCGACCTGGGTCTGCTGCAGCATGATTTCCGACACCCACACGCGATAGGGCGTGGTGTCGAACTGCCAGGGCAGGGTCTTGCGGCCGTGGTCATCGAACCAGGCGAGGACCGCGGCGGCAAAGTCGAAGGATTTTTTGCTCATGAAACCCTGTCAGTGTGCAGGCATCTGGAAGAGGCGCTTCAGTCACGAAAACTCCGTTCCACACCGACCCGCGAAAGCGCGGGCCGGCGTAGACCAGAAAAATATCAGCGGCTGAACAGCTTCTGCAGGCCCTTGCCCAATTCCTCGTTGAGCTTTTCCTTGGCCTTGGCCTTTTCCTCGTCGACCTTCTGCTTCACGGCTTCTTTCGGCGTGTCACCCTTAAGGCCGAGTTTTTCCAGGCCTTTGGCAGCAGCGGCCTTCAGCGCCATCTCCTGCACCGCTTTCGAATCCAGCTTGCACAGCGAGGCCATGGCGCCAGCCAGGCTGCCCTTGCACTGCACGGGCAGGGCATAGGCCGCGTAACGATCGCCAGCCACGCTCTTGTCGAGATTAAGCGCAAAGCGATAGTCCAGCGCCTGCGTGACGAGGTTGAACGTGCCGCTGCCGGCCACCTTGGCGCGGCGCAGGTCGGCATTCAGCGACTTGCTGTTGACCACGCCGTTGTCCAGCGTATTGATGGCGGAGAAACTCGCGATCTCGGTATCGTTCTGCTTTTCGGCTTCCGCCGCGAGGTCCTTGCCGGTCAGCGCGAGCAGGGCCTGGTATTTGCCGAGCGCGGCCGTGAGTTCCTTCATGGCGTTGACGCCGTGCAGCACGCCATTTTCGAATTTGAGATCAGAGGTGCCGCTGACCGACTTCATCCACGCATCAGTGCTGTTGCCGCGCAGGGTGAGATTGCCGTCGTAGCTGGCGCGGCCCTCGAGCAGATCCTTCTTCAAAACCATTTTCGCGAGCGGGCCGATCTCCATGCCCTTGAGCGAGGGTTTGAGGCTCACGACCGGCTGCGCGCCCTGCACATTGATGGACACCGGCGCGCTGAAGCCGCCCTGGAAGATCGAGCCCTTGAACTCGCTGACATTGACGAGCCCGTTGCCGGCGGTGGCGGCAACCCGGAAATTCGAGATCGCATACGTCATGATCTTGAGCGAACCGGCGGCGAGCGCCACATCAAGATTTTGCTGCTTGAGCAGGTCCACGGGCAGCAGGCCGCCGGGAGCGGCCGGTGTCGCGGCGGGCGGCGGCGTGGCGGCATTGGCCGGAGCGGCGGGCGCCGCCGGCGGCAGATAGCGGTCGACGTCCATGCGGTCCAGCGTCAGGCGCGCGTACTGGCGCAGGCTGGCCAGATCGCTAATGCCGGCCTCTCCCGTCACGGTGGTGTCATCGAGGGTGAGGCGCAGATTCTTGAGCAGGACCTGCTTCTCATCGCCCGCAATCACGGTATCGAGGCTGGCGCGCTTCAGCACATTGGCATCGGCGGTCTTCGGCGCGGCCATGCCGAGCGCGGCCATCAGCGTGCGCAGATTGAAGGGCGCAACGGCCAGCTTGCCGCTCAGCGTCATGCCGGCGGTGGCAGGTTTGGCGGGGGCCGCGGCAGCAGGCTTGGTCGTAGCTACAGTCTTTGCGGTGGCCGCGCCCGTGGCAGTGGTTGTGGTCTTCGCATTCGCCGGATTGGCGGCGCCCACATTGCCCGCAGCAGCAGCAGTGGCTGCCGCAGCATCGGCTTCAATCGCCACCGCTTCGGCGGGCGGCGCTTTCAGCGCCGGCAGGCTCGCAGCCAGGTTGCCTTCCGCGCGTACGCCGGCGGCGGTGAGCACAAAGCCCGGCAGCGCAAACTGCATCTCTTTCCAGTTGCCCTTGAAGGGCGCGTTGAGGCTGACCTGCATAGGCTTGGGCCAGGCCTTGTCCGGCACCACGGCGTTGACCGCGAACTGCGGCACATCGAGCTCGCCCGTGCTCCAGTTGGTGGCGATATTGCCCGCGATCGCGGCGCTGAGCGCGGCCGGACGCGCGGCATCCGGCCAGTTGGCGCGCACCTGCAGCTTGTCGACGGTGAGGCGGGTCTGGCCGAGGTCGGCGAGCACTTCGGCGCCGAGCTCCACGGTGGCGGGCGCCTTCAGCGCCTTGTCCTGGTAATCCGCTTTCAGCTTGAGGCCGGCGATGCTCACCTTGTTGGCCGCCATGTCGGCGCGCACATCGGCTTGCAGATCGATGGCGGCGGGCGCCGGCAGCGCAGTGCCGGAAAGCGCGCTGGTGAATTTCAGCTTGAGCAGCTCGTAGAGTTTCTTGTCCTGGTTCACCGACACTGTGCTGTCGAGCGTGTTCTGTGCGACCAGCGTCTTGCCGGCGGCATCCTGCTGGCGATAGGTGAAGCGCATATTGAGCGGGAAGGCGTCGTTCATGCTGATGTCGCTGGCCGTGAGCGCAAAGGCCTCCACCGCCTGCTCGCCCCCGGCTTTTTCATCCTTGAGATAGACCGAGGAATCTTTCACCTCGAGTTTTTTTACATTGAAGTTCACCGCCTGTGACGGCTCTTCCTCGGGTGCGCTCGCGAGCTTGGCCAGCATGCGGTCCCAACTCGTCGTGCCGTCTGCATAGGTGATGAAGCGCACTTTCGCGCCGTCCAGCATCACCGCGTCGATATTGATCTGCTTGCTGAACAGCGGCATGAGCTCGACGCTCACCGCGGCCTTGCCCACCGCCACCAGGGTTTCCATCTTTTCGGCATCGGACAGGCTGGTGCGCCCGAGCTTGACGCCGATGCTGGGCCAGAGCGTCCACTCGAGGCGGTCGTCGATGACCAGCGTCATGTCGGTCTTGTCCTTCACCAGCGCGGCCAGCTGCGGCTTGTAGTCGTTGGGATCGATGATGAGCAGCAACAGGCCGATCGCGATCACCACGAGGCCGATCAGGGAGCCAATGACGATTCCGGCGATTTTGAGGGCACGCATGAGCAAGTCCTTGCAGGGGAATACGGATGAAGGGGGATTTTTGACCGCGCCTCGTTTCAGGACAAGGCGCTTTTGTAGCTTCTGGGAACTTTCGTGAGGGGGGGGCAGGTTACACCCTCAGCTCTCGGGCCGGCTCGCCGCATGCCCGCAGGCCTGTCCCGAAGCCCCTGCCAGCGACTCAGCCCGGACCGCCGGCTTTGGGACCCGCGCCAGGAGCAGTGACTCAGGGCCGCAGTTCCGGCGCTGTTGGGCAGGCAAGAGAGAGAAGGGGAAAGCGGCCAGGAAGCTCCGCCGTACCGGTCACCCGCCCAGGCAGAGGCTCAGTGCCGCCACTGTACCGGCGCGGGGCCGGTGCTGCCGGTGCTGGCGCCGCTGCTGCAACCCGTACGGCAGCTGCTGCAGCCGCTGTCACAGCCGCCCGCGGCGGGGGCACGGCCCAGGCGCTCGGCAAGGCGGGCATGGCCGTGCGCGGCGGCCAGGGCGGCCAGGCGGGCGCGCAGGCTCGCCACGGTGCCGGGGAAGAAGCGCCCGAGCATGACCCAGGCGCTCCAGGCCAGGAGCAGGCCCACCACCAGCGCCTGTACGGTCGCGTTCATGATCGCCCCTCCAGCCCCGTGCAATGACCGCCCGGCACAGCGGTGATGGCTCCCATTACGGCGCGCTTCATGTCAGCGCCTCCACCAGTCGGAAGGTGATGAAGGAAGCCAGGTAGGCCAGCCCGAACAGATAGACCGTCATGATCCCGACCTGGCGCCAGGAGCCGGTTTCGCGGCGGACGGTGGCCAGGGTGGACAGGCACTGCGGCGCAAAGATGAACCAGACCAGCAGGGACAGCGCCGTCGCCAGCGACCATTGCGCGGAAATAAGGCCGCCGAGCTGGTGCGCCACGATCTCCTCGCTGCCGGCGATGGCGTACACCGTGCCCAGCGCCGCCACCACGACCTCGCGCGCCGCCATGCCCGGAATCAGGGCCACGGCGATCTGCCAGTTGAAGCCGATGGGAGCGAACACGGGCGCCAGGAAGTGGCCCAGGTAACCGGCAAAGCTGTAGTCGATGGCAGGCCCTGTAGCGCCTGCCGGCGGCGCCGGGAAAGTGGCCAGGAACCACATCAGGATGGTCAGCGCCAGGATCACGCCGCCCACGCGCTTGAGGAAGATGCTGCCGCGCTCGTAGACGCCGAGGGCGACGCTTTTCCAGTCGGGCAGGCGGTAGCTGGGCAGCTCCAGGATCAGGGCATGCTCGCTCTCGTCGCGGCGCAGGCGCTTCATGACCCAGGCCACGCCCATGGCGGAGAGGATGCCGCCGGCGTAGAGCGCGAACAGCACCAGGCCCTGCAGGTTGAACAGGCCCCACACCGTGGTCGCCGGAATAAAGGCGGCGATGAGCAGGGTATAGACCGGCAGGCGCGCCGAGCAGGTCATGAGCGGCGCCACCATGATGGTGGTGAAGCGGTCGCGCGGGTCGGCGATGCTGCGCGTGGCCATGATGCCGGGAATGGCGCAGGCAAAGCTCGAGAGCAGGGGAATGAAGGAGCGGCCGGTGAGGCCGGCCTTGAACATCACATGGTCGAGCAGGAAGGCGGCGCGCGGCAGGTAGCCGGACTCCTCGAGCATAAGGATAAAGAAGAACAGGATGAGGATCTGCGGCAGGAAGACCAGCACGCCCCCCACGCCGGCAAAAATGCCGTCGACCAGCAGGCCCTTGAGGATGCCGTCGGGCATGGTGGAGGTGGTGACGGAGGCGAGGGCGCCGATGCCCGTCTCGATGCCCGCCATGAAAGGTTCGGCCCAGGAAAACACCGCCTGGAACATGAGGAACATGGTCGCGGCCAGGAACACCAGGCCGAACACTGGATGCAGCAGCACGGAGTCGATGGCGTCGTCGCGCACATCGGTGTCGCGCGGCATCACCACGGTGGCGGCGAGCAGGCGACGCGCCTCGGCATGCAGGTCTTCGGGCGCCGCTTGTGCGGCGGGCACTTCCACCGGCGCGCCATCGAGCTGGGCGAGCAGGGGCCGGACACCATCACGGCGCACCGCCACGGCTTCGACCACGGGAATGCCGAGCTCGAGGGCCAACTGATGAGCATCGATGCGGATGCCGCGACGGCGGGCGTCGTCCATCATGTTGAGGACGAGCAGCATGGGCCGGCCCAGGCGGCGGATTTCGAGCACAAAGCGCAGGTGCAGGCGCAGGTTGGTGGCGTCTGCCACACAGACCAGCAGGTCGGGTACCACCTCGCCGGGCAGCTCGCCAAGACAGACCGCGCGGGTGATTTCCTCGTCGGGACTGGCAGCCTCGAGACTGTAGGCACCAGGGAGATCGAGCACCTGCACGTGGCGGCCGGAGGGCAGCGTGAGGCGGCCTTCCTTGCGCTCGACGGTGACGCCGGCGTAGTTGGCGACTTTCTGGCGGGCGCCGGTGAGCTGGTTAAAGAGGGAGGTCTTGCCGCAGTTGGGATTGCCGACGAGGGCGATGCGCAGCGGCGCGGCGAGGGCGGTCATGCCAGCAGCTCCACTTCGACGCGGGCGGCCTCGGCGCGGCGCAGGGCAAAGCGGGTAAAGCCCACCTGCACGACAATGGGGTCGCCGCTGACCGGGCCGGTGGCGATCAGGCGCACGGTCTCGCCGGGCACGAAGCCGATCTCGGCCAGGCGCCGGGCGATCGGATCCCCGGCGCTGGTCGCCTCGATGGCGCGCACGGTGGCGGAGGCATGGCGGGCAAGATCGGAGAGGCGCACGGCACTACACCTTAAGGTTAATGAGAACGATTCTCAGCATTGCTTCGGGTACTGTCAAACGCTATTTGTACCGCGGGTGGGCGTGGCCCGACTTGCGCCAGGTCAGCCTGGGCTGATTGAAGAATGAGCAATGGGTGTGGAAAGGCTGATCTGGCACCTGGAACCAGCGGGCGCCTCTGGCTCTGGCTCTGGCTCTGGCTCTGGCTCTGGCTCTGGCTCTGGCTCTGGCTCTGGCTCTGGCTCTGGCCTGGGGCTGGGGCTGGCACGCCAAGCTCCCCCCCTTACGCCGCCCCAATAAAAAGCCCCGGCCAGAGCCGGGGCATGC
>JAJFBF010000142.1 GCA_020697295.1 Moraxellaceae bacterium | reverse complement strand
GCTGGACCTCGACCAGATGCTGTCGCAGCGCGACCACATCAACTCGCAGCTGCTGACCATCGTCGACCAGGCCACCAATCCCTGGGGCATCAAGATCACGCGTATCGAGATCAAGGACATCACGCCACCGGCCGACCTCGTCAACGCCATGGCCGGTCAGATGAAGGCCGAGCGCCTCAAGCGCGCGCAGATTCTTGAAGCCGAAGGCACGCGCCAGGCCTCCATCCTGGCGGCAGAAGGCAAGAAGCAGGCGCAGATCCTCGAGGCCGAAGGTGAGCGTCAGGCGCCACGATGATGGTGTCGCAGGCCATCGCCAAGGGCGACATCCAGGCGGTGAACTATTTCGTGGCGCAGAAATACGTCGAGGCGCTGGGCAATATCGCGGCGAGCGGCAACACCAAGCTCATCATGATGCCGCTGGAGTCGTCGCAGGTGATCGGCTCGATCGCCGGCATCGGCGATATCGTCAAGGAACTGCAGAACAAGAAGGGCTGATCATGGAATCCCTGCACCCCGCCTGGGCCTGGCTGGTCCTCGGCATTGCGCTCGTCGTGGTGGAGATGCTGTCCGGCACGTTCTTCTTCCTGTTCCTCGGCATCGGCGCGCTGCTGGTGGCGCTGCTGACCTGGACGCTGGGCATCGGTGCGGTCGCGCAGGGCCTGTGGTTCGGCGCGGCGGCGGTGGTCGCGGCCATGGCCTGGTACCGGCTGCGGCCGAATCCCGACGACAGCATCGAGCAGCTCGCCGGCGCCAAGGACCTCAACAACCGCCTGGCGCGCTTCATCGGCCGCGAGACGGTGCTGGAGCAGGACATGCGCAACGGCGAGGGCCGCATCCGCCTCGACGACAGCTACTGGACCGTGCGTGGCGAGGACATGCCGGCCGGCACGCAGGTGCGCGTCACTGCCGTCGAAGGCATGACCTTGCGGGTGCAGGACGCGGCCCGGCATTGAGCTTGCCCGGCGGCGCCGGTTGGGCTGCCCGGGCGACCGGTGGTTTTTGAAATGCGTAGCCCGGGGGCCGCGTCGCGGCCTCCGGGAAAATTCAAGCAGCATTCACAGAAGGAGTAGCTAAATTGGGATGGCGTCACATTGAAATCATCAAGGACTTTCCGGTGCCGGTGAACCGCCTGTTCGCCTACCTCGGCGAGCACGAGAACCTCGCCCTCATCTTCGCGCCGGCGAAGATCCGCCGCATCAGCGACGGCCAGGGCGCCCGCAACGGCGTCGGCTCGGCGCGCGAGATGCGCATCGGCCCGGGGCCGTCCTTCGTCGAGACCGTCACCGACTACAAGGAAAACGAACTCATCGAATACCGCATCACACGCGGCAGCCCGCTCAAGAACCATCGCGGCGTCATGCGCTTCGCGGAGATTCCGGGCGGCACCCGCCTGCACTACACCATCGAGTTCGAAGGGAGGTTCCCGCTGGTGGCGGAGATCGTGAAGCCGGTGCTGGAGCAGGGCATCCGCCGCGGGCTGAACAAGCTGCGCGCCTGATTTTTTTCCGCTGTTTCATCGAATGAGCCGATGCCATCCGCATCGGCTCATTCGTTTCCGGCCTCCGCGTCCGCGTCGGCGTTTTTCTGGCGGCGCAGGTCCTGGGGTGTCTGCCCCGTCCAGCGCCTGAAGGCGCGCCGGAAATCGCGCAGGTCGCCAAAACCCAGCTCCGCCGCAATGGCGCCCACCGTCAGCGACGAGTCGCGCAGCAGCGCCGTGGCGCGCTGTTCGAGCACCCGGTCGCGGATGTCGCTGAAGCGCTGGCCGGCGTCGGCGAGTTGCCGGCGCAGCGTGCGCTCGGTGATGTTGAGGTCGCGGGCGATCTCGGCCATCGACGGGCGCTGGCGCAGGTTGCCGCGCAGCAGGTTCTCCACCGAGGTGACGACATCCTGGCTCACGGCCGGGGTCTCGATGAGGCGGCGGCAGGCGGCCAGCGCGGCGGCGAAACTGGCCGGGCTGTAGGTGGCCAGCGGCCGGTCCAGCAGGGCGGCATCGAAGGTCAGGCGATTGGCCTCGCAGTCGAAATGCACGGGGCAGTTGAAGAGGCGCTGGTAGGTGGCGGCGTACGCCGGGGCCGGATAACCCAGTTCCACCCGCCGCGGATTGATGTCGTTGCCGACCATGGCGCGGATCAGCGCGGTGGTGCTGAAGAACATCTCCTCGCACAGGAAGGGCAGCAGCTCCGGCTCGGGAAAACGCTCGCGGGCGCGCAGGGCCACTTCGCTCGCGCCGAGTTCCTGCTCCACGTCCATCAGGCTGCCCGAGGCCAGGTGATAACGCAGGCCCGTCTCGAACGCCTCGCGCACCGTGCGGCAGGACGCCATCGCCAGGCCCAGCATGCCGAACGAGGCCAGGCCCTCGCGCGAGCCCATCTGCAGGCCCACGGCCTCCGGCGGCAGCGCGCGCAGGGCACGCCGGAGCACGGTGGCGGCCTGGCGGAAGGACACCAGGGTGTCGGGCTGGCGGATCTGCGCGACGCTGAGTCCCTGGCCCGCGAACCAGGCATCCGGCACCACGCCCCGGGCCAGGGCGTAGTCCACCAGCCCGGACAGCACCAGCGTCGGGATGCTGGCTTCGGTCAGGTGGCGGTCGTCCTGGGGTTTGGGGCCGGGGCTCTGGCGCATGGATTGTGTCCGGTTTTCCCCCCACTTTAGCCACTTCGCCCCTCCGTGCCCATCCCATGGCCTTGGTTAACTCCGCAGCGCCCTGGGAGAAGTCCCTCTGTCCGCCATCGCCTTGCCGTTCCGCCGGCCGCGCTGGCCACGACGGGGAGCGCCGCCGGTTTTCCATCCGGAGTGCCGGCGGCGAGGCGATGACGAGATAAATAAAAAAGGAGGTTTCATGAAAAAGCGTCTCTCTCTTTACCTGCTGGGCCTGCTGGCAGCGCTGCCCGGCCTGGCGCAGGCGGCCTATCCCGATGACCTGCGCCTGCTCAGTTACAACGTCTACATGCTCTCC
>JAJFBF010000141.1 GCA_020697295.1 Moraxellaceae bacterium | reverse complement strand
GTGCTGGTGCACGGCGCGCACCCACTCGACCAGGGCGGCGGAGCCGTCCAGCCAGGCCTGCAGGGAGGCGGTGTCCAGGATGGGGGGCGGGCCGCCGACAATCGCGATCTCCACCGTCTCCGGTGCCGGCAGGGGCTGGATGCCGCTCAGCGTCTGCCCGGCCAGGGTGGTGACGAGCTCCGGGGCGCTGCTGGTCAGCACCGGCTCCAGGCGTGGCACCTGCGGGGCGAACAGCGTGGCGCAGTAGTTGGCGACGATGAGGTTGTCCTGCGCAGTCAGCACGGCGGAGAGCAGGCACCAGGGCGGCGCGACGAGCATCACTTGCATGGGAGGTTACCTGTCGTTCTGGCCGGAGGCCGGTCGGGGCCGGGAGGCGGGCAGCTCTCCCTGCAAAGGAGGCGGCCGATCGCCGTTGGCCCTGACTCTACCCCCGGAATCCGGGATTTGGCAATTTCAGAATCAAAGTTGGCAATATTGCCAATATCTGTCCGTGCCCGATCTTCCCTACGCTGGCCCTGCCGACTGCGGAGGGCACCTGCCCCAGCCTCCCCCTGCCGTGCCCGGGCCCGCTGTCCGGTGCCGGGCAGGTCCTTCGCCGGCTTCCCCCTCGCCAAGGAAGAGACGTCATGAACTATCTCGCTTCCCGTTACCGCCAGGCCGTCGAGGCCTTCGCCCGCTGGGTGGTCCTGCACCCGGGCCGGGCGCTGACCCTGGCGCTGGTCGCCATCCTCGCGCTGGGTTATGGCGCCCGTTTCATCGGCTTCACGCCGGACTACCGCGTCTACTTCGGCAAGGACAATCCGCACCTGCACGCCTTCAACGAATTCCAGAACGTCTATGGCCAGGGCGACTTCACCGTCTTCGCTATCAGCACCAGGGCCGGCGGCGCAGACAGTGTGATGACGCCGCAGGTGCTGGAGGCAGCGCGCCGGCTCACCCGCGAGGCCTGGAAACTGCCCTTCGTGATGCGTGTGGACTCCCCCACCAACTTCCAGCACACCACCGCCGCCGGCGACGACCTCGTGGTGGAGGCGCTGCTGCCGGACGAGGTCGCCATCACGCCGGAGCGCATCGCCCACCTGAAGCGTGTCGCCCGGGACGAGCCGCTGCTGCACCGGCGCCTGGTGGCACCCGCAGGCGACATGGTGCTGGTGGCGGTGAATACCTCCATGCCGCAGAAGTCGCTGCAGGAACTGCCGGACCACATCGCCGAGGCGCGTGCCCTGCGCGACCGTCTGCTCGCCGACTATCCGGAGCTGCACATCGGCATGACCGGCACCAACCTGATGAGCATCTCCTTCCCGGAGGCGTCCATCCACGACAGCACGACGCTGATCCCGCTCATGTACCTGGTGATCTTCGCGCTCATCTGGCTGATGCTGCGCTCCGGCATCGCCACGCTGGCGACCGGGCTCGTCATCGCCTTCTCCACTGTCGCCGCCATCGGCGCCGCGGGATACATGGGCATCCTGATGACGCCGCCGTCCATGCTCGCGCCGCTCATCATCACCACACTGGCGGTGGCCGACAGCGTGCACGTCAGCGTCGGCATGTTCGCGCTGATGCGCGAGGGCCGCGGCAAACACGACGCCCTCATCGCCTCGGTGGCCGGCAACTTCACGCCCATCATGCTGACCGGCCTCACCACGGCGGTGGGATTCCTCACCATCAATTTCTCGGATTCGCCGCCGCTGCGCGACCTCGGCAACATCACCGCGATCGGCGTGTCCTTCGCCAGCCTGTGGTCGGTGCTGCTGCTGCCGGCGCTGCTGTCCGTGGTGAAGGTCAGTGCGCCGCCGCAGGGCAAGAGCTGGATGGAAAACTGGATGGGCGCCCTCGGCGACTGGGTGCTGCGCCACCGCGGCAAGGTCCTGCTGGGCAGTTTTGCCGTGGCGCTCGTGCTCTCGGCCGGCATCTTCCGCAATGCGCCCGACGACAACTTCTTCCACTACTTCGACAAACGCATCGCCTTCCGCAGCGATACCGACCGCATCCTCGACCACGGCATGTCGGTGGGCCTCTTCGCCGAGTTCTCGCTGCGGACCGGGGAGTCCAACGGCGTCACCGATCCCGCCGTGCTGCGCAAGATCGAGGCTTTCTCGGAGTGGTGGCGGACGCAGCCGGAGGTGGGGCACGTCGGCAGCGTCACCGACCTCTTCAAGCGCCTGAACCGCAGCATGCACGGCGACGACCCGGCCTGGTACCGCCTGCCCGAGGAGCGCGAGCTGGCGGCGCAGTATCTGCTGCTCTACGAGATGTCGCTGCCCTTTGGGCTCGACCTCAACAACCAGATCAATGTCGACAAGTCGTCCACGCGCGTGTCGGTGGGTTTCCGGGGCATCAGCGCCGACGACCTGCTGGTGAAGGTGCGCCAGGGCGAGGCCTGGCTGCAGCAGAACGCCCCGGAGCTCAAGGTCTCGGTGAGCAGCGCGCCGGTGCTGTTCTCGCATATCTCCGAGCGCAACATCGCCAGCATGATCCCGCAGACCGTGGTCATGTTCTTCGTGATGGCGGTGATCCTCATCGTCACCCTGCGCAGCGCCCGCTTCGGCCTGCTGTCGCTGGTGACGCTGGCGCTGCCGGTGGGCATCTCCTTCGGCATCTGGGGGTATGTCAGCGGCGAGATCAACTTCACCATGGCCATCCTCATCGGCGTCGTCACCGGCATCTGCGACGACGACACCGTGCACTTCCTCAACGAGTACCTG
>JAJFBF010000022.1 GCA_020697295.1 Moraxellaceae bacterium | reverse complement strand
CGATTTATCGCGAGCTTTTTTTCAATAATGTGCGCGAGTTTGTCGAGTCGGCCTATCCGGTGCTGAAGAGTCTCCTGGCGGTCGCGGAATGGGAGGCGCTGCTGCAGGCCTTTTTCCGGGAGCATCGCGCGCAGAGCCCGTATTTCCGGGATATCTCACTGGAGTTCAGGGGCTGGCTGGAGTCTTCCCGCACTGAGTGGCTGGCGGCGCGGCCCTGGGCGACAGAGTTGCTGCATTACGAATGGGCGGAGCTGGCGGCGGATTGTGCTGAAACGCCCCCGGAGCCTGCCTGCCTGGCGTCGGGTGATCTCCTCAGGGGTATTCCCGTGCTGAGGAGTGCCGTCTGGCCACTGGTCTACCGCTGGCCCGTGCATGTCCTCAGTCCCGCCTCGCCCCCTGCCGCGGAGCCACCGGCCGAGCTCAGTTGCCTTGTCCTCTGGCGTGACGATGGCGGACGGGTGCACCAGATCGAGGCCACGCCGCTGGTGGCCCGGCTGGTGGAGGTATTGCTGCAGGCGCCATCCTTGCCCGGTCAGGCGCTCCTGCAGGGCCTGGCCCTGGAAACCGGCTGTCCGGAAGAAGGCGTGGCCGCGTTTGTCGAGGCGGGGGCGGCCCTTCTGGAAGAATTGCGCGCGGAGGGTCTCATTCTCGGCATTCGCTGCGATACTCCCGTCCCGGCATAGTCCCTGGCGCCAGCCTTCGGCCCTTTTGCAGCCGCACTTGATACAAGGAGTTGCACATGAACGGTTTCCTGCTGTCCGCCCTGCGCTGGGATGAGCGCCTGCGTGACCTCTTTACCTGGCTGGGCGGCTTCCTGCCCGGGCTTTGCCTGCGCCTCATACTCGCTTTCGAGTTCATGGAGGCGGGCTGGGCCAAGTACCAGGGCAGCAACTGGTTTGCCGATGTGCAGGGCCGCTTTCCGTTCCCCTTCGGATTATTGCCGGTGGAGTGGAACTGGGCGCTGGCGACCGGGCTTGAGCTGGTGGGTGGCGTATTGCTGGTGCTGGGCCTGGGCACCCGTTACGTGGCGGCGGCCTTGATGGTGCTGACCTTCGTGGCCGCCGTTGCCGTGCACTTCCCGGCGGAGTGGAGTTCGCTGGGCGAGCTGTGGCAGGGCTATGCCGTCAGCGACAAGGGCTTCGGCAACTTCAAGCTGCCCCTCCTGTACTTCCTGATGCTGCTGGCGCTGCTCGGCCAGGGCCCGGGCAAGCTCAGCCTGGATCACCTCATTGCCCGGCGCAATGGCCTGGCGTGATTGGCATCAGCAGGGCGGCCTGCCTAGAATGGCCGCCTTTCGGATTGGCGGGTCTCGTATGAATCATTATCGCTTGTGGCTGGCGCTGTCCCTGGTCACCTTGCCGGCCCTGGCGCAGGCCAGCGGGCAGGCTGCCGCCATCGACCCGCCAGTGGCGGCGACCTCCGCAGCGGTCCCGGCCTCCGCGGTCTCCGCTGTGCCGGAGCCGGGTGCGGATGCTCGCGGGGCAGGGGCTCCGGCGATGGAGCCGGAGCTGCCGACCGAGGCGGGAGGGGTATCGTCCTCCAGTGCACCGACGGCTGCCGGCGCCAATCCCGATCCCTGGGAAGGCTTCAATCGCGTCATTTTCGGCTTCAATGACCGCCTTGATCGCTATGCCCTGAAGCCTGTGGCCAAGGGGTACAAGAAGGTCACGCCGCGACCCCTGCGCACCGGCATCACCAATTTTTTCGCCAACCTGAAAATGCCGGTGGTGCTGGTCAATGATCTGCTGCAGGGCAAGGTCCGCGCCGCCGGCAGCGACGGGGCCCGCTTTTTCGTCAACACCACCCTCGGCTTCGTGGGCTTCGTGGATGCGTCTTCCATCCTCGGGATTGCCCGCAATGACGAGGACTTCGGCCAGACCCTGGGGGTGTGGGGCCTGCCCTCCGGCCCGTATCTGGTCCTGCCCTTCCTGGGGCCGAGCAGTGTGCGCGACGGCGCCGGCTTTGCCGCCGATGTGGGTTCGAACCCCGCCACCTATGTGCTGGCCGACGAGCTCAATGCCAGCCTGACCGCCGTCCATGTCGTGAACCTGCGCGCCAATCTGCTGGAGGTGGAAGATATCGTGCAGGGCGACCGCTATCTTTTCATTCGCGACCTCTACCTGCAGCGCCGCGAGTTTGCTGTCCAGGACGGCCGGATGGATTCGGACCCCTTCCTTGATGAGGAAGAGTCGTTCGACGAGCCCGGCGCGGAGGCGGCTCCCGAGGCTGGCGGGCCCGGCGCGGGCGAGGCGGCCGAGCCGGCGGAGGCCGGCGTCTCTGAAGCCGGACCTGGCGACGGCACTTCCGGGCCGGAGTCCGACGCCCTCTCTCCTTCTGAATGACGGCCTGGCGCCGCAATCCTTGGCCTTTCCGGCTGCCGCGCGGGCGTGTCTTGCGCGGTGGTAGGGGGAGGAGTAGTGTTGCCGCACCTTGAAGCACAGGCGCTCAAGTCTCGTATGTCTCAACCCTCCCAAGGCCATGTTCTCGTCATCGATGACGAGCCCGTCGTGCGTGAAAGCCTTGCCGTCTATCTTGGCGATAGCGGCTTCAAGGTTGACACCGCCAGGAATGGCGACGAGGGCCTCGCTGTCTTCCGCAACAAGCGCCCCGACCTCGTCATCTGCGATTTGCGCATGCCGCTTTTCGACGGCCTTGACGTGCTCAAGGCCATGAATGCCGAGTCGCCGGAAACACCGGTCATCGTGGTGTCCGGCCAGGGCAGCATGAATGATGTCGTGACCGCGCTGCGCAACGGCGCCGTGGATTACCTGTTCAAGCCCCTGATCGAGATGGAAGTGCTGGAGCATTCCGTGCGCCGCGCCCTCGAGCGTGGGCAGCTGCTCCGGCAGAACCGCCAGATCCGCGAGCAGCTCGAGCTGACCAATGCCGAACTGGAGCGCAGCCTCGACCTTCTTGAGGAAGACCAGGAGGCGGGTCGCCGGGTGCAGCGACGCATGCTGCCGCCGACGCCGCATGTCTTCAACGACGTCAGCTTCAGCCATCGCATCATTCCATCCCTGTATCTCTCCGGTGACTTCGTCGACTATTTCCGGATCGGTCCCGAGCGTATCGGTTTCTACCTGGCCGACGTGTCGGGGCATGGCGCCTCCAGCGCCTTCGTCACGGTGTTCCTCAAGACCTTGACCAACCGGATCCAGCGGCATTACGAGAAACGCACCGCCACCAACGCCCTGTCGCCCTCCCGCCTGCTGACCGCCATCAATCAGGAGCTCATTTCCATGGGCATGGGCAAGCACCTGGCCATGTTCTGCGGCGTGATCGATCTGGCGGAAAACCGGTTGGTATATTGCATCGGCGCGCACTTCCCGCCGCCTATACTGGTCATGGGAGGGAAGGCCCGGGCGCTGGAGGGACGCGGCCTGCCGGTCGGCATCTTCAGCGATGCCACCTTCGAGGATGTGGTCCTGCCGCTGGAGCCCAGGTTCACCCTGGTGGCCATGTCGGATGGCGTGCTGGAGGTCTTGCCGGATTCCAGCATGGAAGAAAAAGAAGCCCACCTGCTCGCCATCGCGGGGCAGGGAGTTCAGGATGTGGACACGCTCGCGGCCGCCCTGAAACTGGATGGGGAAATGGAAGTGCCGGACGATATCGCCCTGCTTGTCATCAACCGGGACGCCTAGTCGAACGCCATTATGCTGTCAGGTCGTATCCTTTATGCCGTTCATGACGGCACCTATGTGATCAAGTTCGCCGGCGACGTGCGGGTGCCGCTGTGCGCGAGCCTCGAGGGCTTTCTTGATCGCATGTTCAGCGATCCTGCCCTGCAGGCTGTGCTGATCGATCTCACCGAGACCGCCGCCATCGACAGCACGGCACTCGGCCTGATCGCGAAGGTCGCCGTCTTTCTGCGCCAGCGCCTCGACAAGAAGCCGGTCATTCTGTCCACCAACCCCGATGTGAACCGCATCCTGGGCAGCATGGGTTTTGACCGGGTGTTCCTGATCCTGGAAAAGGCGCCATCGCCCGAGGGCAATCTTGATGAGTTGCCCTTCAGCGAGCCCTCCCAGCAGGAACTGACGCGGCATGTCATCGAGGCGCATCGGGTGCTGATGGGCCTGAACGAAAAGAATACGGCGACGTTCCGCGATCTCGTGGCGGCGCTGGAGTGCGAGCAAAAAGGGCAGGGTTGACGCTTGCTTCCGACGCGCACTGGCAGGGCCCGCTTCGGCGGGCCTTGTTGTTTTTGTGCTGCAGGTTCCGGCTGCCCGCCGGACCGCGGCCCTGCAAAATAAAAAGCCCGCGTTTGCGGGCTTTTTCACGGGCGCTGAACCGGGCCCGGGCAGTGGCGGGTTTAGCCCTCGAGCCGGGCCAGCAGCAGCGCCTCGAGCTTGACGAGATCGGCGGCAAATAGCCGGATGCCTTCGGACAGCTTGTCGGTGGCCATGGCATCCTGGTTGTGCTGCCAGCGGAAGGTCTTTTCGTCCAGCGCGGGCAGGCGGCGCACCGGGTCGACGCGGGCCGGATCAAGGCGACGCGGCAGGT
Organism: Moraxellaceae bacterium; assembly: GCA_020697295.1. GTDB lineage: Bacteria > Pseudomonadota > Gammaproteobacteria > Pseudomonadales > Moraxellaceae > UBA2031. Next base: position 48,699 of record JAJFBF010000022.1, on the reverse strand, counting down.
CGGCTTCGGTGGCGGCCAGTTCATCGAGCAGCGCGGGGCTGATGGTGAGCTTGTCGCAGCCTGAAAGCATCGCGATCTCGCCGGTGTTGCGGAAGCTGGCGCCCATGACCACGGTCTGGAAGTCCGCGCCCTTGTAGTAATTGAAGATACGCGTGACCGAGACCACGCCCGGATCCTCGGCGGCCGTGAAGTCACGCCCCTCGGCTTTTTTGTGCCAGTCGAGGATGCGGCCCACGAACGGGGAGATGAGGGTGACACCGGCTTCGGCGCAGGCCTGGGCCTGGGCGAAGCTGAACAGCAGGGTCAGGTTGCAGTGGATGCCTTCGCGCTCGAGGAGTTCGGCGGCGCGGATGCCTTCCCAAGTGCTGGCGACCTTGATCAGCACGCGTTCGCGCGGCACGCCGGCGGCGGCATAGGTCTTGATGAGGCGGCGCGCCTCCTCGACGGTGCCCATGGTGTTGAAGGACAGGCGGGCATCGACCTCGGTGGAGACAAGGCCGGGGATGTGCTTCAGGATTTCGCGGCCAAAGGCGACGGCGACCTCGGCGAGGGCGCGGCGGCGACGGCTGTCGGCGCTGTTTTCCTGGCGGGCCGTGGCGATTGCCGCGTCGATCAGGGACGCATACTCCGGCTGGCCGGCGGCCTTGAGGATGAGCGAGGGGTTGGTGGTGGCGTCCACAGGGCGCAGGCGCGCGATGCTGGCGATGTCGCCGGTGTCGGCCACGACCGTGGTGAATTTCTGCAGTTGTGCAAGCTGGTTCATCATTTTCCCTCCGGGGTGTGCCCGGTTCCCACCTTTCAGGAGCCGCCCCGGCCGTGATGGCTGGGGACGACAAAGATATTCGTTTGGCCAGTGCAGTGCTGTCGGCGGTTTGCCTCAGCAACGGCACCGGCACTTGAGTACGTTGGCCGGTATCGGTCCCGCCGGCCGGATGCTAGTGCGACTGCGCCTCGTGTTGTTCCCGGGCGGCCAGGACCTCCCGGACGAAACCGGCCGCCTGGCGCACGACCTCGAGGCCGGCACCACGCAGGTGAGCATTTTCACTGATGTGCTGGCGCCAGCGTCGCGCGCCGGGCAGGCCCTGGTAGAGGCCCAGGATATGCCGGGTCATCTGCGAGAGGGGCACCCCGTCGGCCAGCTCCCGCGCCATGAACCCGAGAAAGCGCTCGAGGATTTCATCGCGGTCGGGAATCTGGCCGGTCCCGAACAAGGGCAGGGCCTGCACCAGTATCCAGGGATTGTGGTAGGCCTCGCGCCCGACCATGACGCCATCGACGTGCTGCCAGTGCCGTTCAATCTCGGCGACAGTCTTTACGCCGCCATTGAGATGGATCTCCAGCGCGGGAAAGTCCGCCTTCAGCCGGTACACGTCCTCGTAGCGAAGGGGCGGAATCTCGCGGTTTTCCTTGGGCGAGAGACCGTTCAGGACGGCGATGCGGGCATGGACGATAAAGGTGTGGCAACCGGTGGCGGCCACTGTCGCCACGAAATGCCGCAGGTGATCGTAGTCCTCGAGGCCGTCGATGCCGATACGGTGCTTGACCGTCACGGGGATTTTCACCGCCGCCTGCATGCTGGCGATGCAGTCCGCGACCAGTGCCGGCTCCGCCATCAGACAGGCGCCGATGCGGCCCTGCTGCACGCGGTCGGACGGGCAACCCACGTTGAGGTTGACCTCGTCGTAACCCCAGTCCTCGGCCATCTTTGCGCAGCGGGCCAGCGCCACCGGGTCGGAGCCGCCGAGCTGGAGGGCAAGCGGATGCTCGCTGGCATCGAAGCGCAGGAAGCGGGGGGCATCGCCGTGCAGCAGCGCGCCTGTCGTCACCATCTCCGTGTAGAGGCGGACATGGGGATTGAAAAGGCGGAGGAAATACCGGTCATGGCGATCGGTCCAGTCCATCATGGGGGCGACGGACAGGACCTTGGCAGGGGTGGGCTTGGTCATGGCGCGCATTGTGGCCGAGGGCAGGGTGCGGGGCAAATGCACAGGCGGATGACGGCGTTGACCACATCTGTCGATTTCCCGTGCAGGTCGTGGCGCAGCGGGGCTAGGCAGGGGCAGGGCGGATGGGCAAACTCGCCTGATGCTCAACCTCTACCAGTCCAACATGCTCGACGTGCTGCTCAGGCTTTACTTGGCGGTGCGCGAACCCGCGTCCGATCCCCTCGTTCCCGAGACCGTGCTGGTGCCCTCGCTGGGCATGCAGCGCTGGCTGCAGCTGGAGATGGCCCGCGAGCAGGGCATCGCGGCCAATCTTGATTTCCAGTTGCCGGCCGCCTTTGTCTGGCAGCTGATCAACCGTGTCTTCCCGAAAGTCCCGCGGCGCTCGGCCTTTGATCCGGAGATGCTGGCCTGGCGTGTGCTGGAGGCGTTGCCACGCGTGCCGGAGCTGGAGGGCTGCGCCCTTGCGGCCAACTGGAGGGCGGCGGATGCGGCCGGCCGCTACGAGCTGGCCTGGCGGGTGGCGGACGTCTTCGACCAGTACCTGATCTATCGTCCGGACTGGCTGCGCTTCTGGGAGTCGGGCAAGCGCCTCGGGCTGGGGACTGATGAAGCCTGGCAGGCCGCGTTGTGGCAGGAGCTTGGCCGCTGCGACGAGCCGCACCGCGCGCGCCTCATGGGGGACCTGGAACAGATGCTGCGCCAGGGCCGGGTGCCGGGCCTGCCGGCGCGCCTGGCGGTATTCGGGGTGAGCTCGCTGCCGCCCATGATCTGGCGCCTGCTGTCGGCCCTGGGTGAGCAGACGGAGGTCGACCTGTTCATGCTCAATCCCAGCGAGGAATACTGGGGCCAGTTGCGCCGGGGCGACGCCGGCGAAGACGCCCATCCCCTGCTGGCCTCGCTGGGGCAGCAGGGGCGCGACTTCATCAATACGGTAGCGGCCAGCGGCGTCAATGAACCCCTGCAGTCGCAGGCCTTTGTCGCGCCACAGGCGGGCACGGTACTGGCCACGCTGCAGGCCGACCTGCTGGCGCAACGGGTGCGCGGTGAGCAGGAGCGCGTGCCGGTGGCGACTGGCGACGATTCCCTGCAGGTGCACGTCTGCCACAGCGCCCTGCGCGAAGTGGAAGTGCTGCACGACCAGCTGCTCATGCAATTCGAGAAAACGCCCGACCTGATGCCCGATGACGTGCTGGTGATGTGCACGGATATCCAGCGCTATGCGCCGCTGATCGATGCCGTGTTCGCCACGCGCAAGTTGCCGGCCGCCATCCCCTACACCATTGCCGACCGCCGCCTGGAAACGGAGGAGCCGCTGCTGCGGCGCTTCGCCGACCTGCTGGCATTGCCGGGCTCGCGCTTCGAAGTCGGACGTGTGCTGGTATTGCTGGAAGAGCCCGCCCTGCGGGCGCGCTTTGAGCTTGAGGAAGCCGATGTGCCGGTGATCCGGCGCTGGTGCGAACAGTTGCAGGTGCGTTGGGGACGCGATGCCGCCGATCGCGCGCAGCGGGGCTTGCCGACTGACGTACCCATGACCTGGGGCGATGCCCTGGCGCGGCTGCAGCTGGGATTTGCCTTGCCGGCCGGGATGGCGCCTGGCGAGGACGCCCGTTTTGCGGGGCGTGTGCCAGTGGAGGCGGTGTTCTCGGTGGGACAGGCACAGGTCATGGCGCGCCTGGCCTTGCTGCTGGAAAAGCTGTTCTCATGGGAGCAGCAGTTGTTGCATCCGCGCGCGCTCGGCGACTGGGCGGATGCCCTGGAGCGCCTGCTCGAGGCCTTCTTCGCGGAAACGGCGGAGAGCCGGGATGCCCTGCAATACCTGCGCGATGCGGTGCTGGAGTTGCGGGACCAGGCGCGTCGGGTGCCGGAGACTGGCGCGCAGCCGTTTGCCGTCATCCGGCGCTGGCTGGGCCGGCAGGTGAAGGCGATGGAGAGCCGGCGCGGCTTCCTGCATGGCGCCGTGACCTTCTGCGCGATGGTGCCGATGCGCAGCCTGCCTTTCCGCATGATTGCGGTGCTGGGCATGGATGATGGCGTCTTCCCGCGCCAGCAAAAGCCCTGGCCCTTCGACCTGATGGCGGCGCATCCGGCCGCCGGCGACCGCTCACGACGCCAGGATGATCGCTATCTGTTCCTGGAAACCCTGCTTGCCGCGCGCGAGAAGCTCTACCTCAGCCATGTCGGCCTGAGCGACGTGGATGGCTCGGTGCGGCCGCCGTCGCCGGTGCTGGCCGAGCTGCTGGACCAGGTCCGCAGCACGGTTGCCCTGCCGGAGGAAAAGCAGTTCAGGCACCGGTTCATCACCGAGCATGCCCTGCAGCCTTTCAGCCCGCGCTATTTCTCCGGCGAGGGGAAGCTGTTCTCGTACTCCACGCGGTTTGCTGCCGCCAGTCGGTTGCCGGGCGTGAAAGCCGCGCCCACAGCCCCGGCATTTACAGCGCCTCTGCCGCCACCTCCGGACGATTTGCTTACGGTCACGCCCCAGCGCTTCGAGCGCTTCCTGTCGCATCCGCAGCGCTTCTTTTTGCGCGAGCGCCTGGGCGTACATATCCCCTATGGCAGCGAGACGCTCTCCGATGAGGAGCCGGTGGCGTTGCCGGACCAGCGCGAATTGCGCCACCGCTTGTATGACCGGGAGCAGCCCCTGGTGGACGGTCTGCGCGCCGAAGGCCTGCTGCCCTCTGGCCCCTGGGGCGCGCAGTTGTGCGGCGAGCAGGCGCAGAAGGTGGAGCCGGTGCGCGACGCGGTACGCGCCCTGGGCGCGGCCCGCCTGGAGCCGGTGCGGGTGCAGATGGAAGTGGAGGGCGTGACCTTTGCCGGCCTGCTGGAGGATGTCACTACGGCCGGACTCGTGCGCGTGTCCCTGGAAAACAAGGTCTTCGCCACGGATGTCCTGCGCCTGTATTTTGCGCACCTCCTGCTCTGTGCCCTGCGGCCGGAGGGGGTGGAATTGCGCAGCCGACTGATCGGGCTGGGAGAGCCGGTCGAGTTTGGTCCCGTGGCAAACCCGCAGCAGGCGCTGGCCGATTTCGCGCTCGCCTACAAGGACGGCCTGTGCTGGCCGCTGCCGCTGTTTCGCCGCGCTTCGCCCGCCTGGGTGAAGAAGCAGAACATTGAAGATGCGCATAAGGCCTGGGAAGGCAACGACTACAACAAGGGTGATTGCGAGGACGCGTGGGTGCGGTTGCTCTGGCGCGACGCTGATCCTTGCGACGAGCGTTTCATGCACTGGGCGGAGCGCCTCTACGGGCCGCTGAAGGAAGAGGTGGCCAAGCGATGAGTCCGTCCACCCATTTGTTGCAGCCGCTGGACCTGTACGCGCTGCCATTGAGCGGCGTGCAGCTGGTGGAGGCCAGTGCCGGCACCGGCAAGACCTGGACCATCGCCGGCCTGTATGTGCGCCTGCTGCTGGAAACAGAGCAGGCCATCAATCATATCCTGGTGGTCACCTTTACCAAGGCGGCCACTGCGGAATTGCGCGACCGCCTGCGCCGCCGCCTGGTGGAAGTCGAGGCGGCGCTCCTGCACGATGAAAGCAGCGATCCTTTTTGCCAGTGGGCGCTCGGGAAATTTACGGGCGCGTCCCGTGAGGCGGCGCTCGCCAAGCTCGGCGACAGCATCCGGCGCTTCGATGAGGCGGCCATCTTCACCATCCACGGGTTTTGCCAACGCGTGCTCAACGAGGCCCAGCTGCCGGCCCTGCTCGGCGAGCCGGACATCGTGCCCGACGAGCGCGAATGGCTGCCGGGCTTGCTGCAGGAAGCCTGGATCCGCCATTGTCACGATCCGCTGCTGGCGGAGTTGCTAAGCCTGGGCTCGCTGACCCCCGAGGTCATCCAACGGGATATCGAGACGCTCCTGCTCAAGCCGTATCTCCATTTGGGGACAAAGCAGAAAAAGAGCGATCTGGCGGCGGTACGCCAGGCAAAGGAGGCGCTGCGTTCATCGTGGCAGGCAGGACGCGACGAGATCATTCGCGATGTCACCGAAGCAGATGCCCTCAGCAAGGACAAGGCCAAGTACAAAGGCCTGGAGGACATGCTGTCCGCGCTTGAGGACTGGATTGTCGCTGGCGGGGCGATGGACAAGACGATCCGGCAGCTGACGCCGCTGAAGTTCGAGGAAAAGCGCAAGCAGAAGGGGCGGCTGCCGGTGCATCCCTTCTGGGCGAAGCTGCAGGACTGGTTCGAGGCCGCCGATCTGCTGGTGGCGCAGTTTCGGGTCGCGGTTATCGACGATGTGCGCACCGGCCTGGTGGCGCACAAGCAGGCGCAGGGCCTGCTCTCCTATCAGGACTTGCTGGGGTTGCTGGCCCAGGCGGTGGACGATGACGCCATCGCGGCCAGCATCCGCCAGAATTACGGCGTGGCCCTGATCGACGAATTCCAGGATACCGATCCGCTGCAGTTCCATATTTTCGACAAACTGTATCGCGAGGGCCGCCTGCCGCTGTACCTGGTGGGTGATCCCAAGCAGGCCATCTACAGTTTCCGGGGCGCGGACATCTTCACCTACCTGCGCGCCCGCCAGAATGCCGACGGCCGCTATACGCTGGGCACCAACCGGCGTTCGGTGCCGGCGCTGGTGCAGGCCGTGACGGGCCTCTTCAGCTGCCACTCCAATCCTTTCCTGCTGTCGGACTTGCCCTATGCCCGGGTCGAGGCCGTGGAACCGGAGTCAGGGTTGTCGCTGGCGTCGCCTCCCTTCCAGTGTTTTTTACTGCCGGGCACCGAAGGCAAGGCGCTGACCAAGGAGGCGGCGCACCGGTTCAGTGTGGCTACCACCGTCACCGAGATTGTCCGTTTGCTGAGCGCCGCAGGCGAGGGCGAATTGAAAGTCGGCGATCAGCCCCTGCGCCCCGGCGACATTGCCGTTCTCGTGCCCCGGCATCGCGATGGTCGTGCCATTGTCGATGCGCTGTCGGAAGCCGGCGTGCCCTCCGTGATCCGCAGCCAGGATTCCGTGTTCGCCACTGGCGAGGCCCACGATGTGTTGTCGCTGCTGGAGGCGGTCGCAGAGCCCGGCCGCGAAGGCCTGGTCAAGAGGGCGTTTCTCGGCACGCTCATGGGGGGCAGCGTCGAGTCCTTGCACGCGGGGCAGGAAGACGATGTGCGCTGGTCGCGCCTGGTCGAGCAGTTGCTGGAGTCGCGGGCGCTCTGGGGCACCCACGGTTTCATGCCGATGTGGGAAAAGACGCTGGAGTCGTTCGGGGTGTATGAGCGCGTCCTGGCCGGCGCCCACGGCGAGCGCCGGCTGACCAATCTGCGCCATATCGCCACTCTCCTGCAGCAGCAGGCCGACATCGATGCTGTGCCGGAGCGCCAGCTGGCGTGGCTGCAGGAGCAGGTGCGCGAGGCCGAGACCACGGAAGACACCCAGCTGCGCCTGGAAAGCGATGCCGAGCGCGTGCAGGTGCTGACCATCCATGTCAGCAAGGGCCTGGAGTACCCGGTGGTGTTCTGCCCCTTCCTGTGGGATGGCGCGCTGATGCGCAAGGACGATGTGCACCGCGCCGAATACCGCAGCGGTGGCGAGTCGGTGCTGGACATCGGCTCGGATAAATTCGCCCACGCCACCACGCGCATGGCCACCGAGCGCCTGGCGGAGCGCCTGCGCGTGCTTTATGTGGCTCTCACGCGTGCCAAGTACCGCTGCTATGGCGTGTGGGGATGGGTGAAGGAAAGCGAGACCGCCCCCTTCAGCTGGCTGCTGCTGGGGGGCAATACCGAGGGCGAGCCCGATGCCGACGTGCTGGCACGTGACCTCGACCGTTGCAAATATGACGATTACGCGGGCGCGCTCGAGCGGCTTGCCGCCCGGGTGCCGGCCGGCTTTGCCTGGCAGGCCCTCACGGATGACGACGCAGCCGCCGGTATGCCGGTCCGGCAGGTGGCCGCGGGCGAGCCGGTGGTCCCGGCATTCACCCGGTCATTGCTGCGTCGCTGGCGCGTAAGCAGCTTCACAGGCTTGTCTGAGCGCGCCCACGATGTCTCGCGCAAGGGGGAAAGCCCCGACCACGATGCCGAGACGTCCGTGCCGGTGGTGCCGGAGGTAGTGGTCGAGCCACAGGGCATCCACGCCTTTCCGCGCGGCGCCCAGGCCGGCGTCTTCTGGCACGCCGTGCTGGAGGATTGTGTCGGTCACCCCGAGGTCGACCAGGCCGCCGTGATTGCCGAGCGCCTGCAGCAGCATGCGCTGCCCCTCGACCTGCTGCCGCAGGTGGCGGCCTCTCTCCGGCAACTGCTTGATGCCGTCCTTGACGAGGAGGGCGCCCGACTCGGCGCGCTCGAGGCCGCCCGCGCTGAAATGGAGTTCATGTATCCGGTGCACAAGTTGTCGCCGGCGCAATTCCTGGCGTTGCCGGAGGTGCCGCCGCGCTACCGCGAGGCGCTGACTGCCCTCGACTTCCCGTCCCTTCAAGGCTACCTCAAGGGCTTTATCGACCTCATCTATCGTCACCAGGGGCGCTATTACATCCTGGACTACAAGACCAACTGGCTGGGCCCGGATGACAGCGCCTATAGCCACGGGCGCATGGAGGAGGCGATGGCCGGGTCCCACTATTACCTGCAGTACTGGCTGTATGTCCTCGCCTTGCACCGGCACCTGACGGTGGTGAAGGCGGACTATGACTATGAGCGCGATATCGGCGGCGTGCGCTATCTCTTCCTGCGTGGCATTGCCTCGGCAACTCGCGGAGTCTACGCCCGCAAGCCGTCGCGCGCGCTGGTCGAGGCGCTGGATGCCCTGATGCGGGGCGAAGCCCTGCGCGGCCGCGCATTGCCCGAGGTGGTGGCATGAGCGCGCTTCCCTCTTTGCTCGTGCAGTCGGCCCGTGCCTGGCTGGCGCGCGAGGCGCCGGACTTTCCCCCGGACCTGCAGCGCGCCGTCGAGGCGCTCTACGAGGCTGTAGAAACCGGCCATGTCTGCATCCGCGTGGAGCTTGCGCCGGCCGATGCGTGGCGGGCCACGGGCTGGGTAGGCCGGCCGGGGGAATACCGTCCGTTTATCCTCGATGAAGGCGGACGCTTTTACCTGGCGCGCTATCACGATCATGAAGAGTGCGTGGCCGCCTCGCTTCTGTTGCGCGCCGACAGGCCACTCGAGCCGCAGAACCCGTCGGCGTTGCGGCATGATCTTTCGGCGCTCTTTCCGGCAGACGACCCTGAGGACCGCCAGCGTCTGGCGGCGCTGCTGGCCCAGTTCAAGGCGCTGACGCTGGTCAGCGGTGGCCCGGGCACCGGCAAGACCACCACCGTGGTAAAAATGCTGGCCCTGCTGCAACTGCAGGCAGGGGTGTTGCCCCTGCACATCCTGCTGGCCGCTCCGACGGGCAAGGCGGCCCAGCGTCTGTCCGAGTCCATCCGGGGGGCCAAGGCCAGCCTCGCGGTGCCGGCGGCGGTGACAGCGGCCATTCCCGAGCAGGCGCAGACCTTGCACCGCTTGCTGGGCGCCCAGGGTGACAGCGGTCGCTATCGACACGATGCCGGCAATCCGCTCGCCTGCGATGTGCTGCTGATCGACGAGGCCTCGATGATCGACCTCGCCATGATGCGGGCGGTGCTGGTGGCCTTGCCGGCGCATGCGCGACTCGTCCTGCTCGGGGACCGCGACCAACTGGCCTCGGTGGAAGCCGGTAGCGTATTTGGCGATCTCTGCGCGAGCGAAGGCTATAGCGCGACGCTGGCGCAACGGCTCGCGCCCTTTGACGTCACCCCGCAGGTCGTGCCGAAGGCGCAGGGCCTCGCGGATTGCCGCATCGAACTCACCCGCAGTTACCGCTTCGCCGCCGACAGTGCCATTGGCGCGCTCGCCAGCGCCTCCCGCGTTGGCGATGCCGGCCGTTTCCTGGCCGCCCTGGCCTCCGGCAGCGACGTGGGGCGGATGGCATCGACCACCCTGCGTGAAGCGCTGCAACAGGGTTACGCAGCCTTTCGTGCCGCTGCGCGCGAAGGCGAGGCTGCTGCCGCCTTCGCAGCCTTCCTGCGCTTCCGCGTGCTGTGCGCGCATCGGCAGGGCGCGGCGGGCGTTGAAGGCCTGAATGCGCTGCTGGAGCCCGCTACTGGCGGCTGGTATGTGGGACGTCCGGTGATCGTGCGCACCAACGACTATGCCCTGCGCCTGTTCAACGGCGATATCGGCATCTGCCTCGCCACCCCGGACGGACTGCGCGTTTTCTTCGAGGTCGCACCTGGCGAGTTCCGCGTGCTGGCGCCCGGCCGCCTGCCCGCGCACGAGCCCGCCTGGGCCATGACGGTGCACCAGGCCCAGGGCTCGGAATTCGATGAAGTGCTGCTGGTCTTGCCCGACGCGATGACCCCTGTCCTTAACCGGCCGCTCCTGTATACCGCGGTCACGCGTGCCCGCAGGCGCTTCACGCTGTGCGCGAGCGATGCCGTGGTCGAGGCCACCCTGGCCGCCTTGCCCTGGCGCGAGTCGGGACTGGTGGAAAAGCTCCGCGACGGCGTCGGGCGCCATCCCTGCGAGGCCGACGGCTCAATGAGCTGACAGATGCCTTGCGGGACAAGAGGAATGGACGGTGGGTCCGGGCGATCAGCGCCGGCCTGCACTCGAAAAATAACAGGAGAGTCGCCGTGTACCAGGCCGGCTGGAGCAAGCAGGAAATCGCCATCGTGCCGCGCGGGCATGCCATGCATGGCTACGGGCAGTGGCAGCAGCGCGCCCGGGGCGTGCGCACGCCGCTGTTTGCACGTGCCGTATACCTGGCTGACGAGGCGGGCTGCCCGCTGTACTTCTGTTGCCTGGACCTGGGCTATGTCACCCATGCCATGCGCCAGGGCATTGTTGACGCCGTGCGCGGGGAGGTCGGCACTGCCTTCGATGAGGCCTCCCTGGTGCTGACCTGCACCCACACCCACTCCGGCCCGGGGGGGTGCGCGCAGGAATCCTTGTACAACATGGTCACGCCGGGCTACGTGCCGGCGCATGTCGAGGCGATCGTGGCTGCTGCGGCTGCCGCCCTGCTTGCCGCGCGTGCCGGTGCGGCCGCCTCCGAGCTGGTGCTGGTGCAGGGGGGCTTTGACCCGGCCGTGCCGGTCGCCTGGAACCGCTCGCTCGCCGCGTATAACCGCAACCCCGATGTCACGCCGCGCACCCCGACGGATGCCCATCTCGCCCTCGATCGCGACATGGCCGTGCTGGGCCTGCGGCGCGAGGGCAGGTTGTGCGCCTTGCTGTCATTCTTTGGCGTGCACGCCACCTGCCTCGGCAGCGCGCTCCGGCTTCACGATGGCGACAACAAGGGTTACGCCGCCGCCCATGCCGAGGGCGTGCTGGAAGCGGCGGGCGTGAAGGGAGCCGTCGCGATCTTTGCCCAGGGCACGGCCGGCGACGTGTCACCGCACTACCATGGCCCCGGCGATATCGCGCGCCGGGCCAGCATTCGTGGAGAAGCGGAAGTCGACTATGCCCGTCGCAATGGCCGCTACCAGAGCGAACTGGCACTGGCCCTGCTGGCCTCGGCAGGCGAGCCCGTCCAGGGCGCCATCGACAGCATTTTCAGCTATGCCGATTTCACCGCGATTCACGCCGCGCCGGCCTTCGCCGAAGGCGAGCAGGAGGCCTGGACCAGTGAGCCTTGCCATGGCGTGGGTTTTTTCGCCGGCACGCGCATCGACGGTCCCGGCATGCCCGCACCGGTGGCGGCCGGCGCGCGCTTCCTGGCGAAACGCCTGCGCCAGCGGCGTCTGCGCCAACTGGCGCGCTACCCGGCACAGGAACAAGCCTATTTCCGCCGTATCTATGCCGCCCAGGGGGCCAAGGACATCCTGATGGAGGCCGGGCCGAAGACCGTACTCGGCATGGCGCTCGACAAACTGGCCCTGCCCGACTTCGCCGATCCTGTCGTTGCCGAAATGAAGCGCCAGGCGCGAGGTGGCGCGTTGCGCCAGAGTCCGCTCGTGCCAACGGTCCTGCCTCTGCAGGTGGTGACATTGGGAGCGCTGGCGATCGTCTGCTGCCCGGGCGAGTTCACCACCACCGCCGGGCGTCGCCTGCGCGAGTCGGTTGCCGCCACTCTTGCGGTGCGTGGTGTGACGCAGGCGCTGCTTTGCACTTACTGCAATGACTATATGGGCTACGTGACGACGCGCGAGGAGTACCAGGAACAAGCCTATGAGGGCGGCCACACCATTTATGGCCAATGGACGCTGGCTGCTTTCCAGACCCGCTTCGCGGCGCTGGCGCTGGAGATGTGCAAGCCTGCTTCCGCCCGGGGGCATGACCGGCTCACGCGCCCGGCGCCGGTGCCAGCGGCAGAGCTGGCCTTGCGCAGCGACCTGCCGGTACCCCGGCGCTAGCGCAAATCGCAGGGCCGGGCAGGGGAATCTGTGGGGCGGATGAGCTCCAGGACAGTCGCTCCGACGCTTAGGCCCTTCCCTGCAAGGCGGAGCGATTCAGCAAGCCCCTAGTCGCAGGGCGAGGGCTGCTCGACATTCTCGCAGTTCTGCGAGGCCTCGACCTTCAGCGAGCCATTGGCGTTGCGATACCGGGCGAAGCACTCCTGGCTCTGCTGGAACTTCAGATGGCGCGCCTCGCAAAGTTCCTTCTCGCTCTGCACGGGCGGCACATCCGCCGGAGGGGATTCCGCCGGGGCGGCTGAGCGGTCGTCATCGCTTCCGCCCGGACCGCGCAGGGTATTGCCGTTAATCGTGTTGAGCGGCTGCGGGGTCAGGGTGGTGGCGGACTTGCGGTATTTCTCCGGCAGGGTTTCACCAAAGTGGGTGCGGCCCTTCTCATCGACCCACTTGAAGATTTCCGCCTGCGCCGGCGCGGCGGCCAGGAACAGGAGGAGGGCAGGCAGCAGTGGTTTCATCGCGGGACTCCATGACGCGTTTGGCCAGGCGTGCCCTCTGCCGTGAGGGACGCCGCAGTCCTTACCTTAGCGCCCCCGGCCTTGCGCGAGAAGGCATGCACCCCAGGGGGTGTCGCGGGGGTCCCATAAGGCCCCGGGGACTGGCCGAAGATCGGACCGGGATCGCCAATACGCAAGTCCATGATCCATTCATCAGTCGGCCTGATAAGACCGCTCAGGGGAAGGCGCTTCCGACCCGGGCTCCAGCCCCCTAGTATCGACCCTTGCGCACCGGGATGGTGCGACATGCCGGTCAGCCGGTTACGGGGAAAAACAATGCAAGACCAGGAAGAATTCCTTCCGGAGGCACCGCTATTGCCCGCGGTGGCGCCGGTCGTTTGGCAGAAGGCCTTGTGGACTGGGGCGGGCAGCTGCCTGGCCATTCTGCTGCTGCAGGCCCTGGGCCAGCAGCTGCACCAGCCCCTGCTGCTGGCCCCTTTCGGGGCCTCCTGCGTGCTGCTCTTCCTGGCGCCGGACAGCCCCTTTTCCCAGTCGCGCAACGTCCTGGTGAGCTATGCCATGGCCACCGTGATCGGCTTCGTCGCGCTCTGGCTGTTCGACGGGGCCTGGTGGTCGGTCGCGCTGGCGGTGGGCGCCACCATCACCCTGATGGTGTTGACGCATACCGTGCATCCGCCGGCCGGGGCCCATCCCATAGTCATCCTGCTGGGCGCGCCCGCCTGGAAGGTGTTGCTGCCGACCCTGGTGGTGGGCCTGTCCTTGCTGATGGTTTGCGCCTGGGCGTTTCACCGGTTTCTGCCGGCCGAGAAAGCCTGAGCGTCGGGGCTGGCGTATTTTCGCGCCTGTCATTGGCGGCGAACCCGAGGCAGCGCTCCCGGCCCTTGTCACGGGGGCCTCTCCATGCAGTCGCCTGAACCTCCGGGCAATCGCCCAAAAGGAGGGTTGGGCTGGCCCCCCCACCGGCCTAGAATGACGCTTCCGGGGGAGGGTCGTCCCTGTCTGCCATCAAAGAGGAAGTATGAGCACAACCCTCGAGCGCGGCCTGCGCCTGTTCAAGACCGGTTCCGCCTTCGTCAACAATGCCGTGCAGCGCCGCGTCAACAAGCAGCGCTACCTGCAGCAGGACAAGACTCCCCACGAGATCATCTTCCGCGACGGTCTTATGACCGTGAAGCACTACCGGCCGCTGGCGGAGGACACGGTGCTCATCGATGGCGCCAGCCTGCGCGTGCGCCAGCGTCGCTACGGCACGCCGCTCATTCTGGTGCCGCCGCTGGGCGTGTTCGCCTGGATCTTCGATCTCATGGCGGACCGTTCCATGGCCCGGTATTTCCTGGCGCACGGCTTTGACGTCTATCTGATCGACTGGGGCACTCCCGGCACCGGCGATCTCGATGTCTCGCTTGAGCAATACGTCATCGATTGGTTTCCCAAGGCCATGCGCGCCATCCGCGAGCATAGCGGCAGCCAGGAACAGTCACTGCTCGGCTACTGCATGGGCGGCCTGCTGGCCATGCTCTACCTGGCGTCCAGCCGTGATGACAAGGTAAGCAACCTCGTCACCATCGCCTCGCCGGTCGACATGCACAAGATGGGCTTCGTGGGCAGCGTCTATCGCGCGCTCAGCAAGCCGGTCTGGGCCATCGGCAAGGTCACCGGCCTGCGCATCGACCGCATGCAGCGCAAGTTGTTCCATGTGCCCGGCAAGCGCCTGTCCTTCATGTTCAAGATGACCAATCCCGTCGGGACCGTGTCGAGCTACCTTGAGCTCGTGCGCAATCTTGCCGACGACGAATATGTGTCGCGCTACATGACCATGAACGAATGGTTCACCAACATGCCGGATTACCCGGGCGCCACCGTGCAGCAGCTGATCCGCAAGATGGGCCTGTATAACCGCCTGGCGCGCGGCCGCATCCGCCTGGGCCGCTGCGACGCCGACTTCCGCGACATCAGGAGCGCCTTGCTCGCCTTCGCCGGTGACAATGACAAGATCGTGCCGGTGGCGTCCGCGCAGGCTGTGATGGAAGTGGTAGGCTCCGTCGACCGGGAATTCCATATCGTGCCGGGTGGACATGCCGGTGTGTTTACCGGGGGCAAGGCGGCGCACACCACCTGGGCCATCAGCAAGGACTGGCTGGCGCAGCGCTCGGGTTCGGTCAGCCGGCCCGAGACGGCGCCGGCTGCCGCCGCCGACGAAGCCTGAGCCGGGACGGACGCGGCCGTGCTGCCTCCGGTCATGTGGCTGCGACCGCTACTACGCCTGCTTCGCCTTGGAGCCTAATGCGGTAGGTCGGGATTTATCCCGACTTGCCAGAGGCAGACTGCCCTACTGAAATAGGTTCTTGGGCGCGTAACAAGAACATCGGCCCGTTCGCCCAGGCGGCGGGCCATTTACCGGGAAATGAGGACTGACATGAAACTGTTGCGACAGATCGCTCTCGTGGCCGCACTGGCCACCACTTCCGCCGCCGCGCTGGCGGATAACATCGTGACCTACACGATTGATCCGACGCATACTCAGGTGAGCTTCAGCTGGAGCCATGTCGGCTTTTCCACGCCCGGGGCCGTGTTCGCCGAGGTCAGCGGCAGCATTGAGGGCAACCAGGATAATCCTGAAAAGTCGTCCGTCACCCTCAGCATTCCGGTGAAAAGCCTGGACTCGCATGTTCCCCTGCTCAACGAGCATCTCATCGAATCCGGCGATTACTTCAAGAGCAAGGAGTTTCCCGACGTCACCTTCCGCAGCACCGCGCTGCGCGACGTGAACCGCGAGGCCGGCACCTTTACGCTGGTGGGCGAACTCACGGTCAATGGCATTGCCCGCGAAGTGACGCTGGAGGCGAAGCTGAACAAGGCCGGCCCGCACCCCTTCTATGACAATGCCCTCGCCGCCGGCTTCAATGCCAGCACCCGCATCAAGCGTTCCGATTTCGGCATGGGCAAGTACGTGCCGGTCGTGAGCGACGAGCTCGACGTTCGCGTGACGGTGGAGGCGGTGGAGGCGGGCGCCTTCAAGGCTGCGCAGGAAAAGCAGAAGCAGGCGGCGGCCAAGGCCAAGAAGACCGTGAAGTCGAAAAAGGCCAAGTAAGCCCGCGGCGCGGGCTTCTTCATTCAGTCAGGATGGTGTTCATGCAGACGCGAATCACCCGGTTACTGGGCATCGAGCATCCCGTGATCTGCCCGGGCATGACCTATGTGGCCAACGCCGACCTTGTGGCCGCGGTGTGCAATGCCGGCGGCCTCGGCATTCTCGCCGTGGGGCATCTGGGCCCGGACGAGACGCGGGCGGAGATTCGCCGCACCCGGACCCTGACCGACAAGCCCTTCGGAGTGGGCGTCGCCCTCATCATGCCGGGCGCCACCGCCAATGCCGAGGTCGCCATCGAGGAAAAGGTGCCGGTGCTCAATTTTTCGCTGGGCAAGGGCGACTGGATCTGCGAGCGCGTGCATGCCTATGGCGGCAAGGTGATCGCCACCGTGGTCACTGAAAAACACGCGAAGGGCGCCGAGCGTGCCGGCGTGGATGCGCTGCTCGTCACCGGGCACGAGGCGGCCGCGCATGGCGGCGACATTACCTCGCTGGTACTGGTGCCGGCGATCCGGCAGGTCACCCAGCTGCCCATCATCGCCACCGGGGGCTTCGGCACCGGTGGCGGCCTTGTCGCCGCGCTGGCGCTGGGCGCCGATGCCGTGGCCATGGGGACCCGCTTTGCCGCCTCGCGCGAAAGCCCGGCGCATGCGCGCACCAAGGACCTCATAGTCTCAAAGACGGCGGGCGAGACGATCTACAACGCCAACTTTGACAGCATGCCCTGCCGGGTGATGAAAACGCCGGTATCCGAGCAGCGCATGGCGCGGCCTCTGACACTCTGGCGCGCGCTGTGGCGGGCGCTGGGCGCGGCGCGTGAAAGCGGGCGGCCGCTGTTCGGCCTCATCCGCGAGGTGTTGCACAACGGTTTTGCGCAAACGCTGAAGCTGGCCTATTTTGGCGCCGCCACTGCCGAAATCCGCCGCGCCATCATCGACGGCGACCATGAGCGCGGCATTCAGCTCATCGGGCAGGTGCAAGGGCTGGTGCACGATGTGCCGGCCGTGGCGGACATCATGCAGCGCATACTCGACGAGGCAGGCAATGCGCTGGCGCAGGTGAATGCCCAGCAGGCGGAGCCCGTGTCGGCACCGGCTTCCCGTCACTCGCTGGCGTAACTTCTCAAGGCGGCACATACATGGATACGCTGGACGCCATTCTCACCCGGGTTTCGCAGGGCAAGCTTGTCGAGCCTGCGCCCGATGCCGCCGCGCTGGCGGCCGCCTTCGCCTGTGCCTTGCGCGCGCCTGATCACCGCGTGTTGCGGCCCTGGCGCTACCTGGTGCTGCGCGGCGACGCCCTGCGCCAGCTGGGCGAGGTCTTCGTGGACGCCTCGCGCGCCGCCAATCCAGACCTCGACGCCAACGACGTCGAGCGACTGCGCAAGATGCCGCTGCGCGCGCCCTTGATCGTGGTGGCCGTGACGGTGCACAAGCCCGACCCCAAGGTTCCCGACGAGGAGCTGCTGTTGTCCACGGGCGCCGCCGTTCAGAATTTCATGCTGGCGTTGCATGCCCAGGGTTTTGCCACCATGTGGCGGACCGGTCTCCTGGCAAAGGCGCCGCTGGTGCGCGCCGCGCTTGGCCTGTCCGGCGAGGAAAGTATTTCGGGGTTTATCTATGCGGGAACGGCCGCGGCGGAGCCGCGCCGCATCGTGCCCTTGCCGATCGGGGAGTATGTATCGGAATGGCAGGGATGAGGCGATGACGGCGGCCGTGGTGGAGACCCCGCAGGCCCGCGCGGCGCGCGTGGTGGAAAGTCTCCGGAACGAAATTCCGCTGACCGCCGCCATGCGCCTTGGGCTGCACTCCTTCGATGGCGAGACGCTGGTGTTGCAGGTGCCGCTGGCGCCCAATATCAACGACAAGGGGACGGCATTTGCGGGCAGCATCACCGCCCTTGGCTGCATCACCGGCTGGTGCCTGCTCACGCTCTGGAGTGAACAGGAAATCGGCCCCTGCCAGGTGGCCATCTTCGATTCCCGTTTTGTCTTTCGCAAACCGCTGTGCGGTGACTTCACCGCGACGGTGACGCTGCCGGAGACGGCAGCGCGCGACACCCTGCAGGCCAGCCTGCGGCGCAAGGGCAAGGGCCGCATGGCCCTGCGTATCGTGCTGGCGGACAGCGAGGGGGAGGCAGCCTCGCTGGAGGCGGAGTACGCGATCTGGCGCAGCTAGGCGCTGGTGTGCAAGCCGGCCAGGCTGAAGCGGGTCATGAGCATGGAAAATCCGGTGATGCCTGTGTGCTTTCGCCGGGCGGGAAAAAGAAAACGGCCCTCTAGAGGGCCGTTTTCTTGATGGGATACCGTCAGCAGCGACAGCGTCTCATGCAGGAGAAGCGGGAATCAGTTGCCCCAGTTCCACTGCTGGTTCAGGTCGCCATGGAACGTCCACTGGCCCACGCGCGAACCGGCCTGCGTGCCGAAGGCATCCACCGCAATGCTGTTGTTGTGGCGGTTGCGCAGCGTGTTGCCGATCCAGTCAAAGCGCAGATTGTTGCTGTCCACGCAATCCCAGAGGACGATCTCGCCGCCGTTGTAGGCCTGGCCCCGGTTGTCCAGGCACTTGTTGGGGGCGAGGGCGCTGCGCATGAAGCCGTTGGCGCCGTCGTACCACCACTTCTGCGCGTTGCTGCCGTTGCAGGTCCACAGCTGCACCGGGGTACCGTTGGCGGTGCCGCTGCTGCGCACGTCCAGGCAGAGGCCGCTGCGGCCATCAGTCAGCGAGCGATAGGCGGCCGCACTCGTCGTCACGCCGGGAATGATCCACTGGCCTTCAGCCGCCACATCATTGTGATTCAGCCAGGCGTTGGCGACCGGACCCTTGGCGGCCTTCAGCTGTTCGTTGTCGTAACTGTTGGTCGGCACGTCGAACTTGTAGTTGTTGCCCACCGCGGCGCAGGCGGCCGCGCCGCCATTCCACGGACCGGCCTGCTGCGTCACGTACCAGTTGTTGGTGCCGGGCTGGTGGCAGGCGTAGGGATAGCTGTTGCCGCAGCTGGTGTCGTCCCAGCGGCCGTTGCCCCATTGCACGGCGCAGTCCTGGTCGCCGCCGTAGTTGTTGGGCTCGTTGACGTCCCAGCTCCATACGCCGGCGGCAAGGCGACCGTCGCTCGTTACCATATGGTCGAGGTTGACGATATTGCCGCCGGTCTTGAAGGCGGTGCGCACATTGTCGGCGCTGATGCGGTCGACACCGCCGTTGAAGAGGCCGTTGATGAAGCCGATGTTGGTGCCGTCCTCCCAGATGCGGCCAATATTGCCGAGGCTGGTGTAGGCGAGGCTGGCCATGCCGGCGTTGCCGGAGCAGCCGCCGTCCTTCCAGAACACGACCTGCTTGCCAGCCTGGCGTACCTGCTGCCTGGTCAGCGTGTCGGGAATCGCCTTGCAGCCGCTGCTGGCGTAGATCTTGCCGCCCAGCTTGTTGTTGAGGACGTTGAGCAGCTCCTGATGACGGCCGTCGGTGTGGTCTTCGACGTAGAGGATGATGACTTCATTCGGGTTGGCGTCCAGCCAGCTGCGCACTTCCTGCATGCCGTCGCGCACAAAGCGGTCGGCGGTGCTGCAACCAACGTGCAGGGCGCCAACGCTCGAGCCGATGCCGGAGTGGCACAGCAGCAGGTCGGTGCCCCATTCCCAGGGCCAGCCGTGGGTGTGGGCTGTCCAGTGCGCGTCGAGCTCGATGAAGCGCGCGCCCATGCGCAGCTGGTCGTAAATGGAATGGTTCTGCTGCGGATCGAGATAGCTGATCGGCGTGGTGTAGACCGAGGAGTTGTAGGTGTTATGGCTGCCGAGGATGTTGTTGTCCTTCAGCGGCGAGGCCACGTCCAGCTGGCGCTGCAGGGACAGGGCGCGACCGGCCCAGCTGTTGTTGAAGTCGGAGATGCCATCGGCCAGGGCGGTGCCGCCCATGGTCAGGGTCAAAAGGAGGGCGAGTCCCTTGAGGAGTTTTTCCATGGCGATATGCCTCGTTATTTTTGAAGTTTCTTTTGGGTGGGCGGCAACCAGGCCGGCGAGGCCAGCTTAGCGGTTGGCGGCCACGAGACGAGGACACATCCGGCAGTCCGAGGTGGTAATTACGGTCATCCGCCGGGCAGGGGAGGGGGCGGAATCCATTTGAACAGGGGTGGCGTCTCAGGCCTCTGCGCTGCGGGCCGAAGCGCGCAATCCGGCCAGGCTGAAACGGGTGATGTGCTCGGCCAGGGCCTCGATCTCGGCGTCCGTTTGCGGAATCCCCACGCCCAGGCGGGTTAGCAGGGGTTCGGCCAGACCGTAGTAGAAGCACTGGCTGACCACGCTCACCGTAAAGCGGTGCAGCTCGTCCTCGCGGGCCTCGCGGCCCAGTACCGCGCTCACCACCGCCTGCATGATCCCGAACTGCTGCGAGACGATTTCCTTGACCAGAAAGTCCAGGGCCTCGGTCGGCTCCACGAACTCGCGCAGGCATACTTTCAGGCGATCGTCACAGTTGCTGAGGGCGCGGCGCAGCATGTTGAGGACCAGCCAGTGCAGGCGGCTGGCGGGGTCGCCGCCACGCACGCTGTCGGTCTCCAGCGGGAAGCTGTCGTTCATGGCTTCCGACTGCTTCTTGATGACGGCCTGGTAGAGGCCCATCTTGCTGCCGAAGTGATAGTTGATGGCGGATACATTGGCTTTGGCCTTGTCAGCAATCTCGCGGGTGCGGGTCGCCTCGAAGCCCTGCGCGCCGAAGAGGGGAGCGGCGGCCTCGATCAGCGCGGCGCGGGTGGCGGCGCTGGAGTCCATTCCAACCGAGGCAAGCGGGCGTATGCGGTACATGGCGGGCTCCGGGCAGGGGCGATCAGTCAAACTGCTGATTCAATCGGGTGTTTGAATCTAGTGATTTACCGCTAAAGGCTCAAGCCCTTCCTGTGACCCGGCGGTCAATACCGGTTGGTATGTACGCATACCGGCCAGTATGCTAGAACTCCTGACTACTTCAGCCGATGTTGCCGCCATGCGCGATAAACTCCTGTCCGCCTTGCGTGAGGCTGCCCGCCTCAGCGCCCCCCGCCCGCCCACCGCCGCGGCTGTCGCCGCCGTGGCCGGCGTGGACGAGGCCGAGGTCCGGGCGCATCTTGGCCCGCCCGAGAATTTCTCCGCGCTGTTGTCCTACCAGGCACCAGTGCAGCCCTCTTCCCCCGCCCAGGAGACTCGTGAGCGCATCATCGCGAGCGCCGCCCGTGTCTTTGCCCACAAGGGCTTCCAGCGCGCTTCCCTGGACGAGGTCGCCGCCGATGCGGGCATGACCAAGGGCGCCATCTACTGGCACTTCAAGAGCAAGAACGATCTCTTCTTCGCGATGCTGGATTCGCGCCTGCGCCAGGACACCGCGCCCTTGCTGGGGGATCTGCACACCCTGATCCGCGACGGCGGTGATCCGCTGGCGGCCCTCACCGGCATGTTTGCGACCAGCCTCGAGCGCTGCACCAGTGATCCCGAGTGGCCCCGGCTTTACCTTGAATGCCTGAGCCTGGCGCGTGACCCGGACGTCCGCGACCGCCTCTCCGCCTTCTATGACGAGGTCTGGGCCTTGTCACGGGGCTTTACTGAACAATTGCAGGCGCATGGCCTGACCGCCGAGGATATCGACCCGCAAGTGGCCGCGATCTTCTGGACGGCGCTTTTTGACGGCCTCGTGGTGGCCTGGCTCATCAAGGGTGAGGCGCTGGAGCTCTCGCGGCTCCTGCCCACGCTGTTTCGCATGCTGTGGCGGGGCCTGGCCCCTGCCACGGCTTCGCCCAACGACAAGAACTCCTCCGGAGACGCAACATGATGCACAGACTGCCGGGCCGCATGGCCCTGATCGCTCCCGCGTTGCTGGTCCTGGGCCTTGCCGGCTGCGGCGGCCAGGACGACGGCAAGCCTGCCGTGGCGGCGGCGCCGGCCATGCTGGAGCTGGCTCCAGTGGACGTGGCCCGTGTCGAGCGCGTGCAGGTCAGCGGCGGCCTCCCGGTGTCGGGTTCCCTGCAGCCGCTGAAGCAGACCACGGTGCAATCGCGCGTGCCGGCCGAGGTGAGCAGCGTGCTGGTGCGCGAAGGCGAGCGCGTGACGGCGGGGCAGGTGCTGGCGCGCTTGGGCACCCAGGATGTCGAGGCGCGCGTGCGCCAGGCCGAGGCCCAGCTGGCCGCGGCGCAGGTGGACGCGAAGCTTGCGCGTGCGCTTGCCGACCGCAATCGCGAGCTCTATGAGAAGAAATATTTTTCCGAAATCGAGTATGCGCGCAGTGTCGGCGAGGCCGAGGCCCGCGAGGAGCAGGCGCGTGCGCAGCAGGCCCTGGTGGCCATCGCCAGCAAGGCCCTGGCCGACACCGTGGTGAAAGCGCCCCAGTCCGGCATCATCGCGCGCCGCTTTGTCGAGCCGGGCAGCAGCGTCGGCATGGATGCGCGCCTGTTCGAAATCGTTGATCTGGCCGAGATGGAACTGGAAGTGCCGGTGCCGGCCGCCGCCATTGCCGAAGTAAAGGTGGGGCAGCGACTCGCCTTCACCGTGACCGGCTTTGGCGAGCGCCGCTTCGAGGGCGTGATCGCTCGCATCAATCCGGTGGCGGACAGTGGCACCCGCGCCATCTCGGTATACGTGCGCGTGCCCAACCCGAGGCAGGAGTTGAAGGGGGGCATGTATGCCCGTGGCGAAATCAGCGCAGGCGCCGGCGGCCAGGCCCTGGGCCTGCCCCTCGACGCGCTGCATGAAACGGCGGGCAAGGCCTGGGTGCTCGTGCTGGCCGGTGGCAAGCTGGAGCAGCGCGCAGTCGAGGTCATCGGTCGCGATGAGCGACGCAACCGGCTGTTCCTGAAATCCGGGGTCAAGGAGGGCGACACCGTCGTAGTGGCCCGCCTCACCGATAGCGCCATCGGCCGCGCCGCCCGCCTCAGCGAGTAAGCCGCGTCCTTACGTTTCCTGAATCCCAGAAGAACAACCCGCGCCTGACGCCAGGGACCCGAGACCATGTGGCTTACCCGTATCAGCATCAACAATCCCGTCTTCGCCGCCATGCTCATGATGGGCCTGATGGTGTTCGGCCTCTTTGCCTATCGCGACCTGCGCGTGGAGGAGTTCCCCGACATCAGCTTCCCCTTCGTGGTGGTGACCACGCCCTATCCGGGCGCGTCGCCGGAAGTGGTGGAGTCCGATGTCACCCGCGAGCTGGAGGAGGCGGTGAACACCATCGCCGGCGTCAAGCAGGTCTTCTCCTACTCGTATGAAGGCCGCTCCATGGTCTTCGTGGAGTTCTACCTGGACGTGCCGGTGGCGACCGCGGTGCAGGACGTGCGCGACAAGGTGGCGCGGGCCAAGGCGGAATTCCGCGACGAGATCGACGAGCCCATCATCGAGCGCTACAACCCGGCCTCGACGCCGGTGCTTTCTTATGCCTTCACCTCGGACACGCTGAGCCCGCGCGATATTTCCACCTATGTGGACCAGCGCATCCGCAAGCGCTTCCAGACCGTGACCGGCGTCGGCAAGGTCGACCTCATCGGCGCCGTGAAGCGCGAGATCCGCATCAATGTTCGCCCCGACCGCCTGCGCGCCTACAACGTCGGCGTCGACCAGGTGGTGCGCACCCTGCAGGCCGAGAACCAGGAACTGCCGGCGGGCACCGTGAGTTCCGCTACCGCCGAGCTCGTCGTGCAGCTCCGGGGGCGTTTGAAAAATCCGCAGGACTTCCGCCGCCTGATCGTGGCGCAGCGTCCCGCCGGCCCTGTCTACCTGGAGCAGGTGGCCGACGTCGTCGACGGTGAGCAGGAGCTGGCCTCGCTGGCCCTGGTCAACGGTCGCCGCGCCGTGTCGCTGGATATCGTCAAGACCTCTGACGCCAACACCATCGCGGTGGTCGATGCCGCCCGCGAGGTGGGCGATGAGGTACGGCAGTCGCTGCCCGCCGGCATGGAGATGGTGGTGGTGGCCGACAGCTCCAAGTCCATCCGCAATTCCCTCGACGACGTGCAAAAGACCTTGCTGGAAGGCGCCGTGCTGGCGGTGCTGATCGTGTGGCTGTTCCTGGGCTCCTGGCGCTCCACCGTGATTACCGGGCTGACCTTGCCGATCTCCCTGCTGGGCACGCTGGCGGGCATCTATTTCTTCGGCTTCACCATCAACATGATGACGCTGATGGCCTTGTCGCTGTGCATCGGCCTGCTGGTGGACGACGCCATCGTGGTGCGCGAGAACATCGTGCGTCACAACGGCATGGGCAAGGGCCACCGCCAGGCCGCACTGGATGGCACCAAGGAAATCGGCCTGGCCGTGCTGGCCACCACCCTGACCATCGTCGCCGTGTTCCTGCCGGTGGCCTTCATGGGCGGCATCATCGGCAAGTTCTTCTTCCAGTTCGGCGTCACCGTTGCGACGGCGGTGTTGCTGTCCATGTTCGTGAGCTTCACGCTGGACCCCATGCTGTCCTCGATCTGGTACGACCCCGACACGCATGGCCGGAAAAAAACCAGCTTCATCGGCCGTGGCCTGGACCGCTTCTCGGCCGGCCTCGATCGCCTCGGCGATGTCTACGGCCGCCTCATCGACTGGAGCCTGCGCGAGAAAACCTGGGGCTATCCCGTGCCCTACTGGTGGCGCGGTGTCCGGGTGCATCGCGTGCAGGCCGGCAACCGCAGCCTGGTGATCTTCATCGCCATTGCCACGCTCTTTGGCGCCTTTGCGCTGGCGGCGCGCATCGGCGGCGAGTTCGTGCCCGAGCCCGACCTCTCCGAGATCAACGTGCGCTTTGAAACGCCGAGCGGCTCGTCGCTGGAGTACACCCAGCAGAAGGTGGACCAGGTCACGAAGATCATCCGCGAATATCCGGAAGTCATTTCCACCTATGCCACCCTCAACAGCGGCATGGACACCGGCAAGGAGCGCGCCGGCATCCGCGTGCGCCTGAAACCCAAGGCGGAGCGCAGCATTTCGCAGAAGCAGCTGGTGGTGGCCATCCGCGGCCGCCTGCTCAACGTCGCCGGCATCAAGATCACCTCGGTGGCGGCGGCGGCGGAGTCGGTGAGTGGAGGCCTGAAACCCATCATGCTGTCGGTGCAGGGACCGGACCTCGACCAGCTGCAGCGCATCTCGGATGAGCTCGTGGCCGGCCTGCACAAGATCCCCGGACTCGTTGACATCCGCACCTCGCTCTCCGATCCCAAGCCGACGCTGGCGGTGGACATCGATCGCGACCAGGCCGCCAGCCTCGGCCTTTCGGTGGCGCAGGTAGGCGCGGCGCTGCGGCCGCTGCTGGCCGGCGATGCCGTCACCACCTGGCAGGACACGCGCGGCGAGAACTACGACGTGGCCGTGCAGCTGCCGCGCAGCGAACGCTATACCGCCGCCGACCTCGACAACATCTTCCTGTCCAGCAGCCAGCCGGACGCGAACGGCGTGCCCAATATGGTGGCGCTGACCCAGATCGCCTCCATCACGGAAACCACCGGCGCCTCCCAGATCAACCGCCGCAACCTTTTTCGTGAAGTGATGATCGACGCCAACGTCAGCGGGCGCCCCGCCGGCGACATCGGCGCCGACATCAAGCGCCTGCAGGATTCGATGAAGCTGCCTGCGGGCTACCGCTTCCAGACCGAGGGCCAGAACAAGGACATGGAGGAATCCATCGGCTATGCGGCGACGGCACTGCTGATGGCCATCATCTTCATCTACATGGTGCTGGGCTCGCAGTTCAACAGCTTCATCCTGCCGGTCTCCATCATGACTTCGCTGCCGCTGTCGCTGATCGGCGTGTTCATCGCACTGTTCGCCTTCGGCAGCACCATGAACATCTTCTCCATCATCGGCATCATCATGCTGATGGGTCTGGTGACCAAGAACGCAATCCTGCTGGTGGACTTCGTGAAGGTGGCGGTGGAGAACGGCAGCGACCGCGCCAGCGCCATCCAGGCGGCCGGCCGCACCCGCCTGCGACCCATCCTCATGACCACGGCAGCGATGATCATGGGCATGGTGCCGCTGGCGCTGGGCCTGGGCGATGGCGCCGAGCAGCGTGCCCCCATGGCGCACGCCATCATCGGCGGCCTGGTGACCTCGACCCTGCTGACCCTGGTGGTGGTGCCGGTGGTCTACACCTATCTGGATGACCTGCGCATCCGGGTGGCCGCGATGCTGGGCGGCCGCGGCGTGGTGCGGGAAGAGGGTCAGCCCGGTCCGGACTGAGCCTGGCGCTGGCTTCAAGCTTTTCGGATGCGGGTTCCTGCCGGGGATGGGGTCCGGTGTGGCGGAGGCCGTTGGCCGCGCCGGGCTGGCGGGTTCTGGGGCTGGCCTGCTAGTCCGCAAGCCGGGCAGGGCGGCTGCAGGTGATCCGGCGGCTGGCGGGACAGGCAAAAAAAATCCCCCGCAAGGCGGAGGATTTGGTGTGATCGGGCGCTGTCGGCGATACTGTTCAGGCCGCCTGGCGCGGGAAGTGCCACTGCTTCATCAGCTCGTCGCAGGCGTGCACGATCATTTCTTCCGTAATGGGAATCTCGCGTCCGTGTTCATCCAGCAATGCAGCACCCTGGAACGGATTGCTGTTGAGCACCGCTGTCATCAGGTTTTCAGTCGCTTGCATCATACACCTCGGCTGCTGTCGTCGGCCTTGTGGGTGAACCTTTCCGGAAGCGCCGCCTGGCAGGGCTTCCGGTGGCACTGGTGTGAACCAGTTCACCTTACGAGGTCAGTATATGGAGAGGGCTTTCCGGCGTATCGGCCCAGCTCGTGTAATGTGTAACCAACTATGAAACCTCTTTCTGATTCACCTCCGCCCTCCGTCCCCCGTTTCCGGCTGGGCTTCCTGGTCAATCCCCTGGCAGGCCTGGGCGGCACCGTGGCGCTCAAGGGCAGCGATGGCGTGGCCGGCCTGGCCCTGGCGCGGGGCGCGCAGCCCCAGGCCGAGGCCCGTGCCCGGGCCGTCCTGGCCGAACTGCTGCCCTGGCGGGACCGCCTGCAGGTGCTCACGGCGGCAGGTTCGATGGGGGCCGACATCGCCTGCGAGCTGGGCTTTGCCACTGAAATCGTCCATACCCCGGGGGCTGTCACCGGGGCCGCTGATACCGAGGCGACCGCCGCCGCCCTCAGGGCCCGCCAGGTCGACCTGCTGCTCTTCGCCGGTGGTGACGGCACGGCCCGCGACATTTGCCGGAGCGTGGGCCTCGAGGTGCCGGTCCTGGGCTTGCCCGCCGGGGTCAAGATGCATTCCGGTGTGTTCGCGGTGACGCCACGCGCGGCTGCGGAGATCGTCAAGCTGATGCTGGAGGGGGGACTGGTCCTCATCGACACCGCCGAGGTGCGGGACATCGACGAGGCCGCCCTGCGCGAGGGCCGTCTGGCGGCGCGCTGGTATGGCGAAATGAAGGTGCCGGCGGAGGGCCGCTACCTGCAGCAGGTGAAGTGCAACGGCCCCGAGGTCGAGGCGCTGGTGCTGCAGGAGATCGCCGCCGAGGTCATCGAGCACATGGAGCCCGGGGTGACCTGGCTGATCGGCCCGGGCACGACCACGGCAGCCGTGATGACGGCCCTGGGCCTGCCCCACACCCTCCTGGGCGTTGACGTGGTCCGGGATGGCGTAAGGGTGGCTGCCGATGCCGATGCCGCGACCCTGGAGCGGCTGACGGCCGAGGGAGAATGCCGACTGGTCCTGACCGCGACGGGGGGGCAGGGCATGCTGCTGGGGCGGGGCAACCAGCAACTCACGCCCGAGGTGCTGCGCCGGGTGGGGCGGGGAGGGCTGGTCGTGATCGCCACCCTCGACAAGCTCCGTGCCCTGGGCGGACGCCCGCTGCTGATGGATATTCCCGACGCGGCCCTGGCGGAAGCCTTGACCGGCTTTGTCGAGGTCGTCACCGGCTATCGCAGCCGCATGCTGTACCGGCTCGCCCCGCACGCCTGAGCGCGGGGCTCAGGGCAGGGGCTGCACCTTGCGCTGGCCGATCTGGGCGGCGCGCAGGATGGCGGCCGTGCGATTGGCCACGCCGAGCTTGGCAAAGATGTTCTTGAGGTGCCACTTGGTGGTCGACAGGGCAATCCCGATCGCCGAGCTGATGGCATTGTTGGACAGGCCCTGCTGCAGCAGCTCGAAGATCTCCGTTTCCTTGTCCGTCAGCGCCGTGGACTCCGCCGGGACCATCGGCTCTGGCTGGGCGCCATCTGCCGGCGGAGCCAGCACTTCCTGGAAGATGGCGAGATAAATCTCGGGCAGAGTCACCTGGTAATGCTGGTGGGCCTGGCGCATCAGGCTGGCCATGCCGGGCGCCTCGTCGAGCACGAGGCGATTGATGCTCTGCAGTCCATGCTCACGGATCAGTTGCCGCACCAGTTCCATGGCGGCGGCGGTATCGCCGCGCTGATGCAGGATCACCGCGCGGTTGGCATCGATCACCACGGCGCGCAGCAGCACACCTGCCTGCCGGCTCGACACCGACAACACCTCCAGGACGTGCAAGGCCTCCGGCAGGCGATCCCGGTTGCGCAGGTAGAGCGCCGTCGCCAGGCCATAGCGTTCCCAGCTCTCTTCATAAGGCCGTACCGCCTGCCAGGTCTGGCGGGCCATTCGCTCCTCCAGCTCATGCAGGCGGGCCACGATGCCCACGTCCTCGCGCGTGCCGAGGGCCATGGCCTGCAACATTTCCTCGCAGGCCAGCTGCGCCACGAAGCGGTCGTAGTTGCCCAGCCTCAGGATGCGGTGCAGCTGCGCGGTGAGGCGTTGCGCGCGGCGGCGGTCGCCCTTGAGTGACAGCAGGCGCGACAGTGTCAGGTAGACCGCCACCAGCAACTCGGTGGCGCAGCAGGTATTGACCTGGGGCAGGACCTCCTCGCAGAGGCGCTGGGCTTCGTCGAGACAGTTCTGCTCGTAACGCACGACGGCGATGGCGGTGGTGGCGTTGACCCAGCTCGGGCTGTGGCGGTCATCCTGCGTGCGCGCGTAGAAGTCCTCGGAGCGCCGGGTGGCGGCAACGCTGTCGCCACTGTTGTTGTCGCAGAGGATGAGGATGAGGTCAGCGTAGCTTTCCAGGTAGATATAGCCCAGCTGCCCCAGCACGGTCTTGGCCTGCAGGGCGTACTGGCGAGCCGCGACGAAGTTGGCATGTTGCAGTTGGTGATAGGCGAGCATGGCCAGGCTGAAGGCGCGAATGTCATGGTGCCGGCAGGATTCCAGCAGCACGGCCTGGTCCGCGTGCAGGCGGAAGTCGGTATCGTTCTGGAAAAGCTGCAGCATCATTTCCAGGAAAATGACGGCGGAATCGCCAGCGAAGCGGCCAGCCGCGGGCGTTGCCTCGGCCTGGAGGATATCGAGGTAATAACGCGCCTGGTTAAAGCGGCGCGAGAAGATCAGGGCGCTGATGAAGGGCAGGGCGAGATCGCCGGCGACCGCCAGCTCCTCATCGGTCAGCGCGCCGATCCAGCGCAGGATGGCGGGGTAGTTGCCCTTGCTGAGCCAGATGGCGCAACTGCGGCTGAGGGTGGCCGCAAAGCAGCCCGCCGGTCCGCGCTGGCTGTGCGCCAGGGCGCGCTCGGTCTCGCCCTGTTGCAGCAGGTAGCTGGCCGCGTCGCTGTGCAACTGCTCGACGCGCTCCGGCATTTCCACGCCCAGGCGGCTTTCCAGGAAGTCCTGCAGCAGGGTGTGGTAGCGAAACCAGCCCGGACGGTCGGCGCACTCCTGCAGGAACAGCGCCTGCGTGGCGATGTGGTTGAGGAGGCGGGCCGAATCGCGGCGCCCCAGCACGGCGTCGCAAAAAGCCGCATCGAATTCCTCGAGCACGGCGGTGCACAGGGCGAAGTCGTGCTGGTCGGGCGTGAGGTCGCGCAGCACCACATGCGCGAAGTAGTCCATGATCTCGGGCTGGCGGCCGTTGAAGCATTCGACTGCGCCGGGACCGGTTCGGGCCTGCGCGAGCAGGGCCATGCGGACGCCGGCGACCCAGCCTTCCGTCAATGTCAGCAACCGTTCCACCTGGGGCGGTGTCAGCTCCAGTCCCAGTTGGCCGGCAAGATGGCCCAGCTGGCGGGCATCGAGGCGCAGGTCGTGTTCGTCGATCATCAGCAGCCGGTCGTCGAGCTTGAGGCGACTCAGCGAGAAGCCGGGGTGCCGGCGCGAAGTCATGACCACGTGGATATGCGACGGCAGGCGCTGCAATGCCAGTGCCATGACCTGCTGGATAAAGGGAGTGTGGGCGTGCTGGAAATCATCGAACAGCAGCCATAGCGGGCCGGGAACGGCCGCCAGTGCCTGCTCCAGCGCCTCCGCCACCGCAGCCGGCGGCAGGGCGATTTCAGCGCTCAGGGGGTTGTAGTAAAGCGTGTCGAAATCGGGCACGGCCTGGCGCAGGACATTGCTCAGGCGACGGAAGAAGCGCACCGGATCGGCATCGCCCGCGTCCAGGGGCAGCAAGACGGTCCGCAAATCCGGCCGGTGCTGCTGCCATTGCTGCAGCAGGGTCGACTTGCCGAAGCCGGCCGGCGCCAGCAGGAAGGTAAGGGCGAATTCCCCGCTGCGATCCAGCAGGTGAAGGAGCTCGTTGCGCTGCAGGCGGGCGGGCGTGAACGGAGCTGGAGCTGTCGTTCCTGACATGGGTTCCTTCCGGTCTTTGTTGTTTTTATGTTTCTGGACGCTGGTTCCATTCTAGCCCATGCCCCCCCTCCCGCCACCCCCTCCCCCCTCCAGAGGAGGGGGCGGAGGCCGACGGGTGGTTGCACTATCCTCGACGCCGCAAGTTCCGGGAGCGGCCATCCCCGAGGGAATAAAAATGACAAGAACGTCGCGTGGAAAGGGCCTGGCGCTGCTGGCCGGCCTGGCTCTCTATCCGGTCGCCCAGGCGGCCCCCAGCTTTCCCGAGCAGGAAAAGGTCTGCTCCTATGATGCCGGCCGCGAGGTGATGCGCAGCCTCTCGGCGCTCAACTTTCCGGCCCCCGTGGTGAACAGCATGCTGGTCAACGGCGCCCTGGCCTGGACGGCGGGCGGCACCGCCGCGCCCGTCATCCGCCCGGGCGACACCATCACCCTGCGCGGCAGCGGCTTTGGCAACGGCCCCGATGTCGACTTCAGCAAGGTCATGATCGGCAACAGCCGCGTGCTGGAAACCAATCTCCGGATGTTCAACCAGTCGCTGGATATCCTGAACGAGGTCAACTACGAGACCCCGTTCACCCACAGCACCTGGAGCAAGGATGTCCTGTCCTGGAGCGACAGCCAGGTGCAGTTCAAGGTGCCGGTGCACGCCAGCAAAGGGCCGATCCGGCTGCAGGTGCAAAAGCGCGTGGGCTATCTGGATTCGCTGCTGCGCCCGGGGCAGCCGCATAACGTGATCGATGCGCAGACCAAGCGCATTTCCACGGACCTGTTTGCGCACAAGTGTGATGTGGTGTCCCGCCTGGGCGCACAGACCCGCGCCATCACGCCCATCAACGTCACCGTCAGCAATACCGGCTTCAGCAGCCTGGTGGCCCAGGGACGAAAGATCTTCTGGTCCTACGATTTCAATATCGGCCTTGCGCACAAGATGCGTGATCTAGACTGGGCCAAGATCTTTGCCTACAAGACCACCGATCCCATCACGCGTCAGCCGGCCGATCCGGCCAAACTGTTT
Organism: Moraxellaceae bacterium; assembly: GCA_020697295.1. Taxonomy (GTDB): domain Bacteria; phylum Pseudomonadota; class Gammaproteobacteria; order Pseudomonadales; family Moraxellaceae; genus UBA2031. The sequence continues at coordinate 17,256 of JAJFBF010000022.1, read as the reverse complement.
GGCGCCTACAAGACAGTGGCGGGCGAAGTGCCGGCCGAGGCCATCAACGACGTCTATTTCGATCCTTATCCCATGGCCAACCCGATCCCCGGATTCCTGCTGGCGACGCCGCAAAAGACCCGGGGCAATACGAGGAATACCGGCTGGGTGGGCTATCGCACGGCGGAGTCCAGTCATCCCTACACGGGCAGCGGCGCCTGGGCCGGCTTCAACTGCGCGTCCTGCCACGGCTATCGCATCAGCTATGAGAAGGCGCCGGGCACGAAAATCACCAAGGTGTTCCCGGGCCTGCCCAATCCGGAATGGAGCATGAAGTGGACCGTGCTGGGCGACAAGGCCGGCGCCACCACCGCCACCTTCAAGGGCATCGTGGCGAAGGAGGCGGGGCCGTCGTGGGCGCCGGGCGAGGCCGATATCGACAAGACCACCTTGCTCTACTACATGCCGGCCGGTGCGGGCGAACACAATATCGTGCGCAACGTCGGCGAGGGCAGCGAAACCGATAACGACTACCAGTTCTCGCCGATCACGATTCCCAATGTGACCAACCACATGCCGATCCGGCGCTCGTTGTCCCACACAGAATCCTATGTCGGCTTCGAAGGCTCCTATATCCACTCGGAGGAGCCGGACGGCGCCATGGGCTCGATGCGCGCCGCGGAACTGAAGGCGCTCACCGCCTACATGACCACGCTCGATGCCGACGACAATGACCTCATCAATGCCGGCATGTACCGCTGGCTGAAGAGCAGGGGCAAGTTGGCCACCCAGACTGGCAATGCGGCGCTGGCCGAAGGTCAGTTCGTGCAGGCAGGCTGGCAGAGCTACCCCGGCGTCGCGGCGGAAGTGAACAGGGGCAAGCTGGCCTACGATCGCGATTGCGGCAGTTGCCACAATGACAATGTCGGCGCCAACAGCAATGAGCGCATGTTCCGCCTGGACCAGGTCGGCCGCTTCTTTGCGCCCACCATCTACCAGAAGGACCAGCAGTCCATCCGCACCGCCTACCTGCGTGACATGTACTGGACGCAGTCGCGCGGCCTGCTCTCCGATGGCCATGTCCGCAACCTGGAAGACCTGGTGAATCCCGAGCGCTGCAGCGAAGGCAGCCCGCTCTATAACCAGTACTACACGCTGCATGCGCCCGTGCGGCCGGCGCCGGGCTCGCCCGACCAACCCACCCCCTGGCCCGACCTGAATCGCAAAGGCGACGTGTTCCGCGTCTATCGCAATACCGAGTACAGCAGTACGGACCCGTCCACCCAGCGCAACCGCTTTATCGAGCGCCACAAGTATTTTGTGAAGGTGGACTGGGATACGGAGAACTATTACTGGGATTACCAGAAGATGCGTCGTGAATATGGCCCGGGCGAGCTTGGCACGGCGCAGCCCATCGGCCTGCCGGCAGCGCCGCACCCCTGGTGCAGCGCCACAGCGGGTGATATCGACAGCACTGTGCAGTATGTGCTGACCAAGTAAGACTGCTCTCAGGGAAGGCGCAGTCCGTGATGAGCGGGCTGCGCTTTTTTTTGCGCCGGAGTAAGGCGAAACGGGCCCGGGTGACCGGATCTCGCCGGCTGCTGGAAGGCCTTTTCGGGCACGGATTTAGTTTCCTCGCCGTATTGGCATGAAGGGGACAGCCGGGTGGCCGGCCATGCTGCAGAGGCGGGTGAGAAAGCCTCATTTCATGCCGGATTTTATTCCTCGTACTGCTCGTCGGGATAATTGTAACTCCCCCTGCCGCCCCCTCCGAAGGAGGGCGTTTCGCCCCACCTCCCTCCCTAGACTCGCCGAAGCTGATTCAGGTCGGCACGGTTCCAGTACGGAAAACCACAAGATCAAAAGGGAGACTTCATCATGGCGGTATGGGTCACATGGCCGGCGCTGACAAAGCTTGGCACACTCGGAATAATGGGAGGGCTGCTCGTTCTCGCAGCGGAGCGCTCCGAACTGCTGAATAACAACCTGTTCGATGTCGAGGACTACTCTCGCTACAACGGCAACATCAATTGCGACGCCCGCAGCCTCGGCGCGCGTACCGAGGATGGCACCTGCAACATCCTCGCGAATCCGGCGGAAGGCTCGGTCTATCGCCGCTTCGGCCGTAACGTGAATCCGGCCGTCACCCAGGGTGAAACCGAAGCTACAACGCTGCTTTCCCCGAATCCGCGTGATGTCAGTAACTCCCTGATGGCGCGAAAGGAATTCAAGCCTGCCACGAGCGTCAACTTTATCGCGTCTTCCTGGATCCAGTTCATGGTCCATGACTGGGTTGATCACGGCCCCAACGCCACTGAAAACCCCATCCGCGTTCCGCTCCCCGCGGGTGACGTGCTGGGCAGCGGCTATCTGGACGTGCGCCGGACGCAGGCGGATCCGACGCGGACCAGCGGCGAAGCCGGTCGCCCCGCGACCTACCGCAACCACAATACGCACTGGTGGGATGGCTCGCAGCTCTATGGCAGCAGCAAGGCCACCAACGACAAGCTGCGTTCCTTCGTGGACGGCAAGCTCAAGATCAACAGCGATGGCACCCTGCCCACAGAACTGCTGAGCGGCAAGCCCGTTACCGGCGTGAATGACAACTGGTGGGTCGGCCTCAGCATGCTGCACCAGCTCTTCACGCGTGAGCACAATGCCATCGCCACCATGCTGAAGCAGAAGTACCCGTACCAGACCGACCAGTGGATCTATGACAAGGCGCGCCTGGTCAATGCCGCGCTGATGGCCAAGATCCACACCGTGGAGTGGACGCCGGCGATCATCGCCAACCCGATCACCGAACGCGCCATGTATGCCAACTGGTGGGGCCTGCTGGGTTCCGGCGGTCCGCGCGACCAGTACCAGGAAGAGGCGCGCAAGCTGCGCGAGGACCTGGCCAAGACGGATTCCTTCGTCAAGACCCTGCTGGGCTTCGATCCCAATCTCGAGGACAAGGCCGGCAACTCCGCCCTGGATCACGCCATCGGCGGCATCGTGGGCGCCGCGGCTCCCAACAACTACGGCACGCCTTACACCCTGACCGAGGAATTCGTCGCCGTGTACCGCATGCATCCGCTGATGCGCGACAAGGTCGACGTGTACGATGTGGGTTCCAACGTGGTCACGCGCTCGGTACCCATCCAGAATACCCGCGACCGCGATGCGGAAAACATGCTCAACAGCGAGCGTCCGGACCGCCTCTGGTATTCCTTCGGCATCACCCATCCGGGCTCGCTGACGCTGCACAACTATCCCAACTTCCTGCGCAATCTCTCGATTCCGGGCGTGGGCAACATCGACCTGGCCACCACCGACATCCTGCGTGACCGCGAACGTGGCGTTCCCCGCTACAACGAGTTCCGCCGCCAGATCGGCCTGAATCCGATCACGCGCTTCGAGGATCTCACCAAGGACGCGGCCACCCTGGCCGAACTCAAGCGCCTGTATAGCAACGATGTCGAGAAGATCGACACGCTGGTGGGGCAGCTGGCGGAAACCGTGCGTCCGGATGGCTTCGCCTTTGGCGAAACCGCCTTCCAGGTGTTCATTCTCAATGCCTCGCGCCGCCTGATGACGGACCGCTTCTTTACCAGTGACTACCGTCCGGAAGTGTATACGCCGGAAGGCTATGCCTGGGTCGAGAACAACACCATGGTGGACGTCCTGCGCCGCCACTTCCCGCAGCTGACCCTGAGCCTGACGGGCGTGCAGAATGCCTTCAAGCCCTGGGGCCTCAACATGACCGCCGACTATGAAACCTGGCCGGCCAGCGCCAAGGCGGACCATCTGTGGGTGAACGGCGCGGTGCGCACGCAGTACCAGGCCACCATGCCCAACCTGAAGCCGGTGGATATCGGTGGCCTGATCAGCACCGTGCTCTGGAAGAAGGTCAACGATCGCGTCGATGTGGCGCCCGCCGGCTATGAAAAGGCCATCCATGCCCATGCGGCCATGGCCAAGGTGAAGTTCGTCCCGGTCGCCAACAGCTACACCGGCATCTTCAAGGGGGCTGACCATGGCCTGCTGCGCCTCTCGGTGACCGGTGACCCGGCGGATCGTGGCTTTGCGCCCGGCCTGGCCTGGAAGAGCTTTGTGGATGGCAAGCCGTCGCAGAACGTGTCGGCGCTCTACACCCTCTCCGGGCAGGGCACCAACTACAACTTCTTTGCCAACGAGCTGTCGAACTATGTCTCGACCGAGGTGAACGAAACCCTGGGCACGACCCTGCTGTTCTCGGCAGTCAGCACGAAGCCGACCCAGCTGGTCATGACCGACATGGCCAGGGTCACCCAGACGGGTGCGGCGGTCGCCACGCCGGCCGCGCCGACCCAGATCTACTTGTATGACGTGTATGCCACGTCGATGGCGATCCAGACCTCGATTTTCCCGTCGCTCAACAAGACGTATGCGGACCAGCGTCGCGCCAGCGCCAGGAAGATTGGCGAGCTGGAGCTGACGTCCCCGCTCATTGTCTCGGCCTTCGGGGACAACGGGGTGTTCTTCAAGCATCAGCGAGTGGAAGACAAATAAGGCTCTCCTGGCCGGTTAACCGCCTTCCGGGGTGGTCCTGGCTCTTTAAAGGCCCGCATATGCGGGCCTTTTTTATTGGGGTGGACGTGACCCCCATAGGGTCCCGAGGGCTAAGGCGCGATGGGCTGTCGGTTGTACTGCCTGCTGTGCGTGGTAAATGCCGGCATTGCATCAGGCAAAGGTATTGGCCGTAGTCTGGCCTGGTGGTCGTTGACCGTAGGTCATGGGGGAACGTGCGACAATTCACTGTCCATTCCGGGCAGGGCGGTAGGATAGAGGGCGTGGATTCTACTGTGATGATGCGGCGCAAGCGCCTTGGCGTATTTATCTGCCGGGAGCTGGATACGATTATCCCGTGAGCCAGCCCGCTCAGCCGTGAAGATGCTCCGCCGCCTGGCGGGGCTGATTGAAGTTGTCGCGGCGGCAAACACTGTCGCTGCTGGCGGATACGAGACAATGCCCTGGCGCTTTCTAGAAGGAATTGTTGATGAAAATACGTCGCTTGGTCGGTGTTGCCGCACTGTTGGCCGCTGGCATAGTGCTGGCCAATTTCTGGACCGACCACAACCGGCAGCCCGAGGGGAGCTGGGGAAAGATGGTCAGGACCAAGGGGCAGCATTACCCGATTCCTGCCCGGTGGATCAGTACCCCGGAGGGCCGTATCGCCCATGACCTGGTCCTGCCGCCGGAAGTCCCCAGGCCCGTTCCTTTCGACTTCGACGCCGCGGACGGCCCCTGGTTCTGGCCGAAGAGCGACTGGGAAGTGGCCAAGGCTTACTTCAATCACTTGTGCAGTACCGAGGCGGGGGAGTGGATCTTTGAGAAGAAGGCCGATGTCGAAGGCCTGTACTTCGCGCGGCCGCTGGGGACGGTCACCAATGCCTACCTGAGTAATATTTATGCGGTGGAGGCTCCTTTTGTTGAGAAGGAGTTTCATTTGATGGGGGATGACTTGGATGGCAGAGGAGGGGAGTTTATTCAGCCTCCCTTTCGAAATTATTCATTTGTTGAGGAGCCTAGACGGCAGACTGAGTGGCAGGCAGATATTATGCAGCCCTATATTAGATTTTTTGGCTATTCCGCGACGTGGAAGCTCTGGAAAGATTGGCAAGTTCAGGATGTCGAAGTAGTAACTCCGATACGTGTAAGAGGAATAATTGAGCCATCTGCTGAGTATGCCCTTACATGGCGAGGTGTCTCTCGGCCGCTCGATCGAGAGTACCGAATCGCAGGGGGAGAGCTCATTGTTTATGAGCGAGTGTCAAGGAAGGTGATTGCCATAAGCCGTACCTTCCAGCTCGGCAAGACTAGCGGATCAAAGGCAAGTATTTCTTCATGGTTTCAGTCACCCGCATGCCGACAGGGAGTTTGGCCGGGGGACATCTTCATGACAGAGTTTGCAAGAAGGGTTCTTCAGGACAGGCCTCTCACTATTAACAGCCAAGATAAAGGGACTTATTTATGGCGATTTCAACAATCGAGAAACTTTATGAATTCACCTTGATGCAGTTGGCTGCGGAGTCTTATATTGAAGATCCGCTCGAATTGCAGGACCCTGTTAAGTTAAAGAGATCCCTAACGCTTGGAACCAACAGGCTCGGCTATAACAACTCGGACGACAGCTCGCTAGGTAACCCTGGCCTCAATGGAGGATGGCCGGGCTTCACCCGGATGACCAACCTCCAGTTCGCTGAGTTTCACGAGAAGTTCGAGATCATCCACCAGTGGTCCGACAATCCCAGCGAGGGCGCAGTGCCTGGTACCCGCCCGGCGCCTGACACCACCCACACTGCCGGTCTGATCCTCAATAGCCAGGAAATGCTGGCCAATACCGGCCTGTCAGCCACCCTGATCCAACGCCGCGGAACAGACGAATATACGCTCTCCATCCGCTCCACCGAGTCCCGCGCCTGGGCGAATGGCGGCGACCAGGAGCGTGACATGACGGCCACGGACAAGTGGGGAGTCGTGCTGAACGGATTCGCCCTCGCGCAGCTTGATGCCCTGGAAAAATACTACGATTGGCTGAAGGTCAACCAGCTACTTCCTCAGGGTGCCAAGCTCAATGTCACTGGCTACAGCCTGGGAGGGCACCTGGCTACTGTATTTACGGAAATCCACCAGCGCGATCCCTTTCTCGAGGAGTGGGGAGATACCGTGACCTTCAATGGTGCCGGGCGTGGCACCTGGAATGGTGCGGTCGGCAATGAGGCCGAGATGCTCGCGTATTACCGTGAGGTTTTGAATGATCCCGCCAGTGCCGGGATTGACCTCGCCGCCTGCTCGTCCGTATCCCTTGCAGCGGCGATGGGGTGGCTATCGGTGTCCGGCTTCTTCTCGGCCTCCCTGCTGACACTGGATCCCAGCGATGCGCTTGCTGTGCAAATGGGTCGCGCTGAGGCACTGGCCGACATGACCTTTGATAGCCAGTCAATCTATCAGGATGATCGCTATGCCTGGGCGGTGGTGGCTACCGTTCTCAAGTTCGGCATAGCGCCCCAGCTGCCCGGTGCCGAGCATGGGACGCTGGCTGACGACAAGATCACGCAGGTGTATGGCTATGAAAATATCAATAACGTCAATTTTACGGCCAATTCCCAGAACAATGGCAGCGAGTGTCCGGTCGCAGTCGAGTCCCAGCCGCTGTTGAGCGAGGCGGGTGGAATTCGCAACCTGGGGGACTATGGCTTCGGCCACTCCATCGTCCTTATTACCGATTCGCTTGCGCTGCAACGAGCCTTGGTTCAGCTCGATCCGACAGTGGGCCTCGATCGCCTTCTCGATCTCGCTCCGATGCTCACAGCAAAAGACACGCGCAATATTGCTGCGGCCGACTATGAGTCAGACCTTCTGGAGAACGTGCTGGACAGCCTGCGCTTTAGCCTGTTGGGCCCAGGGAGCCTGCGCACCCATGACTTCGAGGGCCCCGGTGGCTTTGGCGACTGGGATTCGCGCAACACCTACCATTCCAACCTCCAAGCTTTGACCGGTGGCGACACCTTCAAGGCCATCGCGGGCAAGGTCAGTTTCTTTCTGGCGGATGCGGCGCAACTCTCTCGTGCGCGAGAAGACTTCGGCGCCTTCCTTGGTCTCTACACCCTCTCCCCGGTCTACCTGCGCGCGCGCCCGGGAGAGGAAGCCTTCGTGGCCGAGCAGCTGGCTACCGCCTGGCCCGAGCTTTACGAGGAGTGGGTGGCGGACCGTACGACCTCGCCAGAGAAGTACTACAGCATGGAGTGGCTGCAGGATCGCAGCGCCATGCTGGCCGGCACGCTCCAGGTCAACGCCGCGAACGCGGATGACCGCACCACGCGCGACCCTGCCGGTATCGAAGGCCTGCATTATCGCGATCTGGCCTGGGGCGGCGAAGTCACGGTGTTGCCGACCTCGGGCGACGAAGTACGTCGCCAGGTGCTGTTCGACAGCAATTCCCCCGAGACTCCTCTGGTTGGAGGCGAGTTTGCGGACCGGCTCTATGCCGGTCTGGGCGGCAGCCAGCTTGACGGCGGCCTCGGCGATGACCTGCTCGAGGGACGGTCGGCCGTCGATACGCTCCTGGGGGGAGCCGGCCGCGACACGTTGCGCGGTCTGGGGGGCAATGATGTATTGATCGGCGGCCTGGAGGCCGATCGCCTCGAGGGTGGCGACGGCGATGACGAGTACCGTATCGCGCGCGGCGATGGCATCGACACCCTGCGGGACAGTGATGGCAAGGGACGCATATTCCTCGACGGTCAGCTGCTGGTGGGAGGCCTGCATGAGTCGACCAACAGCTGGCGCTCGGCCGACGGGCGCTACCGCTATGAGCTGGAGAATCAGGTCGGTGGCGGTTTGCGCCTGTGGATCCACCCGGTTGCGGGCAGCCTCGGTGTCGACGTCACCCAACTATTCATCGAGGATTTTCATCCCGGCGACCTTGGTATCGAGCTCCCGGGGGCACCCCTGCCGGGCCCCTTGCTGCCGCAACTCATACTCGGCGATGTCGATCCTGACTGGCTCACCAACTTTCACGCAGACGGCAGCACCAGCACCGTCCTGCAGTGGGATGCGCTGGGCAACATCATTGGTACTGCCGGCGCCTTGCCTCGCCCTGACATGTTGCTCGGCAGCGGTAGCGAGGACGAGATCCGCGGCGGCGAGGGCAACGACACCCTCTATGGCCTGGCCGGCGCGGACCGGATCGAAGGTGAGGGCGGCAATGACTTTATCGCCGCCGGGCTGGGCCAGGATGTGCTCAAGGGCGGCTTGGGTAATGACATCCTCTACGGCGACAGCAATCCGCGGGAAACCGAGGTTCGCGCTGGCATGGTTCCCGTCCCGGCAACAGCGCCGCCGCCCCTGGATGGAGCGATTTATGTCGACTCCGGCATCGGCTGGGTTCGGTTCGAGGCCGAGGCCAGCTCCCTGCCGCCGGCCTCCAACGCACGCCCTGACGCGATCACCCCGGTGCTGCTGCAACTGGCGCCGGCGCGCTTTGGCCGGGTGGGCCTGGTCACGGCCGAGCGCTCCGACTACGGGCAGGGCCGGGGCGATGACGACGTCATCGAGGCCGGTGTCGGCGACGACCTGTTGTATGGCGAGGGCGGCAGCGACTACCTGCTGGGCGAGGCCGGCGACGATCATCTCTTCGGGGGCGCCGGCAGCGATATTCTCAACGGTGGCGAGAATGACGACCTTCTGTTTGGCGACAGCCTGGTCTTCGCGGCCTTCCGCTGGAGCCAGCTGGATCTCATGGGCGCCTACCGCAGCACGTCGCTTGAGGAAACCTACCAGGCGGAGTACGGCAACGACGTACTCCGCGGCGGCGATGGCCATGACTATCTCTTCGGGATGGCCGGCGCCGATATCCTCTATGGCGAAGCCGGCAATGACTATCTGGTGGGGGACTTCTTTGAAGTCGTGAGCATTCCGGTACTGCGCCTGAATGACGACGGTAGTGCATTTGTCGAGGATATCAGCACCCATTTTGCCGAAGCGGTGCAGCACCATGCCAATGACGAACTGGATGGTGGCGACGGCGATGACTATCTCGTCGGCCTGGCGGGCGACGATACCTTGCACGGCGGGACGGGGGCGGATGTCCTGATCGCGGATGGCAATTTCGACGAGATCCAGGGCCGCTACGGAAACGACAAGCTCTACGGCGGAGCGGACAATGACTTTCTGCTCGGTAGCGGTGGTGATGACAGGCTCAAGGGTGACGCCGGCGATGATGAGCTTTGGGGAGACGAGTATGCTGGCGCCAGCGGCGAACCCGTCGTGGCCTGGGGCGGTGCTCCCGTCAACACTGGCAGCAGTGCCACCGTTCTGGCGTTGGCCAGACACGGAAGCGACCACCTGGAGGGAGGCGATGGCAGGGACACCCTGACCGGGGGCGGCTTTGATGATCGCCTGGAGGGCGGGGCCGGTGATGACCTCTTGTTTGGCGACGGGATCGGTGTCACCGGCGAGTTCGAGGGCAGGGACACGCTGTACGGTGGTCTGGGGTATGACCAGCTGCACGGCAATGGCAATGACGACCGGCTCTATGGTGGCGAAGGCGCCGACATGCTCTATGGCGAGGAAGGCTACGACACCCTGGCGGGCGATGCCGGTGACGACTATCTCGAGGGTGGTAAGGGCAATGATGTTATCGCGGGCGGCGACGGCATCGACACCCTCTTCGGGGGCGAAGGTGATGACAGTCTGTCTGGTGGGGCTGGCGATGACCTGATCAGCGCGGGCGACGAGAACGATCTCCTGGACGGCGGTGCTGGCCGTGATTACCAGGACGGTGGTGCGGGCAACGACATGTATGTCCTGCGCGCCGGCGAGGGAGAGATTATCGACAATACCTACGAGATGATTGTCGATGCTTCCGGCACGGACACGCTTCGCTTCGAAGGCGTCGATCCGTCCGCAATCATCATTCACAACGCCGCCACGGCAGGCGATATCACTATCCGCTACGGCGCCAATGATGGAGTTTATATTCAGGGCGGCCTGAACGGCGCCATCGACCGGGTCGAAATCGGCGGTGGTGCCTCGATGGATTTTGGCGAACTTCTTGTCGACCACATGGAGGATTCGCTATCCCTGATGGCCACCACCAGAGGCACTGCACTTTATGGCGGAATGGGCAATGACAGCCTGGCGACGCTGGGCGGAAGCCGCGTTTTCGGAGGAGCGGGCAGTGATGCCATCACCCTCAATGGCGGCGGAAATACGATCTTCATGCGGCGAGGCGATGGCGTGGACACCGTGAACTGGGGGAACGGGAATCTGTCCGCACCGAACCGGATCCACTTCGACAAGGGTATCACCCCTGACGACTTGCAGATTTTCCCGTCCGGGTCCTCCTACTGGTGCAGCCTCAATATCCGCATTGACGGCGATCCGGATAACGCACTGGTGCTGGCCGGGTTCACCATGAGCTCTCCGCTCCAGTTCAAGAGCGTGGTGGGATACTTCGATTTCACCCATGACGATGGGTCGGTTTACACGCGGACTTACGAGCAGATGATTGCCGGGGGCTTCCAGTATCCCTTTACCGAGGGCGCCGACACGGTTGCGGGCACCAGCCTGAGCGAAATGCTGGACGGCAGGGGGGGCAACGACGCCATCCAGGGCGCTGGCGGTGACGACGTGCTGGTCGGCGGCGCCGGGAATGACTCCCTGCAAGGCGATGATGGACAGGACATGCTCCTTGGAGGCTTGGGCAATGACTATCTCAGCGGTGGCGCGGGCGTAGACACCTATTTCTTCGCGCAGGGGGATGGCATCGACAGCATCGACAGCTTTAACGATGCCGGTGATGTCGTGGCGCTGGCGTATGCCGCGGATGAACTGGTTTTCCGGAACAAGTCCAATACCCTCGTCATGTCCTCCCGGGATGGCGCGGATCAGGTGAAGGTGACGAGTTACTTCGCCAGAGATGGAGGAAGCTTCTCGGCCGGAATGGATATCGTCTCTGCCGATGGCGTGCATTTCAACTATGCGGCCGCGCGTGCCAAGGCGCTTGAGGCGACCGCCGGTGATGATTTCATCGTTGGCATGGATGACAACGACACCCTCCTGGGCCTGGCCGGCAATGACACCCTGGCAGGAGGACTCGGCGACGACACCATCGATGGCGGCGCGGGCAACGACACCCTGGCGCTGGATGCCGGCAATGATACCTATGTGTTTGGCATGGGCAGCGGCCATGACCAGATACAGGTGGTCAGTACGGTGCCGACCAGCAGTGGCGTGGGCAGCGACACAATCTTGATGTCAGGCCTGACGGCGTCACAGGTCATGGCCACCCGCATCAACTCGAGCCTGATGGCCGTCAAGGTTCTGGCCTCCGATGACTGGATTACCTTCAACTCTTCCAGCCCGGGCTTCGCGGCCCTCAGGATCGGCTTCTCGGACGGGACCTTCTGGACGTCCTCGGATCTTCTGGCAAAGGCCTCCCTCAGTGAAGGCGACGATGTGCTCATCCTGCTGGACCTTGACGATACGCTTGATGTCCTGGGGGGCAACGATACCGTCAATGCCAATGGCGGCAATGACACGCTCTGGGGGAGCGGCGGCAACGACACCCTGAACGGGGGCGCCGGAAATGACACGCTGTTTGGCGGTGTCGGTGACGACGTGCTGGGCGGTGGAGCTGGCCGGGACTACCTTGCCGGTGACGATGGCAACGATAAAATTTCGGGAGGCGAAGGCGACGATTCCTTGTACGCCGGCAACGGCGTGGACTCCCTGGACGGCGGCAATGGCTGGGATAGCCTGTTCGCCGATACGGCCGATGGCGCCCGGGACACGCTGACCGGCGGCGCCGACAACGACACCTACTATCTCCGCGAGGCTGCCGACACGGCGGTTGAAGTCGATGGCGGCGGCTACGATACGATCAGCTATCTGGGCGGCGGGGCCTACACCATCCCCTTGTGGGTGGAGCGCATCCAATACTCATCGTATGGCGTGTCGATCAAGGTGACGGGCAATAGCCAGAGCAATTTCTTCGACATGCAGTACTCCACGTCCAAAGACACCCTGATTGGCGGGGCCGGAAACGACACCTATTACGGTGTCGATGCGGCTGACGTCATTACCGAATCCAAGACTGGTGGCGTCGATACGATTCATATCCGCAGCACATCGTATAGCCTGGCCGGAACCAACCTCGAGAATGCAGTCGTCATGCGGCCGACCGGCAATGTCCTGGTGGTGCAGGCCTGGTCGGTTGCGGGCAACAGCGCGGCCAATTACCTGGGCATTGAGAATGGCTTTGCCCTTCGGGCTAATGGCTATGACGGCAATGACACGCTCGAAGGCTGCTGGAACGACTCCCGATATGGCATCTACGACTCCCTGGACGGGGGAAACGGCGACGACATCCTGAACGGCAAGGGCGGCAGTGGCGATACATTGTCAGGCGGCGCGGGCAACGACACCTACCATGTGTTTTCGTCCGAGCGACTGGTCGAGGCCGCCAGTGCCGGCACGGACTCGGTCATTGCCTACTGTGACTACACTCTGGCGACCCACTTCGAAAACCTGACCCTGGCCGAATACGGTACAGTCCTGCGGGGCACCGGTAATGCCGTGGCCAACAAGATCACCGGTAATTCCTTTGACAACGTGCTGAATGGAGATGATGGCGCCGATATCCTGGGCGGAGGTGCGGGCAATGACACACTCATCGGGGGGCTGGGCATCGACACCCTGGCTGGGGGGCAGGGCGATGACACCTTTGTCGTGGACAATATTAAAGACATCGTTCAGGAAAATGCGGGGGGGGGCCGGGACAGCGTGCAGGCCGGGGTGACTCATACGTTGTCGGCCAACGTCGAAGACCTGTTGCTCACGGGCGGCCTTGGCATCAACGGTACCGGCAATATCCTGGCCAACCACCTGTGCGGAAACTCTGCCGGCAACATCCTGACCGGCATGGCTGGCGACGACACTTACCTGTTCGGGCGAGGAAGTGGCGCCGACACCGTGGTTGACAGTGACAGCACCGCAGGCAATCAGGACGTGCTGCTGCTGGAGGCGGGAATTGCCCAGGACCAGCTCTGGTTCCGGCAGGTCAGCAACAATCTTGAAGTCAGCGTCATCGGCAGCAGCGACAAGGTGACCATCAGCAACTGGTACGGCGGAAGTAGCAACCATGTCGAGACTATCCGTCTGGCCGATGGCTACAGTCTGGTGGACAGCCAGGTCGAGCAGCTGGTCCAGGCCATGGCGACCATGACGCCGCCTCCGCTCGGGCAGACCACGCTGTCAGCCGCGCAGCACCAGCAACTGGATACGGTGCTCGCGGCCAGCTGGCAGGTCGCTTGAGACTGGCGGGATTCCTGGCGCTACGGCGCTATTGCCCTGAATGAAAAATGCCCGCCGTTGCGGGCATTTTTCATGGGGATACGCGCATGCGCCGGTGCTGGTCGTGATGGTCAGGGACAAAGACCCCAGAGCTGCGCATTGAAATCAGCACAACTTCAGCAGCGCAGTGCCTGCCATGATGCGATTGCTGCTCCGGAGAGGATTGTCCTTTGCTGATACGTGGGAGGCAGGGCCTGCCGTGGCAGAGTACAAACGCGGGAAGTCGCCCTAGTCCCCCTTGATCCCTTCCTTCGCCGCCTGCATCTCCCGCATCCGCTTCTGCAACTTCGCATACTGCGGGTAATTGTCCTTCACGCTCTCGCTGGCGATGCGCAACTGCTCGATGGCGCGCTCGTCATCGCCGTTCAGGAAATACGACTCGGCACGGCTGCGGTACACACCCATGGTGTTCTTGCTGGCGGTATAGCCGTCGACCAGCATGCGCCAGACATTCGGGTCGTCCTGGCGCTCGCGGGCCAGTGCTTCCAGCTTTCCGAGCACGGCCTCGGGCTGGCCTTCGGAGATTTTGGCGCGGGCGTAGTACATGGTCAGCGGGTAGTTGTCGGGGTTTAGCGAGAGCGCGGGCTGCAGCAGGCGGGCGGCATCGGCGTAGCGACGCTCGGCCAGCTCGATCTCGGCGGCGGCGATCACGTAGTCGATGCGCGGCGTGCCCCCTTCCAGCAGCGGGGCGATGGCTTCGCGCGCCTTGTCGTACTGACGCTCGCGCAGCAGCGCCAGGGTGAGGCCCAGGCGGCTGAGGCGGGCGCGGTCGCTGGCAGGGTTGAGGCCGGCAAGCTGGCGCTGGAACTGCTGGATGCCACTATTGCCGTCGGCCATGTACAGCACCCGGAAGCGCTGGCGGGCGAGCTGGTAGTCGAGCGAATCCTGGGCCAGCTTGTCGGGATACTGCTTGGCGCGGTTATAGGTGTCGGCGATGCGCGAGGCGGTGAGCGGATGCGTCAGCACGAATTCCGGAATGCTGCCGGCGACGCGTGATTGCCGTTCCATGCGCTGGAAGAAGGTGGGCATGGCGTGCGGGTCCATGCCGGCATCGACCAGGGTCTGCATGCCGATGCGGTCGGCCTCCTGCTCGAACTGGCGGCTGTAGGCCAGGCGGCGGTCGATGAGCGCGGCCTGGGTGGCGGCGTTGACGGCAAAGGCGCCCTCGGAATTGCCGGCGGAGGCGAGGGCGATGGTGGTCAGGAAGCCCGCCAGGGTCATCCAGGCGTTCTGCTTGTTGTCGGCCAGGCGCCGGATGAAATGACGCTGGCTCAGGTGGCCCAGCTCATGCGAGAGCACCGAGGAGAGTTCGGCCTCGTTCTCGGCATGCAGCAGCAGGCCGACATTGACGCCGATCACGCCGCCCGGCACCGCAAAGGCATTGATGTTGGGGTCGCGCAGGATGACGAGGCTGAGGTCGGGATGTTGCAGCGGGCTGTTGAAGGCCAGCCGGTAGCAGAGGCGCTCGAGGTATTCCTGTACCAGCGGGTCGGCCACGGGGGCAGTCTGGCCCCGCAGCTGGCGCAGGAAATGCCGTCCGAGCAGGTACTCCTGGGTAGGCGTGATGGTGACGCCGGCGCCATCGCCCAGGTCGGGCAGGTCAGTGCCGCGCACCTCGGCAACGGCCGGGGCGGCAAAGGCGAAGGCCAGAAGCATGACAAAGGACGCAAAGAGGGGTTTCATCCGCAGGGGAACACAGGGTTATGATGGCCGCACTATTCTGGCGGAACCCCAGTTCCGCCGCATCTGCCTGCTGTGGTGATTTCTTATATGTCCGATGACCCTACCCGCCAGCTCGACGCACGGGGCCTGCGTTGTCCCATGCCGCTTCTGAAGCTCAAACAGGCCCTTCATGGCCTGACCGCCGGCGAGGAAATCGAGGTATGGACCACCGACCCGGCATCTGTCCGGGACTTCCAGGCGTTCCTGCGCCAGAGCGGCCACCAGCTCATGGACATCACCGAAGGCGAAACGGAGTTCTATTTCCTGATCCGGAAAAAGCCCGAGGACTGACTGTCTCTCTGTAGGTCGGGATTTATCCCGACCCTCAATAGACAAGGGCTCCAGCCGCGACAGGCTCCCGGGACCAGGGCGGCGGTAGCCGGATTTCCGGTCGCCTGCCCCGTCATTCTGATCCCTTGCTGACCCGGCCCCGGGCAGCTTCCCGGGGCCTGGCATCGCCAGCGGCCTCAGGCCTTGAGCTGGCGCACCGCCTCCAGCACGGCCTGTGCATGGCCCTCCACCTTCACCTTGCGCCATTCCCCCCGCAGCACGCCGTCCTGGTCGATCAGGAAGGTACTGCGCTCGATGCCCTGCACCTGCTTGCCGTACATGTTCTTCATCTTGATGACGTCAAAGAGCTGGCACAGCTCCTCGTTGCTGTCGCTGATCAGCTCGAAGGGGAAGCACTGCTTCTCCTTGAAGTTCTCGTGCGCCTTCAGGCTGTCGCGCGAGACGCCCAGGATCATGCAGCGGGCGGCCTTGAAGTCCTCGAACAGGTCGCGGAACTGCTGGCCTTCTAGCGTGCAGCCCGGGGTCGAGTCCTTGGGATAGAAATACAGCACCACATGCCAGCCGCGCAGGGCGGACAGCAGGACTTCCTTGTTGCTGGTGGCGGGCAGGCGGAAATCGGGAACGGCATCGCCAATCGCGAGGGGCATGGGAGTGTCCTGTGCAGGGGGAAAGTGGGCACGCTAGCGAAGAAGCCGGCCCAAGCCAAGTAGGCAGGGGCGGGGTTTTCACCGGTTTTGTCGCAGCCAGGGGTAGGCTGAGTGCCTCGTGCCCTGGTCGCCCGGCGGAAGTAGGGCGCCCGGAGCCGGCGCGGGGGGGATGGGCCCGTGTGCCAGGAGGTTTCCCCGCCGGGGCAGGAAACCCTTCCCTCGGGGCCGCGGGCCTCCGGGACACCACTGAAAACGGCACCCGAAAGTGCCGTTGAATCGCGCGGGGCCCGGGCCGGTCTCAGCTCTTGTAGGGCTCGATGATGGCGTCGAGGTTGCGGTCGTCGCAGAAGAGCATGAAGTTCTCGCGCAGCGTGGCCACATGCAGGCGCGCCGGGATGTTCACCGTCATGCTCAGGGCGAACATGGGCGAGCCGGTATGGGGCGCGGCGTAGGTGCTGGTTTCCATGGCCTCGATGTTGATGCCCTGGATGGCGAAGAAGTTGGCGATCTCGTGCACGATGCCGGGGTTGTCCAGCGCGATCACATGCACGTTGTAGGGCATGGCCTCGGTCTGTACGGCGCGCGGCTCGGTGCGCTTGGAGGTGATGACCAGGCTGAGGCGCTTGCCGAGGTTGGGCAGCTGGGCCTCGAGCTTGGCGATGGCATCCCAGGTGCCGCACAACATCATGATCAGGGCGAATTCCTGGCCCATCACGATCATGCGCGAGTCGGCGAT
>JAJFBF010000091.1 GCA_020697295.1 Moraxellaceae bacterium | reverse complement strand
CCTGTCTTGTCGCTCAAGTCATTCAGCCTGGTGCGACGGGAGTTGACGGGCCCCGGCCTCCGGCTGGGGCGCCTGGCGTGGAGACCAGGCTGCCAGCGGCAGCGTGATCACCACGTCTGTCGGCGGCTCCAGGACCTATGGATGGCTGAGCCGCTGGCCGGCAGGAGGCATATGCCAGTACCTTTCCGGGAAGGCATTGATCGGGTTGCTGAAGACGCGGATTGGCCGCCTTTTGGGTAGGGACTTTTGCGGGTATACTGCGGCCGCTTTTCAGGCTTCTGGCCTGACCGAATTCCTGCTTGCCATTTCGCTGAGGTTGCCGTGAAGAAGATGTCCCTGATCCTGGCCCTGTTCGGCCTGACCGTTGCCGGTTCCGCCCTGGCTGCCAAGAGCACCAAGGATGTCTCCCCGCACCCCGTTGGCGAGCGTGGCATCTACACCCAGCGCGCCACCATCGAGCGCATCAAGCCGGTTGGCAGCGCCTGCGTCGAAGGCCAGCCCTGCGAAGGCGTGCAGGCCGCCGCTGCCGGTCCCGTGGCCGGTGCCGCGCCCCGTGCCGGCGATGTCGTCTACAACGCCAGCTGCGCGGGCTGCCACGGCACCGGCGCTGCCGGTGCTCCCAAGCTGGGCGACAAGGGCGCCTGGGGCCCCCGTATCGCCCAGGGCAAGGCCACCCTGTACCAGCACGCCATTGGCGGCATCCGCGCCATGCCCCCCAAGGGCATGTGCATGACCTGCTCGGATGACGAGATCAAGGCCGCCGTGGATTACATGACCAAGTAATCCGCGCGGATGTGAAAAAGGGAGCCTAGGCTCCCTTTTTTATTGCGCGGTCTGTAGGTCGGGCTTTAGCCCGACTCCGCCGCCCTGTCGGGCTAGGCGCCCCCGGCTAAAGCCCGACCTACGACCGAAGGAAGTCCCCTCTTAGGGACGACCGAAGGAAGTCCCCTCCTGGGGACAGCCCACGATCTATTTGAACAAATCGCGCAGGCCGGCGAGGTGCGCCTGGCCCAGGGCCTTCTTTTGCTCGTCGCTGCGGTTGCTGGTCTTGCCTTCCCATTCCAGGTCATCGGCGGGCAGTTCTTCCAGGAAGCGGCTGGGCGTGGTCGGCATATTCTCGCCGCCGGACTTGCGCCGCAGCGCATGCGTCAGCGTGAGGGTTTTCTTGGCGCGGGTGATGCCCACGTACATCAGCCGGCGTTCTTCCTCGATGGTGTCGGCCTCGATGCTGTTGCGGTGCGGCAGCAGGTCCTCTTCCATCCCGATCATGTAGGTGTGCGGGAACTCCAGGCCCTTGGCGGCATGCAGCGTCATCAGCTGCACGCGGTCGATGTCCTCTTCCTCGGCCTGTTGCTCCAGCAGGTCCATGAGCACGAGCTTGCGGATCACCGTCTCGATGTTCTTGTCGTCCTCGTCATCCTGCTTGTCGGCCATCTTCTGGATGGAGCCGAGGAAGGTCTGCACATTCTCGATGCGCTTCTCCGCCTGCGAGGGCGTGCCCGAGGTGTCGCGCAGGTGGTCGTCATACTGGATGTCGACCAGCATCTGGCGGATGGCGTTCATGCTCTCGCCCTCGACCACCTCGCGCGCCGTGCCCTGCAGCCACTGCGCGAATTCCTGCAGGCGGCCGTGCTGGCGATCATTGAGGTGCAGCGCCAGGCCCATTTCCTCGCAGGCGGAGAGCATCGAGCTGCCGCGCTGCTGCGAGTAGCTGCCGAGCTTTTCTATGGTCGAGGGGCCGAGCTCGCGCTTGGGTGTGTTGACGATGCGCAGGAAGGCGTTGTCGTCGTCGGGATTGATGATGATGCGCAGGTAGGCCATCACGTCCTTGATCTCGGACTTGGCAAAGAAGGACTGGCCGCCGGAGACCTTGTAGGGAATCTGCAGCTCGCGCAGCTTGGTCTCGAGCAGGCGCGACTGGAAATTGCCACGGTAGAGCACGGCGTAATCGCGGAAGGCGGTGCGGTGCATCATCTTGTGGTTAAGGATGTCGGTGGCGACGCGCTCGGCCTCGCCGTCCTCATTGGGACAGGTGAGCACGCGGATGGGATCGCCCATGCCCATCTGGCTCCACAGCTTCTTCTCGAACACATGCGGATTGTTGGCGATGACGGTGTTGGCCGCCTTCAGGATGCGGCTGGTGGAGCGGTAGTTCTGCTCCAGCTTGACCACGGTCAGGCCGGGAAAATCCGTGGTGAGCGCCGCCATGTTTTCCGGACGCGCGCCGCGCCAGGCATAGATGGACTGGTCGTCGTCGCCCACCGCGGTCAGGGCGCCGCGATTGCCCACCAGCAACTTCACCAGCAGGTACTGGGCGGAATTGGTGTCCTGGTATTCGTCCACCAGCAGGTAGTGGATCTTGTTCTGCCAGCGCTCGCGCAATTCCTTGTCGTCGCGGAAGCCGACGGTGGGGCGCAGGATGAGGTCGTCGAAGTCGACGGCGTTGTAGGCGCGCAGGTGGCGGTTGTACTCGGCATAGACCTGGGCGGCGAGCATCTCGCCGTCGTTCTCGGCCTTGGCCATGGCGTCTTCCGGCGAGAGCAGGTCGTTCTTGAAGCTGGAGACGAGGTTGCGGATCAGGTCGATCTTGTCGGAGGCATTCTCGCGGTGCAGCAGTTCGCCGATCAGGCTGCGGGAATCGTCGGCATCGAAGATGGAAAAGCCGCTCTTGAGCCCGAAGAACGCCATTTCCCGGCGCAGGATGTTGAGGCCGAGATTATGGAAGGTGGACACGGTGAGGCCGCGCGCCTCCTTGCCCTGGACCAGCTTGCCGGCGCGCTCCTTCATTTCGCGGGCGGCCTTGTTGGTGAAAGTCACGGCGACGATCTTGCTGGCCGAGATGCCGCACTCCTGGATCAGGTAGGCGATCTTGCGGGTGATCACGGACGTCTTGCCCGAGCCGGCGCCGGCGAGCACGAGCAGGGGGCCGCTGATATGGCGCACGGCCTCGCGTTGGCGGGGATTGAGATCGTTCACGGCGGCTCGGTAACAACGGACAGCGGAGGGGGCCGGGGCAGGTTCGGCAGAGGCGGGATTCTAGCGGTCAGGCCCGGGATCAACAATTCTTGACGCGTAGGGTTTAGGTTGAGCTGGCCTTTGCCCCGGGGGCCGGGCGGCCCCGGCCAGGAACCGCCAGGGTGTGGTCAGAACGGGCAAGGCGGCCTGCTGGAAGGCCGCCTGCTCCGGCACCGGGAAGGCAAATACCTCAGGCCGTCGCCGGCACGGCTGCGGACACCTTGAGCGGCACCTGCTCGAAGTCGGAGAGGCTGAGGCGGCGGGTCTCCAGCCAGTACTGCCAGGTGTAGCCGGGCCAGGCGGCCATGTTGCGGCCGTTCTTGTCGAGGTACCAGCTCTGGCAGCCGGAGGCCCAGACCGACTTCTGCAGCTTTTCCTGGATACGGGCGGTATAGGCTTCCTGCACGGATGCCCTTACGTCGATGAACTTCAGTCCGCGGTTGCGGATGGCCTCGATGCACTGGGTCACGTAGCGCACCTGGGCTTCGATCATGAACACCATGGAATTGTGGCCAAGGCCGGTATTGGGGCCCATGAGCAGGAAGGCGTTGGGGAAGCCGCGCACAGTGATGCCCTTGTAGTGCTCGGGCTTTTCCGCCAGCACCTCGTTCTGGTTGCGGCCGTCGCGGCCCACCAGGTTGAGCTTGGACAAATAATCCGTGGTCATGAAGCCGGTGGCCAGCACGATCGCATCGAGTTCGTGCTCGACGCCATCCTTCGTGCGGATGCCGCGCTCGGTGATGCGGTCGATGCCGGTGGTGATCACATCCACGTTGGCCGCGCCCATCGCCGGATAATATTCGTTGGAGAGCAGGGTGCGCTTGCAGCCCATGGTGTAGGCGGGCGTCAGCTTGGCGCGCAGGATGGGGTCCTTCACCTGCTGCTTGCGGTAGAGGTTGGCGACGAACTCACCCGCCTTCATCAGGCGCGGATCGACGACAAAACCGGTGGCATACATCTCGTTGCGCCAGTAGATGGCGTCACGGTACAGCGTCTGCAGCTGCGGCGCCCGCTTGAACACGGCCTGCTCCAGCGCGCGCATGGGGCGGTCGGCCTTGGGCATGATCCACGCCGGCGTGCGCTGGAAGACCTTGAGGCGGCTGGCGATCTTCTGCATCTGCGGGATGATCTGGATTGCGGAGGCGCCGGTGCCGATCACGGCCACGCGCTTGCCGGCCAGGTCCACGTCGTGGTTCCAGCGCGCGGAATGGAACATATGGCCCTTGAAGTCCTTGAGGCCCGTAATGTCAGGGAGCTGCGGCGTGCTGAGCGCGCCATTGCCGAGGATCACCGAGCGGGCCTGGTGCTTTTTCTTGCGGCCGTTCTTTTTGATCGACACCGTCCACTCGCCGCTGGCTTCGTCAAAGACGGCATCGGTGAGCTCGCTGCCGAACTGGATGTGCCCGGTGACACCGTACTTGTCGGCGCAGTGCTTGAGGTACTGCTGGATTTCCTGCTGCGGCGAAAAGGTGCGCGTCCAGTCGGGCTTGGGCTCAAACGAATACGAATACAAATAGGAGCCCACATCGCAGGCGGCGCCCGGATAGGTGTTGTCGCGCCAGGTGCCGCCGATGTCGTCGGCCTTCTCATAAATCGTGAACGAGTCGATGCCGGCCTGCTTGAGGGCAATGCCCATGGCGATGCCGGAGAAGCCGGTGCCGATGATGATGATGGGGAAGTCAGCCCGGGCGATGTGGCGGCTTTGGGTGGCGGTCATGCATGTCACCTTTGAAGTCAGGATGTCGCGAACTGCGGACATCTCGGTTGCAGGAGAGGGGGCCGTGAATCAGGCACGAGCTCGACAGTACGAGCCTCCCTCCCCTGTAGGTCGGACTTTAGTCCGACAATTTCAGGCGCTGTGACAAGAGGGAGAGGGTTGCTCCAGCATCTTTTCGGCGACCTGCACCAGAGAAACCGAAGTCCGGTCATCGCCCGGTGCCGCAACACCTCCGGGCTCACGCAGCATCAGGCGCCGGCACAGACTGACGTTCGGTCAGCGCCCGGCGCCGGCACCGACCGAAGTCATGCCGGTGCAGGGTGTCGCGCTCACGCGACCTTTTTCACCGCATGTTCATCAAGCGCAAGTTCGCGCTTCCATTTTTCCAGCAGGGCGCGGGTGTCGTGCTGCCAGGGATGGAAGTCACGGCGGTAATAGTCGAGATAGGCGGGGACAAGCTTGCGGAACCAGCCGGGCCGGCCCCAGAGCGTGTTGAGGCCTTTCGCCCACATCTTAAGGTCCCAGAGCTTGCCGTCGGCCTTGAGCAGGCGGGCGTGGAACCACATCTGGTGGGCAATGAAAAAATAGGTGGTGAGTGCCATGACGCGCACGCGCATGACATAGCTGCCGCCCATCTGCTCGAACACATCATAGGCCACGGCCTTGTGCTCGTTTTCTTCCACGGCATGCCAGAGCCAGAGCTCGCGCGCAGCCGGGTCCAGCTTCTCGTAGAAATCGGGCGAGGTCAGGATCTGCTCGGCAAGGATGGCGGTGAAATGCTCCAGCGCGCAGGTGATGGCGAGCTGGCGGATCGGCGGCAGATTGCCCTGGATAAACGCCACGCGTTGGGTGACAAAGTTTTCGATAAAGCCCAGGTCGATGCCGTGGCGCTTCGCGTAGTTGTTATAGGCGCTGTGCTCTTTCGAGTGCATCGCTTCCTGGCCGATAAAGTCGCTGACCGATTTCTTCATTTCCGGGTCGCTGATCCGGTCGCGAAAAGCGCGCACGCTTTCGATAAACATGCGCTCGCCCTCGGGGAAGGTCGCCGAGAGCGCGTTCAGCATATGCGTCAGGAAAGGGTCATTGTCGGCCCAGTAGCGCGGCAGGTTCTCGAATTCAAAGTCCATGCGGCGCACCGTCATGCCGGCGGCGGGCACCTTCACCTTGCTCATGTCAGTCCTCCCAGCAGCTCCGGGCGCTTCAGCAGCGAAGCCAGGCGGTGCAGGCCGCGTTCGCGCAGGTGGCGCTTGTCGCGCTTGGCGGGATGGAAGTCGCGCTTGTAGTAGGCGAGATAGGCCGGGCCCAGCTTGCGCAGGAAGCCGGGTTTGCCGAGCAGCCAGTTCCAGCCCTGGGCAATGGATTTCCAGTCGGCCTTGTCGTCCATGGCGGCGCGCAGCTGGAAGTAGTGGAAGATGGTGAAGCCGGTGAATTCCACCGTGGTCAGCGCCATTTCGCTGACGCGGGTCCAGTAGTCGCCGACCTGGTCCTGGTAGACGTCAAAGGCCACCGACTTGTGCTCGGACTCCTCGACCGCGTGCCAGAGCCACAGCGGCAGCATGTCCTTGTGCATGCCGTCCAGGAACTCCGGATTTTCCAGCATTATCTCGGCGAGCATGGCGGTGAAGTGCTCGAGCGCACAGGTCTTGGCCAGCAGTCGCTGCGGCGACATGCGCTTTTCCTGCCAGCGGATGCCGTCGTGCACGAATTTTTCCACCTTGGCGGTGGGCATCCCCTTTTTCTGCATGAGGGCGTTAAAGACTTCGTGCTCGTTGCCGTGATGGGCTTCCTGACCGATAAAGCCTTTCACCTCTTCTTTCAGTTGCTCGCTTTGAAGGTTGGGCTGGTAGTGGCGCACCGAGCGCACGAACATGCGCTCGCCTTCGGGGAAGGTGCAGGAGAGGGCGGTGAGCAGCACTGACTTGAACTGGCTGCCGCCAAACCAGTAGCGCGGCATGTCCGGATCGAACTGGAAGTCCATGCGCCGCGGCTGGATGGTGCTCTTGTTGACACGCTTGGCGCCTGTGCCGGGCAGGGCATTCGTCTTGGCATTCATGGCAAACCTCCGCAGACCTTTGACCGGAGTATTCCCTGTAGGGGGCGCTCAAGTCAGGGTGACGGATGCCAAGTTCTTGTCCATGTGGGCCAAGCTGGGGTGCGGATGGGGCGCACGGGCCGCTGCCGGACGACAGGGGCTCCAGTGTCCCCGGCTGCCAGCAGCAGGGTCGCGGGGCCGGGGTGGGGGGTGCCCGGGGCAATAAAAAACGGGCACGGCCAATCATTGACCGCACCCGCGAAAAGGGAACTCCTGGCGCCTGGCTCAGCAGGACGTTCTGCCTCGTACAGGTCGGGATTCATCCCGACCTGCCGGAACAGGCTCTCAGCCCTGGAAGGACAGCATCTCCTTGTACTTCTTTTCCAGCGCCTCGCTGTCGTGGTCTTCCGGGTGGAAGCCGGGACGGAAGTAGTCGAGCAGGGGCAGGGTCAGTTCGGTCAGGAAGCCCTTGTAGCCAAACAGGCTCCACATGCCCTTGGCCCAGGACTTGCCGTTGAGCAGCTGCCCGTCCTTGGCCATCAGGCGGACCTGCTGGTCGGCCAGCACCACGGCCAGGATGGACCAGGCGGCGATCATGGCGCCGGCGCGGGTCGGATAGTCCTTGTAGAGCTTCTGGTAGACGTCATAGGTCACCGACTTGTGCTCGGATTCCTCGACGGCGTGCCAGAGCCACATCTTGCGCATGACCGGGTCGTTCATCTGCTCGTTCCAGTCGGTGCGCTTCATGAGCTGGGCGGCGATGGTGGCGGTGAAGTGCTCCAGGGCACAGGTCACGGCGACCTGCTGCTTGTGGCTCAGGATCTTGTGGCCGAACTTGAGGAGCTTGCCGACGCGGCTGTGGAAGGAATCCAGGTCGATGCCGTGGGCGGTGGCATAGTCGTTGAAGACCTTGTGCTCCTTGGAGTGCATGGCTTCCTGGCCGATAAAGGCCGAGATTTCCTTCTGCAGGACCGGATCGTCAATCTGGTCGCGGACATTGCGCATGGAGGTCACGAAGAAGAACTCGCCTTCCGGGAACAGGGAAGACAGGCTCGACAGGAAATGGGTCAGGAAGGGGTCGTCGGCAAACCAGTACTTGGGGACTTCGTTGAACTCGAAGTCCATGCGGCGGACGGGGAAGCTGGCCTTGATCTGGGCTTGGGCGGTCATCTTTCATGCTCCTGTCGGGGGCTTTGGGCTGCCGGCCGTGACCTCGGTGGGTCTTTACGGCTAGGATTCCTGTCGCGTCTGGCAGCGAATCGACACTATCTGGTTTTCTTCATTGAATGTGTCATTGGACGATGTAAGTATTGTCAGCATCAATCGGCGCCCGCTAGGTCATTTGGGGCCAATAACTCAGCCAATCGGTCAAACGGGGCCAGACTATGTCAACGGCGCAGCTGCACCATCCGGCCATCCCGGTCAGCTATGCCCGGCTCCTCGTGGAGCTGTGCAAGCGCTGGCATGTGGCGCCCGAGGAGCTCATGGCGGACACCGTGCTGGCCCGGGTGGAGCCGCATGTGCTGGACGCCCGGCTGACGCCGCTGGAGTTCAACCTGCTGGTGGCGCGGGCCCTGCGCCTGACCGGGGAGCCTGCCCTGGGCTATCACTTCGGCCTGCAGACCAAGCTTTCGGCCCATGGTTTCCTGGGTTATGCGGTCATGACCAGCGCCACCCTGGGCGAGGCCATCGCACTGACGGAGAAATTCTTCAGCACGCGTAGCGGCGCTCTGGATTTCCGCTTCTATATAGAAGGCGAGACAGCGGTGGTGCAGATCGACAATACCGCCGATATCCGCCCGCCCTTTGCCTTTCCCTACGAGAGCCTGCTGATCGGGCTTTGCCATGCCGGCGCCTATATCACGGGCGAAAGCAGTCTGGACGCAGAGATCTGGATCGACTTTCCGGAGCCGGCCTATTACCGGGCCGCCGCGCATCTGCTGCCGTGTCCGCTGCGTTATGGCAAGGGTTCGAACCAGCTGCGCTTCCCGGCGCGGCTGCTGGACCAGCCGTTGCTGCTGGCGGATGTCACGGCTTCGCAGATGGCGCGGGAGCAGTGCGAGCGGGAGCTGGAGGCACTGTCGAGCCAGCCGCTGGTGACGCGGGTGCGGGCGTTGCTGGGGGAGGACATGAGCACGATGCCGGATCTGGAGACGGTGGCGCGGCGTTGTTGCATGTCGGCCCGGTCGCTGAAGCGCAAGCTGGCGGAGCAGGGGGTGAGTTTTTCGGAGCTGGTGGCGGAGATGCGCCATGACGAGGCGGTGCTGCTGCTGGCGGAGGGCCGGCTGAGCATTGAGCAGATTGCGGAGCGGCTGGGGTATCGGGATCCGGCGAATTTTACGCGGGCGTTCAAGGGCTGGACGGGGTCTACGCCGCGACAGTATCGGGATCGGGTCAGGGCTTCTTCGCGGGTTTGATGGGGTTTGGGGTGAGGCTTGATGCACAGCCACAGCCACAGCCACAGCCACAGCCCTTTTTCTGGCCCCTTTTGGGCAGTAATGGACTCCTCTGCTATTTGGGCGTCTGAAGGGGCTGCCCCTGCCTCCCGCAGGAGCAACCCCTCCAGCCACCCGCCACTTGCCGCAGTGCCCGGGCTGAATCGTTGGGTGGTGGCTGTCGGCTTCGCCTCAGGCGGCCGGTGGGTAGGGCGTCGGCTTTGCCTCGCCCGGCCCCAGCCCCAGCCCCAGCCCCGGCCCCAGCCCCAGCCCCAGCCCCAGCCCAAGCCCAAGCCCAAGCCCAAGCCCAAGCCCAAGCCCAAGCCCAAGCCCAAGCCCAAGCCCAAGCCCAAGCCCAAGCCCAAGCCC
>JAJFBF010000140.1 GCA_020697295.1 Moraxellaceae bacterium | reverse complement strand
GCCCGTCTCCTCGCTTCGCGTATGGCAAGACGGGCCGATGAACTCGCGCCGCCTCCCTGGTCCGCGGAATGGCAGTATCTTCGGCCTCGCGTGCCGAGGCAGCCTGTGCCGAAACTCACACTGCTGGAGTCCCTGAGAAGCTTTGGGCGCGGCGCGGGCCAGCTTGCCGAGATGCTGCGGCTCCCGAAGCAGGGCAATGCCACGACGATCTATCGTGCACCCCGGACCATCCTTAACAAGCCCATTGGCGGGGCACGGCGCTTTGCCGCGCAGTCCTGGTCCCTGACGCGCATCAAGGCAGCCGGGGCGCCGCACGGTGCGACGGTTAACGACATCTTGTTGGCCATGTGCGCAGGGGCATTGCGGGAATACCTGACCGCTCACGAGGCGCTTCCTGAAATTCCGCTGGTGGCGATGGTTCCGGTCGCGCTACGCACGGCGGACGAAGCCGAAGAAACCGGCAATGCGGTCACGGCGGTTCAGGTCAGCCTTGCGACGCACCTGTCTGACCCCCTCAAGCGTCTGCAGGCCATTCAGGAGTCCATGAACGCCGCAAAGACACGGCTCAGCGGAATGAAAAAGGCCGAGATCGATGCCTTCACGATTCTAAGCAGCCTGCCGTTTGCCATCACCCAGGCCACGCATCTTTCCGGCCGTACGCCGCCGATGTTCAATGTCGTCATCTCCAACATTCCGGGCCCGCGCGAAACCCTTTACTTTGACGGCGCGAAGCTCCTTGCCAATTATCCGGTATCGATCGTTATGAGTGGCTATGCGCTGAACATCACCGTGCAGAGTTACTGCGATAACCTGGACGTTGGAGTGATCGCCTGCCGTGAAACGGTACCGCGCGTGCAGCGCATGCTCGATTATCTGGAAAAGGCCCTGGTTGAGCTGGAGGTGAAGCATGAATGCTCCATCCCGTCACGGGCAGCGAAAGAGGACGTGGCGCTTCCAGCCTGAAAGGTGAGACGTTGCGGGCATGACCTGACTCTTTTAATGAAGGGTCTCGGGGTCTGGCCAGGCAGGCTGGAGTTGCTTGAAAAGCGGATTACTCAGGAGTTCTACCAATCTGAAAAGTGCGCGCTCAGGCCAACGGACTGGCGTCTTACTGATGCGCGAGCACCAGTAGTCATAACCAGAAAAAAAGTACGGGGAAACATCATGGCCAACCGGCGCAATCCTGACACCTCGGACGTCAAGGCAAACCTCTTCAAATCCACCTTCATCGCCGATGGGGATGCATGTGCAGCCACACTTCATGTTCCCGAGGACACAGGCGCCCGCCAGTTGCCCGGCATCCTCATGGTGGGCGGGTGGGGCAGTGTGCAGCAGGCGCTGACGGCGCCCTTCGTTCACCGCTTTGTCGCGGCAGGTTATGCCGTCATGGAGTTCGACTTTCCCGGCTGGGGCACGAGCGGCGGCTGGCCGCGCCAGGACATCAATCCCTGGCGCCGCGTGAGGGCGGCCAATGCCGCGCTGGCCCACCTCAAAAGCCAGCCGCAGGTGGATGCGAATCGCATCGTGCTATGGGGCACGTCGTTTGGGGGCGGACATGTCGTCGACCTCGCGGCCCAGCATCCGGATCTGTACGGCGCCATCATCCAGGTGCCCATGCTGGATGGTGTCGCCACGGTGCGCGCCGCGCCACTGCGGCGGCTGGTCCAGTTTATCGGTTACGGCATAGCGGGCTTCCTGAGGCCGGATGCCGCGATCCACATTCCTACGGTGGCCAGGCAGGGCGAGTTCGGCAGCATGGATCGCGACAATGCCTGGGAGGCCCTGCAACTGGGGCTTGAGGCGCAAGGCGGCAGA
The DNA here is from genome assembly GCA_020697295.1 of Moraxellaceae bacterium. Classification (GTDB taxonomy): domain Bacteria; phylum Pseudomonadota; class Gammaproteobacteria; order Pseudomonadales; family Moraxellaceae; genus UBA2031. The sequence continues at coordinate 992 of JAJFBF010000140.1, read as the reverse complement.
AAATACGTCAACCGCGTAACGGCACGCTCCCTGCTGACGATGGGCCTCTACCGGCCCTGGACCCGTCTCAAGGACGTCCGGGTGCCCATGCTGATCGTGGGCGCGACCCGTGATACGGTGGCGCCCTTCGTGGCAGACAAGGTACGCCGCGTCGCCAACCCGCATCTTCAGGTAGTCCAGATCGACGCAGATCATTTCGACCCCTACTTCGAGCCGTACTTTCCCAACGCACTCAAGCCCCAGTTGAGCTTCCTCAGCGAAGTGCTTCCCGTTTGACCCGATAAGCCCGGGGCCAGGCAGACGCCTGGTCTTCCGGCTGCGCGGAAGTGGTTCTGCCGGCGCTGGCGGAGGGCTGGGGCGCCGTTGCGCTGGAGCGCTTGCTTCGTCAGCCCAAAACGCAACTTGGTCTTATCGGGGCTGACGGTGGCGGGGTGTCGTCAGACACTGGCCGCTTCAAGGTCCGCCATCGAGGGAGCAGGAGAATGCAGGCTGAGCGCAGCGTCGAGTTGTCCACCAGCAGAGCGGTGGACCCCATCAACTGGCTCTCCAATCCACTCGACTGGCGGCCCATAGACCGCGTCACCCTGCTGGCCCTTCTGGTCATGCTGGTCCCCGTGCTTTGCGGCTCGGGCCTCGCGCTGGTCATGATTTTCGCGCCGGAATATGTGCACTTCGCGCTGGCCCGGCCGTTGCTGGTCCTGTACGGCATGCACTTTCTGCTCCTGACGGGTTTCCTGCTGGCAGCGAGAAGCCGACGTCAGCAGGTGGACGACTGGCCGCTCTACGAAGCGTTTGTTTGTGCTTCCTTCATGGTCACGGTGTTCATCACCGGCTTCCTGACCGGCACACATTTCGGCGAATCCCTGCTGTTCAACTTCCTCGGCATCCTGATCGTCTCGGCATTGGGCACGATTCGCCGCTTGATCATCACGTTCTATTTCGGCTGTGCGCTGCTGGCCGTATTCGCCCTGAGTGACATGATGGAGGTGGTG
>JAJFBF010000021.1 GCA_020697295.1 Moraxellaceae bacterium | reverse complement strand
GGGTCGCCTGCTCCGCAGCGGGCGGACGGGCGCGGACGCCAGGGCCGCAGTCATTGGCCAGAATTGCGGGAATTACCTACCCGGATAGGCAGGGTCGGGGGGCGCGGCCGGGTCAGCGGTTCCGTTGGTCGCAAAAACGGCCGGCCAATCCGGGCCGGACTCTACGCCGCCGCAGGCCGATGGCATGCTTGGCGCGCCTCCACGGATTGAACAGGCCCATGCTTCCGCAAGTCCCGTCGCTTACTCGCCTGAAAGGCGCCACGCCCGCACTGATGTGCCTGCTGGCAGTCTTCTCCAGCCTGCCGATCTTTTGCTGGCACTGGACGCTGTTTGCCGGCTGGATGGCCGACCCGGCCTTCGCGGCAGTGGCCCGCCTCGAGGTGGTGGCCGCCCTGAATGCTTTCCTGCTTGCGGTGATCGCCGCTGACACCCTGATCGTGCTCTGGCTGTGGCCGCGCCGGCGGCAGCCGACGCCGATGCCGCGCATGGCGGTCGGCGTGGTGCTGCTGCAGGTGCCGGGCTATGTGGCCATGGGCATTGCCTACGGGCCGATCACCTCGCCGACCAGTACGGTCATGATCAGTGCCCTGGTGGTCGGGCTCGCCCTGCTCGGTCGCGGGCCCACCCTCGCCGGCTTTGTCTTTGCGCTGGTCACCATCACCCTGGCCGACTGGCTGGTGCTGGGCGGCTTGATGCCGTATGCGCCAGCCCTGCTGCCCGCCACCTTTGTCGACGGCCAGCCGGTGGCGTGGTGGCGCGACTGGCAGGACTACATGTTCTTCACCGCCGTGACCTTCGGGCTTTTTCTCATGCTGCTGCTGTTCAATCGCATGGACGGGCAGCGCCGCCAGCTCGAGGAATTGTCGCGCACGGACAGCCTGACCGGGCTCTCCAACCGGCGATACTTCATGGAGCGCCTTGCAGTCGAGCAGCAGCGCCGCGACCGGTATCGGCAGCCGTTCAGCCTTGTGCTTTGCGATGCCGACCACTTCAAGAAGGTGAACGACACCTGGGGCCACCATGCCGGCGACGAGGTGCTGCGCGCCATCGGCAGTCTCCTGGGCACGGGCCTGCGCATTCCTGGCGACGTGGCGGCACGGTTGGGCGGCGAGGAGTTCGCGTTGTTGCTGACGGACTGCCGCGCAACGGAGGCGCGCCGGGTCTGCGAGCGCCTGCGCCGGATGCTGGCGCAGCAGGAGTTCGGGCCGCCCGGGCGCCGCTTCCGCGTTACCCTCAGCATGGGCGTGGTGGAGTGCGGCGCCGGCAGTATCGATGCCGCGCTCAAGGCCGCCGACGTGAATCTCTACCAGGCCAAGCACGACGGCCGTGACCGGATCGTGGTCTCGGCACAGGAAGCGGCGTCATGACCTGGCCGCCGCGACTGCTGCGGGGTCTCGACTGGCTGGAGGAGCAGCTCAAGCTGCGCTACACCACGGCGGGCTGCCTGTTCATTGCAGCGGTGGCGTTGCCTTTTGTGCTGGTGCTGTTCGTGATGGACGCCTATGCGCTGCTCGATCCGGCGGCGGGGCGTTTCTACCAGCCGGCCTTGCTGCGGTATGTGGTCGTCCAGGAGGCGGTGTCGCTCCTGCTCTACCTGGGCATCTTCGCCTGGTGCCTGCCGCGCTTCCGTTCGTCGCAGCCGCGGCCCGGGTTGGCCCTGGCGCTCATTACCTACTTGCTGGTGGCGTCCGCGAACCTCGGCATCCTTTATGGACACAAGGATACGCCGATGACCCTCGTGTTCCTGGCCAGCTTCGTGCTGGCGCGTTCCTGGTTCCCGCTGCGCCTGTTGCTCCCCGGCCTGGTCATCAGCGCGCTCATGGTCACCGCCGCCGAAGTGGCGATTTCGCGCGGGGCCCTGCGCTACGCGCCGCTGCTGGCCGAACCGGTGATGACCGGGCAGCCGCTGGCCTGGTGGTGGGACATCTGGATGCGCGTCCTTTTCGATATGGTGGTGGTCTTCTTTGCCGCCGCCATGTTCTTTATTTTTGGTCATATGGAGCGACGCAATCGCGAGCTGGAGGAATTGACCCGGTTCGATACTCTGACCGGGCTGCTCAACCGCGGCAGCTTCATGAGCTTGCTCGAGGAGGAGTTCAGCAAGCAGCTCCGTACGCGCCGGGTCGCCTGCGTGATGATGTGCGACGTGGATGACTTCAAGCGCATCAATGACAGCTTCGGCCACCCCGTCGGTGATGCGGTGCTGTCCCGCCTGGGCAGTATCCTGGGCGACGCCGTGCGCCAGCCGGTCGATGTGCCGGCCCGCTTTGGTGGCGAGGAGTTCGTGATCCTGCTGCCGGAGACGGGACTGGAGGCGGCGCGGCATGTCGCGGAGCGGATTCGCGCCCGACTGGCGGAGGCGGAGTTCGAAAGCGAGGGGCGGCGCTTCCGGATCACCCTCAGTATCGGCCTTGCCGAGGCCAGTGACGGCGATGGCGAGAAGGCGCTGCGCGCCGCCGATGCCTGCCTCTATCGCGCCAAGGGAGAGGGGCGTGACCGGGTGGTGAGCACCTTGGCCGCCGATGCCGGCTGATTCACGCCCCTTGTCCCCGCGACCCGGCCTCGCGCAGCTTGCCCGGAGCCGGGCCAGCCGCTTTAATGCGTGCTGGTTGGCGCGCTCCAGGGTCGGGGCGAGTGGCAAACCGATTCATTCCGTGCACGTCTCCTGGCCGTGCCGCAAGTAGCTAGCCCGAGGTTGCCATGTCCCAGAAATACTCCATCACCTGCTCGGCCATGGGCGAGCGCGACGTGGCGCTGATAAAGTCGCTGCTGGGCATCATCGGCAAGGTCGGGGGCGCGGTCTGGGAGTACCGCGAGGAGGAGGGCGCGGACGTGGTCATCATCGATACCGAGCAGTCCCGCGTCAGCAACCTCAAGGAACAGAAGCCGCGCGCGATCATTACCTATGCCTCGCCGGACAAGACCCTGATCCCCAATACCTTCGCGCTGACCAAGCCGGCCCGTGCCCGTGACCTGATCGAGGTGTTGACCAGCGTGCAGACCCGTCTCACCAGTGCCTGAGCCGGTTCGCAGTGTGACCGCCTCGGCAGTTCAATGCCGCCGGCGGTCACAAAACCAAAATAGATGACGAAAAACGTCATCCCTTCGCACTTTTCGCCTTTTCTTCCGCGCCAGACTCCCTTTCGTACCTGAAGGGGAGTCGAATCATGTCCAGCCGATACTGCATCGCGCTCGCACTGGCCACGCTGGTGGCGGGTTGCGGGGGTGAAACCGTCGTCAAGCGCCAGGCTTCGGCGCCAACCGCCACCCTTGCCCGCGATGGCAGCCTGATGGCGCCCGGACGTCCGCAAATCGCGTCGCTGCCGGCGACGGCCGTGCCGGGGCCCCAGATCCTGCGCTGGAATATGTGGTGGGGAGAGAACGGCGGGCGCTGGCAGGTGCTGGTGAATGGCAAGTCCGCCGGCGCCGGCAAGCTGCGGGTGCTGAGCCCGAGCCAGCAGCAGGGCAGCCTGGACCTCAGCTTCGACACGCCCGGCGCCTACGAGATCCGGGTCGCGCTCTGCAATGACCATGGTTGCTCGCAGAGCGCGCCCGCGCTTCTGAAGGTGGTGCCGGGCTGAGGAAGGGGGCGTCGCTGATGGCGTCCGCTCCGCGTCGGTAAAGACCTCCAGTCACCGGGCGTCGCGCCGCCAGGAATATGTCGCCATGAAAAAGCCCGCCTTCCGGCGGGCTTTTTCATGGCTGGCAGGGTGAGGCTCCCCGCTAGAGCAGGCGGAAGGCGAGGATGGCCACGAAGGTCGGTGGCAACGCCGCCAGCAGCAGCGGCCACGGGTTGACTGTCTCGTCCTCGAAGCGGTGCCGCAGGATGGACATGCCGGCCGGGTTGGGTGCGTTGGCGATCACGGTCAAGCCCCCGCCCGTGACGGCGCCCGTGACGAGTGCGTACTTGAACTCGTCAGAGAGCCCCTCCACCAGCGAGCCCAGGTAGGTCAGCGCCGCGTTGTCGGTAATGGCGGTCAGCGCTGTCGCGCCGAAGTAGATCGCGTCAGCATCCATGCGCAGCAGCAGCGGCTGCAGCCACCATTGCTGCATGCCGCCCAGTACGATCAGGCCGGCCAGGAAGAAGGCGACGAGCAGGCCCTCGCGCAGGATCAGGCGGTCCTGGTGGCGTTCGTAGGCATGCGCCACACCCAGGAAGAACAGGAACAGGCCCATGAAGAGGGCGGGGTGATGCGCGAACATGACCAGTGCCCCCAGGAAGGCCAGATGCACGGCGATCAGCGCCGCCGGCACGCGGCTTCCGGAGGACAGGGTGTCGGTGGCCGGCAGCTGCCGCAGTTCATGGCGGAAGAAGAAGGTGGCGGCCAGCGCGTTGACCAGGACCGCGATCGCCGCCTTCCAGCCGATCTGGGTCAGCATGAAGGTACTGTCCCAGCCCCACTTGCCGGCCACCATCAGCACCGGCGGCGCCGCGAAGGAGGTCAGTGTGCCCCCGATCGAGATGTTGACGAAGAGCACGCCGAGGGTGGCATACATGAGGCGCGGCGAGAGGCGGTGCTGGAAGAAGCGGTCGCGCAGGATCAGCGCCGCCAGCGTCATGGCCGCCGGCTCGGTGATGAAGGAGCCCAGCAGCGGCATCACCGCCAGCACCACGAAGTAGAAGCTCATGTTGCCGTCGAGGGGGATCAGCCGGTCGATAAGGCGGGCGAGCATCACGCAGAACTGCAGGATGGGTCGGCTGCCGGCAATCACCATGATGGCAAAGACGAACATCGGCTCGGTGAAATTGCGCGTATCGATATAGTCGAGTGCGGAAACGCTGCCCTGCATCGCGAACATGGCCACGATCAGCACGAGCGCCCAGAAGCCGAACACTGCTTCCACCTCGCCCAGCAGGTGCCAGATGCCGGCATGGGCTGGTTGCCGGTGCGCCATGCGCTCGAAGAACTTGGTGGAAAAGGTATGCACCAGCGCCACCGCAAAGAGGACGGTGGCAACGATCTGCAAGGTGGTCGGGTTCACGTACTCATCCTTCTCGGTCGGTCAGTGTTTGTTGTTCTGTGCCAGGCAGGCCGGCGGATAGCCGCGGCCATCAGCGCCGCGCATAGATCACAAAGCTGTAGTCAGTATGCGCCGGCTCGTAGTGGTGCGGTTGCCGTGACACTTCCTGCCACGCGCTCCGGTCCCAGCCTGGAAAAAAGGCATCGCCAGTCACGGTTTTCCGGACTTCCGTCAGGTACATGCGCTGCACCTTCGGCAGCGCCTCGCCATAGATTTGCGCGCCGCCGATGATGACGACCTCGTCGTTGCCGGCGATATGCGCCACGGCCTCGCCGACGCGGATGGCCTCGTCCAGTGAATGCACCACGCGCACGCCTTCAGGCGCCTGGTAGCCGGGGTTGCGGGTGATGACGATATTGGTGCGGTTGGGCAGCGGCTTGCCCAGCGATTCAAAAGTGCTGCGGCCCATGATCACGGGCTTGCCCGAGGTCACCGCCTTGAAGTACTTGAGATCGTCCGGCAGGTACCAGGGCAGCTTGTTGTCGACGCCGATGCAGCCGTTGTCGGCGACGGCGGCGATCAGCGACAACACCGGTTTCACTTCTTCGTTTTCGTTCACATTCATACCTGTCCGGTAGGTCGGGCTGGGCGCCTCGGTTAAAGCCCGACCTGGGACCGAAGGGAGTCCCCTGGTTCGGGAAGCCCGATCTACACCGCCACCGGGGCCTTGATGTGCGGGTGGTGCTCGTAGCCTTCAAGCGTGAAGTCCTCGAAGGTGAAGGCAAACAGGTCCTTCACGTCCGGGTTGATCTTCATCGTGGGCAGCTTGAGCGGCTCGCGCGAGAGCTGCAGGTCGGCCTGCTCCAGGTGATTGCTGTAGAGGTGGCAGTCGCCGCCGGTCCAGATGAACTCACCCGGCGCGAGGTCGCAGGCCTGCGCCACCATCAGCGTCAGCAGGGCATAGCTGGCGATGTTGAAGGGCACGCCCAGAAAGATGTCGGCCGAGCGCTGGTAGAGCTGGCAGGAGAGCTTGCCGTCGGCCACGTAGAACTGGAAAAACGCGTGGCAGGGCGGCAGCGCCATGTTCTGGATCTCGCCCACGTTCCAGGCCGAGACGATGAGGCGGCGTGAATCCGGCGTCGCCTTGATCTGCTCGATCACCTGCGTGATCTGGTCGATGTGGCGGCCGTCCGCGGCCGGCCAGGAGCGCCACTGGTAGCCGTAGACTGGGCCCAGGTTGCCGTCCGCATCGGCCCACTCGTCCCAGATGGAGACGCCGTTTTCCTTGAGGTAGCGGATATTGGTATCGCCTTTCAGGAACCACAGCAGCTCGTGGATGATGGATTTCAGGTGCAGCTTTTTCGTGGTCAGCGCCGGGAAGCCCTGCGCGAGGTCGAAGCGCATCTGGTAGCCGAACACCGACCAGGTACCGGTGCCGGTGCGGTCGGCCTTGAAGGTGCCGTGCTCGCGCACATGGCGCATGAAATCGAGGTATTGCTTCATTTGGCGGGCGCTCCGGCGGGCTGGCGGGCGTAGGCGACGGCCAGCAGCACGACGCCGAGGCCGATCATGGGCAAGGTCAGGATCTGCCCCATTGTCATCCAGTCAAAGAGGATAAAGCCCTTGTCGGCGTCGGGCTGGCGGAAGAACTCCACGGTGAAGCGCGCCAGGCCATAACCGACCAGGAATAGCGAGGCCACCGCCATGCGCGGGCGCGGCTTGCTGGAATACCACCACAGCAGGATGAACAGCAGCAGGCCCTCGAGCGCGGCTTCGTAGAGTTGCGAGGGATGACGCACCAGCAGGTCGACATGGGGAAAGACCATGCCGAACGGATAATCCGGATTGGTCACCGGGCGGCCCCAAAGCTCGCCACCGATGAAATTGCCGATGCGGCCGAAGAAGATGCCGGGCGGTATCAGGGGCGCCACAAAATCCATGACGTCGAACCAGTTCTTCTTGTACTGGCGCGTGAACACGAGCATGGCGACGACCACGCCGAGCAGGCCGCCGTGAAAGCTCATGCCGCCTTCCCAGAGGCGCAGGGCCCAGAGCGGGTCGTCGACAAAGCGGTCGAAGCCATAGAAGAGTACATAGCCGAGGCGTCCGCCGAGGATGACGCCGAGCGCGACGTAGAAGACGATGTCGCCGACCATGTCGGCCGTCCACAGGCCGCGAGAGTGGCGCGCACGCCATAGCGCCAGGCCGTAGCCGGTGGCGAAGCCGCAGAGGTACATGAGGCCGTACCAGTGGATGCCGCCGGAGCCTATATGCAAGGCGATGGGATCGATCTGGGGATAAGTCAGCACGGGATGTCCGGTATCTGCTAAAACAAGGCGGGCATTCTCACACGGCCAAGCCGGCGAGGGGAATGCGGCTGCAGTGCGGGAGCGGCGGCAGGGGCGGTGTGGGGGTGTCCCTTCGGCCCGGCTTCAGCCGCGACCACCCGCAAGCGACCGCTCCATGGCCCAACCCGCTATCCAAACCTTTACCCCCGGGGAGTCCCATCCCGAATGTGCCTGATTGCCCTGGCCTGGCAGGCCCACCCCGACTACCCCCTCATCGTTGCCGCCAACCGCGACGAATTCCATGCCCGCGCCACTGCGCCGGCCCGCTTCTGGCCGGAGGCGCCTGCCGTGCTGGCCGGGCGCGACCTGGCTGCCGGCGGCACCTGGCTGGGGGTGACCCGTGGTGGCCGCTTTGCCGCCCTCACCAACTTTCGTGAGCCGGGCCGGCCCCAAGGCTCGCGATCACGTGGCCTGCTGGTAAGCGAGTACCTGCAAACAACGCAGTCCCCCGCGGCCTATGCCGCGGCGGTCATGGCCGATACCGATCACTACAGCGGCTTCAACCTGCTCCTGGGCGACGCCGACAGCCTGATCGTGCTGAGCAACCGGGGTACGCCGCCGCGGGCCCTGCCCCCCGGCGTCTATGGCCTCAGCAATCATCTCCTCGACTCGGCCTGGCCCAAGGTCGAGCGGGCGCGCGAGGCGCTGCGCGCGCAGCTGGCCGCTCCCGCCGTCGGCCCCTTGCTGGACCTGCTGGCCGACGATGCCGCCGCCCCCGACGAGGACCTGCCCGATACCGGCGTCGGCCTCGCCCTGGAGCGCCTGCTGGCGCCGCCCTTTATCCGCTCCCCCGCCTACGGCACCCGCTCGTCGGCGGTCCTGTTGATGGGGCGACAGCGCATCCGCTTTGTCGAGCAGGCGTTTGGCCCCGAAGGCCCGGGCGAACGCTCCGATTTTGAGTTCGACTACGAGAGGCCGGCGAGGGAGGCACCGATCCCGGCCGCCGTGAGTGCCGCCAGCGCGGGCAGGGAGCCCGGCGCGGGGGATGCATGAGCCGCAAGGCCCTGCCGCTGGCCTTCTACCGGCGCGACACCGAAACTGTCGCCCGCGAGCTGCTGGGCATGCGTCTGTGCCGGCGCCTGGCCGATGGCACCCTGCTCAGCGGTCGCATCGTAGAGACCGAGGCTTACCTGGGCGTGCGAGACCCCGCCTGCCACACCTTCGGTGGCCGCCATACGCCGCGGACGGCCACCATGTATGCCGCTGGCGGCGTCGCTTACGTCTATCTTATCTACGGGATGCATTACTGCCTGAACGCGGTGACCCGCAGCGAAGGCGAGCCCGAGGCGGTACTCATTCGCGCGGTCGCCGCGGAGCAGGGCGAGGCGCTCTGGCGCGAGGCATTTCCGCGCCTGAAGCCGGCGCAGTGGCTGAGCGGGCCGGGACGGCTCTGCCGTGCCCTGCACATCGACAAGTCCCACAACGGCATGCCACTGCGCTCGGATGAGCTCTGGATCGAGAAGGGCGTGACGGTGGGCGAAGAACATGTCGCCGCGGTGGCGCGCGTGGGCGTCGACTATGCCGGCGAGGCGGCGCAATGGCCGCTGCGCTTCTACATCAAGGGTGAGCCAGCGGTATCGCGGAAGTAGGTCGGTCTGCCGGGGGGCGCCACCGCACCGATATCCGCCCGGCAGGCCGGGCTTCAGCCCGAGAGAAAAGCCCGACAGCGAGGAGGGGGGCAATGATGCCTGACTCGGGGCCCTGCTGTCGGGCTGGTCGCCCCCGGCTGAAGCCCGATCTGCAGCCCTGTCTCAGATCGGCTTCTTGCTCGGCCGGATAAGATCGATCAGCCCCAGGTCCTCAAGCTCGAACTCCACCAGCGACTTGATCACCGCCGCGTTGTCGACCTGCATCACCTGCTCCAGCAGGCCGCGCGCCTGCAGGTAGGGCACGTTGCAGATGACCTTGCGGATCTTGAGCAGGTTGCTCGCGCTCATCGACAGCGAATCGAAGCCCATGGCCATGAGCAGGATGGCGGTGCCGGGGTCGCCCGCCATCTCGCCGCAGATGCCCACCGGCTTGCCGAGGCGATGCACTTCCTGCACCACCATCTGCAAGGCGCGCAGCACCGCCGGATGGTAGGGCGTGTAGATGTCGGCGACGCGCGAGTTGTTGCGGTCCACCGCCAGCATGTACTGGGTGAGGTCGTTGGAGCCCACCGACACAAAGTCGATCAGCTGCGCCATGTCGGCGATCTGCAACACCGCCGCCGGCACTTCCACCATCACGCCCACGCGCGGCGTGGCGATGGGCACGCCTTCCTCTTCCTGCACTTCCATGACCGCGCGATGGATCAGGTGCAGCGCCTCTTCCACCTCGAAGACCGAGGAGATCATGGGCAGCATGACCTGCAGGTTATCGAGGCCGATGGCGGCCTTCAGCATGGCGCGAATCTGCACCATGAAGATTTCCGGATGGTCGAGGGTGATGCGGATGCCGCGCCAGCCCAGCGCCGGGTTGTCTTCCTTGATCGGGAAGTAGGGCAGGTCCTTGTCGCCGCCGATGTCGAGCGTGCGCATGGTGACCGGGCGCGGCGCGAAGGCTTCGAGCTGCTGGCGGTAGATGGCGCGCTGCTCTTCCTCGCCCGGAAAGCGCTCGCGCAGCATGAAGGGGATTTCGGAGCGGTAGAGGCCGACGCCCTCGGCGCCGCGGTCTTTCGCGCGCGCGACATCGGCCATGAGGCCAGTGTTTACGTACAGCGCGACACGGTGGCCGTCCGGTGTTTCCGCAGGCCGGTCGCGGTAGGCCTCGAGGCCGGCCACCAGTTGCTGCTCTTCCTTGATGATGTCCTTGTAGCGCGTGCGCAGCTGGCGCGAGGGCTGCACATAGATGCGGCCCTGGTAGGCGTCGACGATCATCTCGGTGTCGTCGAGCGAGGTCACCGGCAGGTCGGCAACCCCCAGTACGGTGGGAATGCCAAGCGCGCGCGCGACGATGGCCATGTGCGAGTTGGCGGCGCCAAGGACGGTGACGATGCCGGCGACGCGCTCCAGCGGCATTTCCACCAGCATCGCGGTGGTGATTTCCTCGCCGATCAGGATGGAGTGGTCGGGCAGTTCGCGCACCACCTCTTCTTCCTGCTTCTGCAGGTGGGCGAGGATGCGCAGGCCGAGGTCGCGCACGTCGGCCATGCGCTCGCGCAGGTAGGCGTCGTCCATGGCCGCGAAGGCCTGCATATGGGTCTCGATCACTTCGCGCAGGGCGCCCTGCGCCCAGTTGCCGGCGCGGATGCGGTCCTCGATCTCGGCGCCGAGGGCGCTGTCGTCGAGCATGCGCAGGTAGGCGTCGAAGAGGGCGCGCTCCTCCGCCAGCAGGGAGCCCTGCATTTTCTTGTCGAGCGCGCGCATGTCCTCTCGCACTGCCTCGATGGCGTTGCGCATCTGCTGGATTTCGGCGTCGGGGTCTTCCGCCACGCGGTCCGGCACCGAATCGATGTCGGCCGGCGGGTACATGACGATGGCGCGGCCGAGCGCGATGCCGGAGGCGCCGGGGATGCCCTGGAAAATGCGCGTGACATTGGAGCGAGGCGCGGAGGCGCGCAACGAGTCGAAGGCGCCGACGGCCTTGGCGTGGGCGACGACGCCCGAGAGCTGCGCCGACAGCGTCACCAGGAAGGCTTCCTCGGACTCGTCGAACTTGCGCTGGTCGGCCTGCTGCACCACGAGCACGCCCAGCACCTTGCGCCGGTGCATGATGGGCACGCCGAGGAAGGAGTTGTACTGCTCCTCGCCGGTTTCGGGCAGGTAGTGGTATTTGGGATGGGAGGAGGCGTTGTCGAGATTGATGGGCTCCTCGCGCGCGCCGCACAGGCCCACCAGGCCCTCGTTGAGGCCGAGCGAGACATTGCCGACGGCATCGGGCTTGAGGCCGTTGCTGGCCACCAGCAGGTAGCGGCTGGTCTTGTCGTCGACCAGGTAGACCGAGCACACCTCGGTGCCCATGGTATTGCGCACGCTCGTGACCATGGTGTCCAGGGCCGCCGCGAAATTCGGCGCGGAATCCACGTCCTGTACGATCTTGCGCAGCTTTTCCAGCATGGGCAGCATTGAAAATTCCCCGCGGAATCCCGCAGTCAAAAAACAATTGTAGGTCGGGCTTTAGCCCGACTCTTTTGCATCCGGGGCGGCGGCGTCTGTCGGGCTCGGCGCTCCCGGCTGAAGCCCGACCTACGACCGCAGGAAGTCCCCTTTTAGGGACGACCGCAGGAAATCCCCTTTCAGGGATGACCGCAGTAAGTCCCCACTTTGAGACAGGCCGACCATCGGCCGCCGGGATTCCCGTGTCCGGGGCCGCCGCAGGGAATCCCTTCTCGGGGACCGCCCGACTTAAAGCCTGTCCTGGCGCCGGGCGTACAGCCCGACTTACGTGCCGGCGCGACGCAGCGGCAGGCGCGGCGCCAGTTCGGTCAGCGCCTTCCGGTACACCTCGCGCTTGAAGGTGACGACCTGGTTGAGCGGATACCAGTAGCTCACCCAGCGCCAGCCGTCGAATTCGGGCGGATGCGTGCAGGTCAGCGACACGCGATCATCATCCGAGAGCATCTGCAGCAGGAACCATTTCTGTTTCTGGCCGATGCACACCGGGTTGTTGTCCTGGCGCACGAAGCGGCGCGGCAGGCGGTAGCGCAGCCAGCCGCGCGTGCTGGCGATGATGCGCACATCCGGCTGCTCCAGGCCCACTTCTTCCCAGAGTTCGCGGTACATGGCCTCTTCGGGCGACTCGTTTTCGCTGATGCCGCCCTGCGGAAATTGCCAGGCCTCATGGCCGCAGCGCCGGGCCCACAGGACCTGGCCCGCGCCATTGGCGAGGATGATGCCCACGTTGGGGCGGAAGCCATCGGCATCGATCACGGCGGCATCTCAAGAAAGTGGCGGAGGTTGGGCGTCCAAGTACTTGTTTTATAAATACTCTAGACGCCGTGGCCGGGGCAAGCGCCAGGCCCGGATTTTTATGCCTGAAGTCGCTATGATGCGCCTCTTTTCCCGGGAGCCCGGCCATGACCCTTGCCATTTTTGACCTCGACAATACCCTTCTGGCAGGCGATTCCGACCATGCCTGGGGCGAGTTCCTGGTCCGGCGCGGCCTGGTGGACGGCGACCACTACCGGGCGCAGAACGACCGCTTCTATGCCGATTACTGCCGCGGCCAGCTCGATATCGTGGCCTATAGCGAGTTTGTCTTCGCTGTCCTCGCCCGGGAAACTCCGGAAACCCTGGCCGCCTGGCACCGCGATTTCATGGCCGAGCAGGTGGCCGGGATGATCCTGCCCAAGGGTCGGGAGTTGCTGCAGGCGCACCGCGAGCAGGGCCATCGCCTGCTCATCATCACCGCCACTAACACCTTCATCACCCGCCCCATCGCCGCCGAGCTGGGGGTGACCGACCTTATCGCCACCGAGCCCGAGATCCGGGACGGCGGCTATACCGGCAAGGTCAGCGGCACGCCCTGCTACCAGCACGGCAAGATCACCCGCCTCCAGCAGTGGCTGGCCGCGACCGGCGAAAGCGTCGAGGGCGCCTGGTTCTACTCGGACTCCCGCAACGACATTCCTCTCCTCGAGTATGTCGCCCATCCGGTGGCTGTCGACCCCGACGAAGCGCTGCGCGCCCATGCCGCCGGCAATGGCTGGGGCATCCTCTCCCTGCGCTAGCCGCCGCCGGCCGGGGGCCGTCAACGGCCGGTCAGGTCCGGGCCGGAAGTTCAGGGCAAAACCGGCCTGCCCGGAGCAATAGCAGGGCAAGAGCCAGGGCGAGGGCCGGCAGGGCAAGCGCCGGAAAGTCCCTTGCGGCGCGGCTTGAGAGTTGCCTGGTCGGTCACCACACTGTGCAGGGGCACATCCCAGGGCGCGGCCGGGAGCGCCGGCAATTGCTGGCAGGCATGGGCCACCCCCACCCGCAGCGGGCGCGGGCCGCCCTGGCGGGCAAAGGCCAGGCTACGGTCATAGAAGCCCCCACCCATACCCAGGCGATTGCCGCGGGCGTCAAAGCCGGTCAGCGGCATCAGCACCACATCCATGGCGCGCGCCGGCAGGCTCGCCCGGCCAGCGGGCTCGGGAATGCCGAAGCGGTTGCGATGCAGGCGCATGCCGGGCGTCCAGCGCGCAAAGCGCAGGGTGAGGGCAGGCCAGGGGCAGAGTCGCGGCAGGTAGAAGGCGTGGCGACGCAGGCGGGGATGCAGGCGCAGCAGGCGCGGGTCGATCTCGCCGTCCATGGGCCAGTACAGGGCAATCCGGCGGGCGGTTTTCAGGGCGGGCAGGGCGGCCAGTCGAGAGGCCAGCTGGCGGGCGGCGGTGGCTTGCTGACGCGGGGACAGGGCACGACGGGCCGCGCGCAATTGCCGGCGCAAGCGGGGGCGATCAGGGAAGGAGTCGGGGGGGGACATGAAGGAGTGTGGTCTCCGGGATGCCGCTGCCGATCGTAACCCTTGAACCCAGAGGTTCAAGGGGGAGGCCCGGTGACTGAATCAGGCTTTCCGACTGGCGGACATGCACACAGCAGCTACGCGGACATCCCAGTATGATGATATCGGCTCAGGGGACTGGACCAGCTGGCGAGCACCCCAGGGAACACGTTGCCAGTATACCAAAGCGCCTTCGCCACACACTCGCAAAATGATGAAGGGTTTGTAAAAAGCCGTGGAAGGCGCCGCCGCTTTTGTCCGGCCCCTGTTCAGGTGTCCAGGCCCTGCAGGCTGTCCAGCGACCTCTCGACCTTGCCGATCAGGCGGGCGATGGCTTCTTTGGAGTCAGTGTCCGCCTCGACCTGGCGCGACGCGCTCAGCAGCTCGTGGGTGATGTTGAGCGCCGCGATCACGGCGATGCGCTCCAGGCCGATGACTTTGCCGCCGCCACGGATCTCGCGCATCTTGCGGTCCAGGTACTGGGCCGAGGCGCGCAGGCTGTCCTGCTCGCTTTCCGGGGAGCTGATGCGGTAGGACTTGTCGAGGATAAAGACTTCGAGCGTGCTGGTTTCGGTGCTCATGGCGGTTCCGGGGGACGGCGGAGAGGGGGCTATTCCTGGGCCTCGAGCGCCTTGAGGCGGAGGATGATGGCCTCGACACGGGCCTTCGCCAGTTCGTTCTTGCGCTGCAGTTCGTCGCGCTCAGCCAGCAGGGAGGACTCCTGGGCACGCAGCTTGCGATTTTCGGCCAACAGGCGCGAGGACAGCTCGGTCAGGCTGTCGATGCGGGCGCTCAGGATCTTGATTTCGTTATCGAGCATGGACAGGTCGCGACTGATGGCCCGGGGGCAATATGAGGGGTACTATAGTTTTTCACTCACGCGAGGGTCAATCGGACTTCTTCCATGCATCCAGTCGCCACCGTCCCCACCCTTGATGAACTGGCCCAGGACCTGATCCGGCTGAATGCCGGCTGTTCGGCCTCCGAGCTTCACGGCGTCCTGGCCGGCCTGCTGGCCGGCGGCGCCCGCCTTAACCGCAGCATGCTGCAAAAGGTCCTGGAGGCCCATGCCGAGGCCGACCACCCCATTGAGGGCGAGACCCTGGCCGGCCTCTGGCAGCTGCAGCTCAAGACTCTCGAGGACCTCGGCGACAGCGAGCTGCTGTTCCAGCCGCTGCTGCCGGACGACGACGAGGACCTGGCCGCCCGCGTCAGCGCCCTGTCCGAATGGTGCCAGGGCTTCCTGGTCGGCTTCGGCACCGCGGTGCGCGCCGAGGACGCCCGGCTGCAGGACGAGAGCCTGCGCGAGACCCTGCAGGACATCGCCCATGTCTCCAGTGTCGACGCCAGCGCCCAGGACAACGACGAGTCCGACGAGAACGCCTATGCCGAGCTCTACGAGTTCGTGCGCATGGCGGTGATCCACCTCTTCGAGGAGCTGGCGCCGCCCGAGGAGGGCCGCGGCCACGACGAGGCCAACCCCGACGCCCCCACCCTGCACTGACGGATGCCCATGTCCCTCCTGCCCGCTACCGAGTTTGCCCGCCGCCGCCAGGCGCTGATGAACATGATGGAGCCCGGCTCCATCGCCATCCTGCCGGCTGCGCCGCACTACAAGCGCAACCGCGATACCGAGTACCGCTACCGGCAGGACAGTGACTTCTTTTACCTGTCGGGCTTTCCCGAGCCGGAGGCGGTGATCTGTCTCATCCCCGGCCGGCCGCAGGGCGAGTACGTCCTGTTCTGCCGCGAGCGGGATCGCGAGATGGAGATATGGAACGGCTACCGTGCCGGTCCCGAGGGCGCCGTCGCCGACTTTGGCGCCGCCGATGCCTTTCCCGTCACCGATATCGACGAGATCATCCCCGGCCTCATCGAGGGCCGCGAACGCGTCTACGTGTCCATGGGCGCGCAGCCGCTGTTCGACCAGCGCCTCATGGGCTGGGTCAACTCGATCCGCGCCAGGTCGCGCGCCGGCCTGCATGCGCCCGGCGAGTTCTTGATGCTGGACCACCTGCTGCACGACCTGCGCCTGTTCAAGTCGTCAGAAGAGCTCAAGGTCATGCGTCGCGCCGCCGCCATTTCCACGCGCGCCCATGTGCGGGCCATGGAGCTGGCCCGGCCCGGCATGAGTGAGTACGAGCTCGAGGCGGAGCTCATGCACGAGTTCCTGAAGAACGGCTGCGCCGCGCCTGCCTACAACACCATCGTCGGCTCCGGCGCCAACGCCTGCATCCTGCACTACGTCGAGAACACGCGCGTGATGCAGGACGGCGACCTGGTGCTGATCGACGCCGGTGGCGAGCTCGATCACTACGCCTCGGACATCACCCGCACCTTCCCGGTCAACGGCAGGTATTCGCCCGAGCAGAAGGCGATCTACCAGCTCGTGCTGGACTCGCAGCTGGCCGCTATCGCGACGGTGAAGCCGGGCGCGCACTGGAACTCGCCGCACGAGGCCGTGGTGGGCATCCTGACGGAAGGCCTGATCGACCTCGGGCTGCTCAAGGGCAGCCGGCAGGAATGCATCGAGAAAGAAAGCTATCGCCAGTTCTTCATGCACCGCACCGGGCACTGGCTGGGCATGGACGTGCACGACGTCGGCGACTACAAGGTCGACAACCAGTGGCGCGAGCTCGAGCCCGGCATGGTGATGACGGTCGAGCCCGGCCTCTATATCGCGCCGGACTGCAACACCGTGGATCCGAAGTGGCGTGGCATCGGCGTGCGCATCGAGGACGACGTGCTCGTCACCAAAACCGGCAGTGAGGTCCTGACCCAGGCGGCGCCCAAGCAGGTGGCGGACATCGAGGCGCTGATGCGGCGCTGAGGCGTTTCAGGGGCGCAGCAGTTGCGTGCTGTGCGCGCAAAAGCGCGTGGCCGACTGCTGGTTGCCCTGGCCGGCGACGGCGTTGCATTTGCCGAGGCTGTCGAAGGGCGTCAGCAGGAGACGGGTAGTGTCGATGTCGATCAGGTAGACGTAGCTGATGCTGGACTCCGGGCCGAACCTGGTCAGCTCCTGCGGGGACTCCAGGCAGTAGAGCTGCCCCTGGGCGCTGAAACCGCGATGGGTTGCGTAGCGGATGCGCCGAAAGATTTCGAAGCCGCTGGTGCGCGCCGCGCGCCGCTCGGCCTCGCAGGCGGCCAGGGAATCCATGCGGCTGTCGCGCAGGAAGGCCACGCTGGTGAAGTCCGTTCCCTCCAGCTTGCTGTGCGCCATCAGGTAGATTTCGGCATGGCAGGCCGGACTGGCAAAGATCAGTCCAAGCGCGGCAATCAGCAGTTTCCTCATGGTCCACTCCCTTTTTTGAGCGCGGCAGTATAAGGCCGAAGCGGGCTGCCGGGGAGTTTTCGGGGTCTGGCCGGTATCAGGGCGGGGTCAGGGAGGCATCTGCCGGTGGCTCCGTTGCTTCCGCCTCGGGCGGCGGCGCCGGCAGAATGTCCTGCGAGCCGATGCTGCAAAAGGCGTCGATGGTCTCTTCGGCGGTACCACGGCGCAGCGCCCGGCGGCAGGCAAAGAAATTGTCGAAGCTCTCCAGTTGCAGGCCTTCCGGCGGCGTGCGGACCAGATAGTAATGGCTTAGCGGGACGGCCTTGCGCCACTGCCGGAAGTACTGGGTGCCGGTTACGCAGCGGTAGTCGATCTGCAGCGTAGTGCCGGGCATGGCCTTGAGCTGGTGGGCCGGGTAGCGTTTCCAGGTGCCGGCGGTCATGCCGGCCGCGCGCTCCGCCTCACAGCCTTCGAGGGTGGTGATGGCGATATGCCGGAAAAAGGCGACCTGGGTGACATCCGTCCCGACAGTCTTGGCACGGGCCACCAGGTACACCTGTGTGCCCGGGGGAAGCGGCGGCGCCGTGGACTCCTCCCCGACTGCAGGCTCGGGTGCGCCAGTGCCCGCAGGCGCTGCCTGGGCCAGGGCCGGGAAAAGCAGGGCGACCAGTACGACGGGCAGGTATCTCATGGGGCGACCGGGTAATATGTCAGCCTCGAGTATAGGGGGCGGGCGCTGGTGCCCCCGCCCCCTGATGGGACGGGCGGCAGATTTTGGGGAAGAACGCGTGACCACAGCAAACCCTCTGGCGGCTACCGCGGCCGATGTACTCATCATCGGCGGCGGCATGGTCGGCGTTACCCTGGCGCTGCTGCTGGCGCGCGCGCCCGGCCTGCGCATCACCCTGGTCGAGGCCATCCGCTTTCCGGCGCTGGCGCCGGGCGAGCCGCTGCCCTACCGGCCCAGCTTCGATGCGCGCAATACCGCCCTGTCGCGCCGCACCGTCGCCACCTACCGCGAGCTCGGCCTCTGGGACGACTTGCAGACGCACGCCAACGCCATCCTGCAGATCCATATTTCCGAGCGTGGCCATTTCGGCATGGCCCGTCTCAGCGCAGCTGAAGAAAATGTCGAGAGCTTCGGCCAGGTCATCGAGAATGCCTGGCTCGGCCTCGTGTTGCTGCGCGCGCTGCGCGCCTGCCCCAATGTCACCGTGCTCGACGGCGTCACGCTGACCGGCATCACGCCGGGCGCTGACTTTGTGACCGCCCGCCTTGAGCGCGGGGAAGAAACATTCGAATTGCAGGCTCCGCTGCTGGTGGCCGCCGACGGGGCGCAATCGCCGTCGCGCGCCCTGCTCGGGGTGGGGGCCGACACCACACCGTATGACCAGGTCGCCCTCGTCACGACCGTGGCCACGCATTTGCCGCATGACAACATCGCTTTCGAGCGCTTCACCGAGCATGGCCCCATGGCCGTGCTGCCGCTGCCCGGCGAGGGCCGCCGCGCCGTGGTGTGGACGCTGCCGGCGGGACAGGAAAAAGCCCTCATCGACTGCAGCGATGCAGAATTCCTCTCGCGCCTGCAGGCCGCCTTCGGCAAGCGCGCCGGCCGCTTTATAAAGACCGCGCCGCGCTTTGCCTACCCGCTGGCGCTGACGGTTGCCAAAACGCAGGCACAGCCGCGCGCCGTCATCCTCGGCAATGCCGCGCACACCCTGCATCCGGTGGCCGGGCAGGGCTTCAATCTTTGCCTGCGCGATTGCCTGGCCCTCACTTCGCGCCTGCTGGCCGCGCACCGCGAGGGCCGTGACCTCGGCAGCTTCGCCATGCTCCAGGAGTACGAGGCGGCGCGGATCGAGGACCAGCTCAACGTGATCCGCTTTTCCGACGGCATCGTGCGCGGATTCTCCAATTCGCTTCCCGGACTCACGCTCGCGCGCAACGCGGGCCTCGTGCTGTTCGACCTGCTGCCCTTCGCCAAGCAGCCCGTGGCGCGCTATGCCATGGGCCTCAATCAATAGGCGGTTGCATGTGCCTATTACTCGAACCTGATCTTCGCAGAGGCAGTGCATGAAAGAAGTGGACATCGTCATCGTCGGCGCCGGCATGGTGGGCTCGCTGCTGGCCGCGCTGCTCAAGGATGCCGGCCTGGATATCGTGCTGCTCGAGCGTGGCGGCGTGAGTGCGCCCGAGCGCGATGATCCCTTCGAGCCACGGGTCTCCGCGCTGACACGCGCCTCCGAGAATCTGTTGCGCCATGCCGGCGCCTGGGAAGCGATTGCCGCCTTGCGCTGCTGCCCCTATACGCGCATGGAAGTGTGGGATGGCAACGGCACCGGGCGCGTGGAGTTCAGCGCCGCCGAGCTGGGCGAGACGCACCTGGGCGTGATGGTGGAGAACCGGCTGCTGCAGTGGTCCCTGACCGAAGCCGCGAAGGCTTCGCCGCGCGTGACGCTGCGCTGCCCGGCCCAGCTGGTTGCGCTCGAGCGACTGCCGGCGCGCTGGCTGCTCACGCTCGATGATGGCGAGCAGCTTGCGGCCCAACTGGTCATCGGCGCCGATGGCGCGCAGTCGGCGGTACGCCGCCTCGCCAATATCGGCGTGCGTGAGCATGAATATGGCCAGCGCGCGATTGTCACGACGATCTATACCGAAAATCCGCACGATGACACTGCACGCCAGCGCTTTGCTGCCACTGGCCCGCTCGCGCTCCTGCCCCTGCGCACCCGCGAGGGCGATACCCATCAGTGTTCCATCGTCTGGTCGCAAGACGAAAAAGAGGCACAGCGCCTGCTGGCGCTCGATGATGCGGCGTTCTGCCGCGAGCTGGGCTTTGCCTGCGAGAATGTGCTGGGCGTCATCACCGGCTGTGATTCCCGCTACAGCTTTCCGCTGCGCGCCGTACACTCGGAGACTTATACGCGCGACGGACTGACATTGATCGGCGATGCCGCCCATGCCATCCATCCGCTGGCCGGGCAGGGCGTCAACCTCGGCCTGCTCGACGCCGCCGTGCTCGCCGAAGAGATTGTCCGCGCCCAGGCGCGTGCGTTGCCGTGGTGGGGCGAGGACGTGCTGGCGCGCTACTCGCGGCGCCGGCGTGCCCACAATACGCTTATCCTGAATGGCATGACGGTGTTCCAGAAGCTGTTTGGCAGCGAGCATCCGGCACTGGTGCTGGCGCGCAACCTGGGCTTGTCCGCCACCAACGGGCTGCTGCCGGTGAAGCAGGAGTTCGCGCGCGTGGCGATGGGCCTGGCCGGTGATTTGCCGGCGCTGGCGCGGGCGCCGGCGGCTTGATCTTTTTAAAATAAAAATCCGGAAGCGAAAAGATGTCGGCAATTGCCATGGCGGAATCCCTGCTGAAGTCCGGGAATGTGGCGGGCGCGATGAGCATCCTCAAGGAGTCGGCTGATCCTGGCCTGGAGCGCGATCTCCTGCTGGCGCGTTGCGCGATGAGGCTGGGTGATGCGGCGGTCGCCATGAAGGCGCTCTCGGCGGTACTGGCGGTAAATCCCGCGCATGTGGAGGCGGCAGCGTCGCTGGGCACCCTGTATGTCAAGCAGGGGTGGCTCGACAAGGCCGAGGCGCATTACTCGAAGTTCCTGAAAAAGACTGAAGATGATCGCATGCGGGTCGATCTGGCTCTGATCATGTGGAAACGCAATCAGCATACCCGCGCACTGCAGGAGCTGGGCCGGGTGATCGCCCGGAATCCGACGCATTATACGGCCCTCTTGCAGCGTGCATTTTTGCTTCTGATGCAGGGGCGCCAGGAAGAATCGGCGGCGGACTTGCGCATCCTGATCCGCGAGGCGCCGGAGCGGAACGAGGCCTGGGGGGTACTCGGAACTGCCGAGTTCGGTTGCGGCAATTTCGACGCCGCCGCGTACTGCCTGCGCGAGGCCTGCCGGCGCAATCCGGCCGATACCCGCTTCCTTCATTCCCTGGTGCTCTCCCTGACCATGTGCGGGCATATCGAAGAGGCCAGAAGCGCCACCGCCCGTCTGCGCGAGCTGGATCCGGTGCGCTGGCAGGAGATGCATGACTCGACCAGCAAGAGTCGCCTGCCCGGCAGTTGTGACGAAATTGATCCTCGCCCGGTGTTCCTGATTTCCGCGCACCAGGAGCAGCAGGAGTGCAACTGGGCGCACCGGCAGGCGTTCGAGGATGTGTTCCGCGACCTGATCGCGAACCCGGGCATCTCTGATCCCACACGCCTGTCGCACACCTCCGGCATTGTGCCGCTGACGCTGGCGGAGCGCTTGCGCCTGGCGCATCTGGCGGCTGAAGCCGCCGCTGCAGGCAGCCGGCCTTTTGCGCATGTCCCGGCCCCCAGTCCCGAGCGCTTGCGCATTGGCTACATCCTGCCGCATCTGGGTGAGCATGTGGTGGCGAAGATACTGCGGGGTTTTCTCGCGGCGCACGATCCGGCCGCCGTCGATACCCATGTCATTGCCGTGCGGCAGCTCGAGTCCGACCTCAAGAGCGGCATGGTTGAGCGCTATGCCGCGATCCCGGGGGTGAAATGCCTGGACTTCAGCCCTCTGGAGGATGAGGCCGCGGCCGCCCGGATTCACGACCTGCGACTGGATGTGCTGGTGGACCTGGGCGTCTATAACGACGGCGCCCGGCCCGGCATCCTGGCGCGACGGCCCGCCCCGGTGCAGGTCAGCTTCCTGGGCGCGCCTTTCACGAGCGGGGCGGACTGGATGGACTACATCATTACCGATGCGCAGGTGAGCCTGGAGGAGCTCGGTTGGTGCACCGAGGCGGAGGCACGCATGCCCGGCAGTTATTTCACCTACGGCCATGATGATGCGGAGCCGCCTGCGGTGCCGCCCCGCACCTATTTTGGCCTGCCGGAGGCAGCCTTTCTCTACTCCGCCCTCAACAGCCCCTACAAGATCGACCCTGCCGACTTCGCCTGCTGGATGCGCATACTCGCCGCCACGCCGGGCAGCTTCCTGCTGTTCAAGGATGAAAAGAAGGTGGCGGCCAACCTGCGTGCCGAAGCTGCGCGCCTGGGCATGGATCCGGCGCGGCTCCTGTTCCTGCCGCGCGTATCCGACCAGGATTACCTGCTGCGCCAGGGCGCGCCCGACCTGTTCCTGGATGCGCGCCAATATGGCGCCCATACCACCATGGCGGAATCGCTGTGGATGGGCGTGCCGGCGCTGTCCTGTCGCGGCGATGCGTTCCAGAATCGTGTCGGCGCAAGCTTGCTGGCAAGCTGCGGCCTGGACGAACTCATCATGCCGGATCTCGCGACGTACGAGGCGACGGCCATTGCGCTCTTCCACGATCGCGATCGCCTGCTCCGGCTGAAGACGCATCTCTTGCAGTCACGCCTGCAGGCGGCGCCCTTCGACATGCCCGGGCAGGCCCGTCACATGGAGGCGGCGTTCCGGCACATGCGCGACCGTTTTGCGGCCGGCCTGTCGCCGGCGTCGTTCAATATCGGCGAGCTGTCGGGCCAGCCCTGATGGCGCGCATTATTACCGGTTGACCAGGAGCAACTCATGGAATGGGCAGGGAATCGTTTGCCGCTGGCGCTGCTGCTGGCGGGACTTGGCGTGCTCGGGCTGTCGGCGATCGCGCCGCATGACTATCCCACCTGGTTTCTCGAGGTGCTGCCGGTGCTGATCGCGTTGCCGCTGCTGCTGGCCACCGGCAAGTCCTTTCCTCTCACGCCGCTGCTGTACTGGCTGATCTTCCTGCATGCCGTGCTGCTGATGGTGGGCGGCCACTACACCTATGCCCGGGTGCCCGCGGGCTTCTGGGTGCAGGACTGGTTCGGCTGGGAGCGCAACCACTACGACCGCCTCGGGCACTTCATGCAGGGCTTCGGACCGGCGATCCTGGCGCGTGAAATATTGCTGCGCAAAGCCGTGGTCAAGCGTGGCGCGTGGCTGGTCGTGTTCATTGTCTCGATCACGCTGGCCTTCAGCGCCTTCTACGAACTCATCGAGTGGTGGGTTGCCTTGCTGTCAGAGGAGGCGGCTGAATCTTTCCTGGGCACGCAGGGGGACGTCTGGGATACCCAGTGGGACATGTTCATGTGCCTGGTGGGCAGCGTCAGCGCGTTGCTCCTGCTTGGGTGGTGGCATGACCGGCAACTGCGGGTGGGGGGCTACCTGCGCTAGCCCGGTCCGATTGCGGCGCGGGCTTTGCCGGGAAAGGCGGTCTTGCCTGCGCCTCTCCGGGGAATGGCATCGCTGCGACCGGTCGTTGTCGGGCAGGGATGCAGGAGCTGGCACAAGCGCCGGAGTCGTGCCGGCGGTGCGTGATGGGGCGGACCTGCCGCAGGTGCAGGCTATTTTCGGGATTTGGGCTGGGGAAGAAGATCATGAGCAGGCGGTTGCATATCGGGGGGACTGTCCGCACCGAGGGTTGGGAAGTGCTGAACGCGGTTCCCGGTCCCTGCGTGGATCATCTTGGCAATGCCAACGACCTTTCCACCTTTGCCGATGCCACCTTCGAGGCCATTTATGCCTCGCATGTGGTTGAGCACCTCGACTACAAGGATGAGCTGATGGCCACCTTGCGCGAGTGGTGGCGGGTTTTGGCGCCGGGCGGCAAGCTCTACGTCGGCGTGCCGGACATGGACGTACTGTGCCGCCTGTTCCTGGAGCGCAAGCAGCTGACCGGCAACGACCGGTTTTTTGTCATGCGGATGATGTTCGGGGGCCATGTCGACCAGTACGACTACCATGTGGTCGGGTTCAACGACGAGATCCTGGGCTCCTATCTCCATCAGGCCGGCTTCGTGAACCTGCGACGGGTGGAAAACTTCGGGCTGTTCAGTGACACCAGCGCAATGCAGTTCCGGGGGGTGCCGATCAGCCTGAATGTCATCGCGCACAAGCCTGAGGTCGGCGGCCCCCTGTCTGGGCCGGCATAAGCCCTGTGCCATTGGTCGAGGGCTCGGCGCCTTCGGTGCCGGATCCTGTCGGGCCGGCCCTGGCCTGACTGTCGGCCGGTCGCGGCGGGGGGGGCTGGCCGGTGGTCGTGTGGCTTTGCCGGGTGGCCCTTCCGGAGGAGGGGTTGCGGGGTGAAAAAGGGGTGAGCTCATGCCTTTGGGCGATCCTGGTCAGCGGGGGGCACTGGATCTTGTCCGGTCACGTCTCATGGAGCCGCCCCCCCACAACGTGTAAAATGCCGCCCTTTCCCGCCCGTCCTTCCCCGTACCCGGAGTACCGCCATGGGCCGCCAGACCGCACTTTTCCCCGAGCACCAGGCCCTCCAGGCCCGTATTGTCGACTTCGGGGGCTGGGACATGCCGGTGCAGTACGACTCCGTGCTGGAAGAGCACCATGCCGTGCGCCGGGGTGCCGGCATGTTCGATGTCTCGCACATGACCTTCCTGGAGCTGACCGGGCCGGACGCGCGACCCTACCTGCGCCGCCTGCTGGCCAATGACGTGGATCGCCTCAAGGCGCCCGGCAAGGCCCTGTATTCGGGCATGCTGGACGAGCGGGGCGGGGTCATCGACGACCTGATCGTCTACGCCCCCACCGCCGCCAATCCCGAGCTCTGGCGCGTGGTGGTGAACTGCGGCACCCGGGACAAGGACCTGGCCTGGATGCAGGCGCAGGCCGCCAGCTTCCGCGTGCACCTGCGCGAGCGCGAGGACCTGGCCATGATTGCCGTGCAGGGCCCGCTGGCGCGGGCTAAAGTGTCGGCGCTGCGCCCGGCCCAGGCCGCCGCCATGGATGCGCTCAAGGTATTCCAGGGCGTCGAGGCGGGCGACTGGTTCGTGGCGCGTACCGGCTATACCGGCGAGGACGGCTTTGAAATCCTGCTGCCCGATGCCGAGGCCGGCGCCTTCTGGCGCGAGCTGCTGGCGGCGGGCGTCAAGCCCTGCGGCCTGGGCGCGCGCGATACGCTGCGCCTCGAGGCCGGGATGAACCTCTACGGCAACGACATGGACGAATCCGTGTCGCCGCTGGTGGCCAACATGGCCTGGACCATTGCCTGGGACCACGACTTCATTGGCAAGGCCGCGCTCGAGGCGGAAAAGGCCGCCGGCGTGAAGACGCGCCTGGTGGGCTTGCTGCTGGAAGGCAAAGGCGTGCTGCGTTCGCATATGAAGGTGGTGACCGCGGACGGCGAAGGCGAAACCACCTCCGGTACTTTTTCGCCGACGCTGGAGCGCGCCATTGCCTTTGCGCGCATTCCCGTGGGTGGCGCGGATCATGCCGAGGTCGAAATCCGCGGAAAACGCCTGCCGGCGCGCATCGTGCGCGCGCCGTTCGCGCGCAACGGCAAGGCGCTGTACTGAGAATTTTTTAGCCATTTTGATAAACGAGTAACGGCGCGAGTCGCCCGAGGCCAGCAACATGAGCAAGACGCCCAGTGAACTGAAGTATGCCCCCTCTCACGAGTGGGTTCGCGTGGAAGGCGATATCGCCACGGTGGGGATCACCGATCATGCCCAGGAAGCGCTGGGGGATCTGGTCTTCATCGAGCTGCCGGAAGTGGGCGATGTTGTCGCCGCCCACGACGAGGCGGGCGTGGTCGAGTCGGTGAAAGCCGCCTCTGACATTTACGCCCCGGTGTCGGGCGAAGTCATCGCCATCAACGAGGCGCTGGCGGATTCGTCCGAGACCGTCAACAACGATCCCTATCACGACGGCTGGATGTACAAGATCCGCATGAGCGATCCGGTGGAGCTCGATGACCTGCTGGACGCCGATGCCTACGACGCGCAGGTCGCTGCCGAAGGCCATTGATCGCCCGGCCTGGCAGGTCGGGCTTCAGCCGGGGGCGCCGAGCCCGGCAAGCGGCTGCAGGTCGGACTCCGGCCCGAAGCAGTTTCGCTGGTCGGACTTCAGTCCGACGCGGCCGTGTGAGTCGGGCTAAAGCCCGACCTACAGATTCATGCAGGCCGGGCTGATGCCTGACCTGCAGATTTTTTTCAAGTCGTACGACCGAGTAGACCATGCCATTCATTCCCCATACCGAAGACGATGTGCGCAAGATGCTGGACGCCATCGGCGCCGCTTCCACCGAAGCGCTGTTCGATGAGATTCCGGCGCACCTGCGCGGCAACACCCTGTCCGGCATCCCCGCCGGCCAGTCCGAAATGGAGGTCACGCGCCAGATGCGTGAGCGTGCGCGCACGGACGAGGCCGATCTCTGCTTCATCGGCGCCGGCGCCTACGAGCACCACATTCCGGCGGTGGTATGGGAGATGGCCTCGCGCGGCGAATTCCTGACGGCCTATACGCCCTACCAGGCGGAAGCCTCGCAGGGCACGCTGCAGGTCATCTACGAATTCCAGACCCTGATGGCCAACCTCTGCGGCATGGATGTCTGCAATGCCTCGGTCTACGACGGCGCCTCCGGCCTTGCCGAGGCCGTGCTCATGGCGGTGCGCGCCAACAAGCAGTCCAAGAGCCGGCGCGTGCTGGTGCCGCGCGGCGTCAATCCCCTGTACCGCGACGCGCTCAAGGCCATCGTCGGCATGCAGGGCATCGAGGTTGTCGAGCTTGAGTACAACAAGGCCGGCGGCCATGTCGACGTCGCGGCGCTCGGCCGTTACGAGGATCGTGATTTCACCGCGCTGGTGATTCCGCAGCCCAACTTCTTTGGCGTGCTGGAAGAAGTCGACGCCCTCACCGACTGGGCGCACTCGCAGAAGATGCTGGTCATTGGCTGCGTCAACCCGATGGCGCTGGCGATCTTCTCGGCGCCGGGCGAGTGGGGCAAGACCGGCGCCGACATCGTGGTCGGCGAAGCGCAGCCCTTCGGCATTCCGCTGTCCTCGGGCGGCCCCTATGTCGGCTTTGTCTGCTGCAAGATGGAATTCGTGCGGCAGATGCCGGGCCGCCTTATCGGTCGCACTGTCGACCTCGAGGGCAAGCCCGGTTTCGCGCTCACCCTGCAGGCGCGCGAGCAGCACATCCGCCGCGCCAAGGCGACGTCCAACATCTGCACCAACCAGGGCCTGGCGATGACGGCCGCGACCATCTACGTCAGCCTGCTCGGGGCCGAAGGTCTGGAGCGCGTGGCGCTGGCCTCGCACCACAACATTCGCGAACTGGTGCATGCCACCAGCCGCCTCGGCAGCATCGTGCGCCCCTTCAACCGCCCGGTGTTCCACGAGAAGGTGCTGCGCCTCGGCAAGCCGGTGGCCCCGGTGCTCGCGCACATGGCCGCCCAGGGCGTGCTGGGCGGTCTTGACCTGACCCCTTATTACCCGGAGCTGGGCGATGCGCTGCTGGTCTGCACCACCGAGACCAAGACGGCCGCCGACATCGACCGCTACGTGAAGGCCCTCGACAAAGCCCTGCTGGAGTCCTGAGAAAATGACCCTGATCTTTGACCGCTCCGCCAAGGGACGCTTTGCCACCTCGCAGGCCCCGCGTACGCGCCACGACCTCAACGACGTGCCCGACAACCTGCGCCGCAAGACGCGCGCCGTGCTGCCGGAAGTCTCCGAGCTGCAGGTCGTGCGTCACTACACCAATCTCTCGCGCAAGAACTTCAGCATCGACACCCAGTTCTATCCGCTGGGCTCCTGCACCATGAAGTACAACCCGCGCGGCGCCCACAAGGCCGCCATGCTGCCGGGCTTCCTGGCCCGCCACCCGCTGGCGCCGCTGTCGCATTCGCAAGGCTATCTGGCTTGCCTGCATGACTTGCAGGAAGCGCTGCGCGAAGTGACGGGCATGAAGGGCGTGTCCCTGACCCCGGCCGCGGGCGCGCAGGGCGAGTTTGCCGGCGTCGCCATGATTCGTGCCTATCACCAGTCGCGCGAGGATCACGAGCGCACCGAGATGCTGATTCCCTCGGCCGCGCACGGCACCAATCCCGCCACCGCCGTCATGTGCGGCTACAAGGTGCGCGAGATTCCGGTGCTGCCCAATGGCGACGTCGACCTCGAGGCGCTGAAGGCCGCCGTGGGTCCGCAGACTGCCGGCCTCATGATGACCAATCCCTCCACCTGCGGCGTGTTCGAGCAGCAGATCGAGGCGATCGCCAAAACCATTCACGAAGCCGGCGGACTGCTCTATTACGACGGCGCCAACCTCAACGCCATCCTCGGCAAGGTGCGTCCCGGCGACATGGGCTTTGACGTGCTGCACATGAACCTGCACAAGACCTTTGCCACGCCGCATGGCGGCGGCGGTCCGGGCGCCGGTCCCGTGGGTGTGTCCGAGCGCCTGCTGCCCTTCCTGCCGACGCCTGTCGCCGGCAAGAAGAGCGATGGCAGCTATTACTGGATCGGCCCGGAGGAGCTGCCGCAGAGCATCGGCCGCCTGTCCGCCTACATGGGCAATGCCGGCGTGCTGTTGCGCGCGTTCTACTACGGCGCCGCGCTCGGTCGTGAAGGCCTGTTGCGCGTGGGCGAATATTCCACGCTCAACGCCAACTACCTGATGGCGCGCCTGCAGGCCGAGGGCTTCCAGCTCGCCTATCCGGAGCGTCGCGCCTCGCACGAGTTCATCATCACTTTCGCGAAAGAAGCGAAGGAGCTTGGCGTGACCGCGATGGACTTCGCCAAGCGCCTGCTCGACTACGGCATGCACTCGCCGACCACCTATTTCCCGCTGCTGGTGCCGGAGTGCTGGCTGATCGAGCCGACCGAGACCGAGTCCGTCGACGAGCTCGACGCCTTTGTCGAAGCCTTGGTGAAGATTCGCGAAGAAGCCCGCAAGACGCCGGAAGTCGTGCGTGGCGCCCCGCATACCCTGCCGGTGCGTCGACTCGACGATGTGCGCGCCGCCCGTGAACTTGACCTCAAATGGCAGCCGGCCGAACAGGCCGGTTGATCCTTCTTATGTGGCGCCCGATTCCTTCCTGCCGCAGGCCGGGAGGCCGGGCGCAACGCGGCGGCCCCGGCTGTTGCGTTGCGCCCGGCTTCCCTGCCCGCCGCCCAGGGGGAGAGTAAATACCGATGTCCGATCTGAACCGTATCAAGCTGAAGATCCATGAAGACCGTCGCCTGCGCGAGGGCCATGCCTGGATCTACTCCAATGAAGTCGACGTCGCCGCGACGCCGCTGAAGAACTTCAGCGCCGGTGAGCAGGTGCTGGTGGAGGACAGCAAGGGCAAGGTGATGGGCATCGCCATTCTCAATCCCAATGCCCTCATCTGCGGCCGCCTGGTCAGCCGTGACGAGACGCATGTGCTCAACAAGTCGCTGCTCGTGCACCGCCTGCAGATCGCGCTGTCGCTGCGCGAGGCGCTGTTTGATTCGCCCAATTACCGCCTGGTCTATGGCGACAGCGATTTCCTGCCCGGCCTCGTGGTCGACCGCTTTGGCGACATCTGCGTGGTGCAGATCGCCAGCGCCGGCATGGAGCTGGTGAAGGCCGAGATCGTCGAGGCGCTGCAGAAGGTGCTGTCGCCGCGCGGAATCCTGTTCAAGAACGACGGCAAGATGCGCGAAGTCGAGGGTCTTGCGAGCTATATCGAAGTGGCCGCCGGCGAAGTGCCGGACGAAGTCCCGCTGGAAGAGAACGGCGTGAAGTTCCTGGCGCCGGTGCGCACCGGCCAGAAGACGGGCTGGTTCTTTGATCACCGCGACAGCCGCGCCGCGCTCAAGCGCCTGGTGAAGGGCAAGCGCGTGCTGGACGTGTTCTCCTATGTCGGTGGCTGGGGCGTGCAGGCCGCGGCCTGGGGTGCCTCGGAAGTGGTGTGCGTGGATGGCTCCACGATGGCGCTGGAGATGGTGGCGAAGAATGCCGCGCTCAATGGCGTCGGCGACAAGGTGAAGACCCTGCAGGGCGATGCCTTCGAGATCATGACCTCGCTGAAGCAGTCCGGTGAGAAGTTCGATGTCATCGTGCTGGACCCGCCGGCCTTCATCACGCGCCGCAAGGACCACAAGAACGGCCTCGCCGCCTATCGCCGCGCCAACGAGCTGGCCATGCGCCTGCTGGGCAAGGACGGCCTGCTGGTCTCCGGCTCCTGCTCGCTGCACCTGGCGCGCGAGGAACTGGTTGACGTGATCCGCGCCAGCGCGCGCCATATCGACCGTGCCGCGCAGATCGTTCATATTGGCCACCAGGGCGGTGACCATCCCATTCACCCCTCGATTCCGGAGACGGAATACCTGAAGGCGGTGTTTGCGCGCGTGCTGCCGGCCGGCGTTTGAGTCCGGCGCTGCACCTGTGCCATGCTCGGTCGCCTATGGATTAACCGGCAGCTAGCCTTTCAGGGAACCGTCATGGCCGCCAAGCCCCGCATCCTCGTGGTCGAAGACGAACCCGGCATTGCCGATGCGATCCGTTATGTGCTGGAGAGCCACGGCTTCGAGGTGACCTGGCGCCAGACGGGGGGTGACGCGCTGGCCGACTTTGCGCGGCAGCGTCCCGACCTGGTTGTGCTCGATGTCGGCCTGCCCGACATCAGCGGCTTCGATCTGTTTCGCCAGCTGCGCGCCACCGGCGACGTGCCCGTGATTTTCCTGACGGCGCGTAGCGACGAAATCGACCGCGTGGTGGGGCTGGAGCTCGGGGCGGACGATTACATCGCCAAGCCTTTCAGCCCGCGTGAGCTCGCCGCGCGCGTGCGCACTGTCCTGCGCAGGACGCAGGCCGCGCCTGCGGTCGCCGCGGCGCCGGGGGTGGCGACACCCTTTGTGCTCGATGACGAGCGCCGCCAGATCCGCTATTACGGCCAGCTCCTCGACCTCTCGCGCTATGAATTCGGCATCCTGCGCCTGCTGCTGCGCCATCCGGGCCGGGTCTATACCCGTGAGGAGATCATGTACCAGGTCTGGGAAGTGCCCGAGGTCAGCTCCGACCGTACCGTGGACACCCACATCAAGGTGCTGCGCGCCAAGCTCAAGGCGATTGCGCCGGCGGTGGAGGCGGTCTGCACCCACCGCGGTGTCGGCTATTCCCTGGCCGAGTCCTGCCCGGCCGTGCCATGAGCAGCCGGACCCGGATTTTCGCCGGCATCCTGCTGGTCTATGTGCTGGGCGCCACCTTCCTGCTTTACCGCCTCTCCACCGATATCGATCCGCGCTATCGCGAGTCCACCGAGGAGTCCCTGGTGGAGACGGCGCATCTTTTCGCCAGTTTGCTGGAACAGCATGTGCAAGACGGCCACATTGACACCGCTTTGCTGGGACCAGTGTTTCGTGAAGTTTATGCGCGCCCGGTCGATGCGCAGATTTTCGGCTTCCGCAAATCGCGCGTGGAGCTTCGCCTGTACGTGACCGACCACCGTGGCCGCGTGCTTTTCGATTCCACCGGCCGTCACACCGGCGCGGATTTTTCGCAGTGGCGCGACATCGCCCTCACCCTGGCCGGCCAGTACGGCACCCGCACCACGCGCGATGTGCCCGAGGATGAGGCTACTTCCGTGATGTACGTCGACGCGCCCGTCCGCGCCAACGGCCGCATTGTCGGCGTGGTGGCCGTGGGCAAGCCGGTACAGAGCTTCGGGCAGTACGTGGAGGCAGCGCGGCGGCGCATCGTCATTGTGGGCGTGGTCTCGGTGCTGGCAGTGCTGTTGCTGGCGGTGATGGTGGCGGCCTGGCTGGTCCGCCCCTTTAGCTTGCTGCGCAATACCTCGGCCTGGGTGGCCGAGCAGCGCCGCCTGGGCCAGCCGCTGCGCCCGGGCGCCGCTGTCCGGAAAGTACGCGCCGAGCTCGCCAGCGCCTTTCACGACATGCGCGACACCCTGGCGGGGCGCAATTATGTGCAGGAATACGTGCAGACCCTGACGCATGAATTGAAAAGTCCGCTCTCGGCCATCCGTGGGGCCGCCGAGCTGCTGCAGGAGCCCCTGCCGGAAGAAGTCCGCCAGCGCTTCCTCGGCAATATCACACGTGAGTCCCGGCGCATCCAGGAGCTCGTCGATCGCCTGCTGGAGCTGGCGGCCCTCGAGCGGCGGCGCGCGCTCGACCATCCGGTGCCGGTGGGGCTGGCCACGCTGGTCGACGAGGTGGTGGCCGCCACTTCAGCGGCGGCGTTGGCGCGGGGAATTGAGGTGCAGGTGACAGTGCCGGAGGATACGCAGCTACTGGGTGATCCCTTCCTGCTGCGGCGTGCCCTGACCAATCTGCTCGACAACGCCATCGATTTCTCGCCGGCGGATGGCCGGGTCGAGATAGTGGGGGCGGCGGTCGGCCGTACGGTCTGTGTCACGGTGCGCGACCACGGCCCCGGCATTCCTGCCTTCGCGCAGGACAAGCTCTTCGAGAAGTTCTTCTCGCTGCCGCGCCCGCATTCGCCGCGCAAGGGCACCGGGCTGGGGCTGTCCTTCGTACGTGAGATCGCAGCGCTGCATGGCGGCCGTATTGTGCTTGCCAACCACCCCGAGGGTGGCGCCGAGGCCGTGCTTACCCTGCCACGCTGACGCCGGCGCGGTCGGCCTGAGCCCCGGCCCGTTCGTCAGGCGCGGTGTCTGGGCTCGATTTCACGGTTTTTTCACGCAAGCCTCACTTGCCCCGCATATAGCCTGCCCCCGCCTTCAAACTCCCTTCAAACGGCCCTGCCACGCTGCTCTCCATGCCCCGCCCATTCCGGGCGGCTAGCCCTGGAGGCCCGCCATGCTGCTCCTGTCCCCGGCCCGACCGTCGCGTCTTGCCACGTTCCTGGTCACCCTGTTGCTTCTCCCTGTCGCGCGTGCCGAGGTGCCCGAGGAGGTCGCCCGTGAGCGCAGTGAATCCCCGTACTTTGTGGTGCAGGGCGCCGACCCTTCCGTGGATGGCCTGCCGCTGCGCGATACCAAGGTCGAGGTGAAGATCGCCGGCGTCATCGCCGACGTCACCGTCGTCCAGCGCTACAAGAACGAAGGCCAGCGCCCGCTGGAGGCGCGGTATGTCTTCCCGGGCTCCACCCGTGCCGCGGTCTATGCCATGAACGTGCGTCTGGGTGATCGTTTACTGACGGCCAGCATCCGCGAGAAGCAGCAGGCCCGCGTCGAATACGAGGCCGCGAAGACCGAGGGCAGGACCGCGGCCCTGCTGGAGCAGGAGCGGCCCAATGTGTTCCAGATGAACGTCGCCAACATCATGCCCGGCGATGATGTGCGCGTTGAAATGCGTTACACCGAACTGCTGGTGCCGCAGGACGGAAAATTCCAGTTTGTCTTCCCCACCGTGGTCGGCCCGCGCTATACCGGCAGCCCGGAAAAGCAAACCGGTCCGGAGAAATGGACGGCCATACCCTACCTGCATGAGGGCGAGCCGTCCCCGGCCGGCTTCGATATCAAGGTTGTGCTGAACAGCCCCATCGCCGTGAAGGAAGTTGCCTCGGCTTCGCACCGCCTGGACGTGTCGCGCACCGATGACAAGCATCTGGGCATCGGCCTCGCCGACAAGCGCAACGCCAACAACCGCGACTTCATCCTGGACTATCGCCTGAACGGCGACACCCTCGAGTCCGGGCTCATGCTCTTCCAGGGCAAGGACGAGAACTTCTTTCTCGCCATGGTGGCGCCGCCGAAGTCGGTGCCGGTGCAGGCCATCACACCTCGCGACTACGTGTTCGTGGTGGACATCTCCGGCTCCATGCACGGCTATCCGCTGGAAACCAGCAAGGCCCTTCTGCGCCGCCTGATTGGCAACCTGCGCCCTTCCGACACCTTCAACGTACTGCTCTTCGCCGGCAGCAATTCCATGCTGGCGCCGCAGTCGCTGCCCGCCACCACGGCCAATATCGAGCGCGCCATCAACGTCATCGATGCCCAGGAGGGCGGCGGCAGCACCGAGCTCATCCCGGCCCTGCGCCGCGCCCTGGCGCAGCCGTTGCAGGTCGATCGCGCGCGCAGCATCGTGGTCATCACCGACGGCTATGTCAGCGTGGAGACTGAAGCCTTCGACCTCATCCGCCGCAACCTGGACCGTGCCAGCCTCTTTGCATTCGGTATCGGCTCGTCGGTGAACCGCCACCTGATCGAGGGCATGGCCCGCGCCGGCCAGGGCGAACCCTTCATCGTGACCGAGGAAAGCGAGGCCGCGGCGGAAGCGTCGCGCCTGCGCAAAATGATCGAGGCGCCGGTGCTCACGCATATCAAGGCGAGCTTCGAGGGCGCCGACGTCTATGACGTGGATCCGCCCGCTGTGGCCGATGTGCTGGCCGAACGTCCGGTGGTGATTTTCGGCAAGTACCGCGGCACGCCACGCGGCCAGCTCGTCCTGACCGGCCAGAGCGCCAGCGGGCCCTACCGCAGTTCTCTCGCCTTCTCTCCGGCCCATCAGAGCGCTGACAACAGTGCGCTGCGCTATCTGTGGGCCCGCCAGCGTATCGCCTCGCTCAGTGACCGGCAGGGCCTGGTCGGTGACGATTCACTGGTGGATGAAATCACGAAGCTGGGGCTTACCTACAACCTGCTGACGCAGTACACCTCCTTTATTGCCGTCGATCACGTGGTGCGCAATCCCACCGGCAGCAGCGCCAGCGTGAACCAGCCCTCGCCGCTGCCGCAGGGCGTGACCGACCTCGCCGTGGGCGCGGAAGTGCCGGCCACGCCGGAGCCGTCCACCTGGGCGATGCTGGCCGTGGCCGGCGCGCTGCTCCTGTTGTGGCGGCGCCGCCAGGCGCGGGCCGTGCTGCGCGTGCCGGAAGCCTGAGCGGGAGTGGCGACATGTCCTCCTTCGTAACGACCCTCCGGGATTTCACCGGCCAGGCCTGGCGCCGTCTGCAGGCCCTGCCGGCGGCAGTCTGCCTGGCGGCCCTGCTCGCCGCGCTATGGCCAGTGTGGGTATGGAGCCTCGCGCGGATGCGCGACGGCTCCGACGAGCCGCTGGGCGTGGTGGCGTTGGCTGCGCTACTGGTGGCGCTCGCGTGGCAGCGCGCCGCCTGGGGCCGGACGCTGGCGTCACGCTGGGCGCTGCTGACGGTCATCCTGGCCGCGGTCGCCTGCCTGGGTGCGGGCCTGCCCATGCTGCTGCGCGCGGTCGCCGCCAGTCTTGCGGTATCGGCTCTGCTGGCGGGCATGGCGCGGCGGGGCCAGCCGCTGCTGCCCTATGCAGGGCTCGCGCTGCTGTCGTTGCCCTTGCTGTCTTCGCTGCAGTTCTATGCGGGATTTCCGCTGCGTGTGGTGACGGCGGAGGCCAGCCTGTGGCTGCTGCGTGCGGCGGGTTTTGTCACCGAACGCAGCGGCGCGTCGCTGATCGTGGACGGTCGCCTGGTCCTGGTGGATGCGCCCTGTTCCGGCATCCACATGGCCTGGACCGCCTATTTCATTGCCTGCGTCGCGGCCTTGCTGGCCGGCCTGCGCGATCGCGATTTCCTGAGGCGGGCACCGCTGATTGGCCTGCTGGTGGTCTCGGGCAATGTGCTGCGCAACACCGTGCTGGTGGCGCGTGAAGGCGCCGGCTGGGACTGGCCTGCCTGGGCACACGCGGGCGTCGGCCTCCTGGTGCTGGTGGCCGTGTGCCTGGGCGTTTTCCACCTGATGGGGCGAGCGGTGCGGTCTTCGGCTGTGCTCGAGAGAGCGATGGAGGCAGGAGCGGTTCCCGCGACGTCGGCGGACACTGCTCGCGCCAAGCCCTGGCTGCTGGTGGCTCTCGCACTGTTCGCGGTGGCGCCGCTGCAGGCGCGCACGAGTGTTGATGCGCAGGCGGCGCCTCCCGCGCCGGC
This sequence comes from Moraxellaceae bacterium, assembly GCA_020697295.1. GTDB lineage: Bacteria > Pseudomonadota > Gammaproteobacteria > Pseudomonadales > Moraxellaceae > UBA2031. The sequence continues at coordinate 18,697 of JAJFBF010000021.1, read as the reverse complement.
CAACTGGCCCGAGACCTGGGAGGGGCGCCGCCTGCAGCCCTTGTCGCTGAGCGCCGTGGAGCAGCGCTTTGCGGCGCAGTTCCCGGGGATCATCGGTCGCTTCAGCGACGGCGAGCGCCTTGTCGTGCTGCGTCGCATCACCGCCCCCACGCGCATGTTGCATCCGGCAGCTGACTGCTATCGCGGGCTTGGCTACGTCATTCGTGACGAACGCCTGGAGCGGGAAAGTACGTCACGTCTCCGCCGCTGCTTTATCGCCGAGCGCAACGGTCGACGCCTGCGCGTGTGCGAGCGCATCAGCGACGCGGCCAACGGCAACTTCACCGACGCGTCTGCCTGGTTCTGGGCGGCAAGCCTGGGGCGCTCGCCAGGGCCATGGCTGGCCGTTACCACGGCGCAGGTCCTGTGAGGGCGTCCGTCATGGCCATCATCCCGCGAAACAGCGTTAGCGCCCGCCAGCGTGTCACCGGTCGCCTGAAAGGAGCTTCATCATGATCGCCAGCGATTTTACCGTCGCCGTGAAACGCAACCGACGTCTGCGCCGACTGGTGTGGGGACTGGCGGGAATGGTGCTGGCACTGGCGGGCGCGATCGTGGCCGGTGGCTGGTACTTCCATGCCGCGCCCGGGGAGTGGGCATGGCCCCTGCAGGCACGGGGCCTGACTTACCGTGTCAGTGCGGTCAAGGTGCTGCGCCTGGCCACGCAGCCGCGTGTCATCCGGCTGCTGGACGGCCGCGTACTGGTTACGCGCTGGGGCGCCGTCGCGCTGGCGGCGGGGCCGCGTGGCCAGCTTCTGTTGCGATGCAGCCCCTGCATCGTGCGGTCGCGTGCGCTGAGCGAAGCGCCGATCCGGATCTCTGAGGCACGGGCCAGCTTGCACCGTACCGGCGACACACTGCGCGGTGGCCTTCTGGTGGGCGCCAGGGCGCAGGCGCATTTTGTGGCCACGCTCACTGAGGGCGGCATGGAACTGGAACTCACCCTGCTACCCACTCCCCTGCGTGACTTGTACGCCCTCTTTGCCGCTGACATCCCGGAGCTGCGTCATGCCCGTATCGTTGGCGAGTTCGGTGCACACCTGACTCTGCGCATGCCGCAGCGCGACCTGCGCATGCGACCCACGCTGACGGGTTTCCGGGTAAGCGGACTGGGTACGAACTCCCTGCGCCGGCGCCTGCCGGCGATGGTCTGCAGCCGCGCGGAGACTGTCCCGCAAACACCGGCCCCGGCTGGTCGCTGGCTGGGCAAGGCTGTGATCGCCGCCGAAGACCAGCGCTTCTGGCAACACACCGGTGTCGACCTGCGCGAGGCCACCGTCTCGCTGCAGCGGAACCAGGCCGGCAACGGCATCGCGCGCGGCGGCAGCACACTCAGCCAGCAGCTTGCCAGGCTGCTCTTCACCGGTAGCGACCGAACGCATGTCCGCAAATTGCGCGAACTGCTTTATGCCTTGGAAATGGAGGAAACGCTGGGCAAGCCGCGCATTCTGCAATTGTATCTCGCGGTCGCGCCCTGGGGGCGCGGCGTCTGCGGGGCAGAAATGGCCGCACGCACCTACTACGGCAGGCCGGCTGCGACGCTGGGTCGCGCCGAGGCGGCCTGGCTTGCCGCCATGTTGCACACGCCCGACCGCGAAGTGCGGCACTGGCGGGCCACCGGCCAGCCCAATATGCGCCGCGCCAGCTGGGTCGTGGACGGCATGGGCACGGGTCCGCGCCGCCGCCGCGAAGCCGTCATCCTGCTGGCCAGCCTGGCGCCGCCGGCGAGCAACTGAGGCAACTGCCATGTTTATCGCCCATTTGCCCGCAGGCTATCTGCTGACACGATTCCTCATCGGTCGCGGCTGGCACCGCGCGGCGCCGCCAGGCGTCGCACTCGTGGTCGGGCTTGCAGGCGCGCTTGCGCCCGATCTGGATCTTTTCTATTTTTACTTCGTGGATCACCGCCAAACGCATCATCACCACTATTGGTCACACTGGCCCGTTGCATGGCTGGCAGTGGCAGTGGCTGGTGCCGCGCTTGCGCGACGGCATAACGGCGCGGCGTTACTGCTCTTGTTCGGCCTTGGCGGATTTGCGCATCTGCTGCTGGATACGCTGGTGGGAGACATCTGGTGGCTGGCGCCACTGGTGGACCGGCCCTTCGCACTCTTCACCGTACCGGCACGCTGGCGGCCGTGGTGGCTGAACTTTGTCCTGCACTGGTCGTTCGCCGTGGAGCTGGTTCTCTGCGCCTGGGCCTTATGGAAGTGGCGGCGGGGAAAGGAGGCGCGCGCAAAGGAGCAAAAGGGTGGCTGCCGAGATCAGCCCAGGAAGAGCTTGTAGGCCGGGTTGTCGGTTTCGTCCTGGAAGGGATAGCCGACGGTGGTCAGTGACTCCAGCAATTCCTTGTGCGGGCGGCCGCCCAGTTGCAGGCCGACCAGCACGCGGCCGTAGGCGGCGCCGTGGTTACGGTAGTGGAACAGCGAGATGTTCCAGCCTGCCTCGAGCCGGGTCAGGAAATTCATGAGCGCACCGGGCCGCTCCGGAAACTCGAAGCGGAACAGGCGCTCGTCGCCGATGGGGGCGTGGCCGCCGACCAGATGGCGGATATGCAGCTTGGCCATCTCGTCATCGGACAGGTCGAGCACCGGATAGCCTTTCTTCTCCAGCGCCGCGGTGAGTTCACGCCGCTCCTCGTCGCCCTGGCGCAGCTGCACGCCGACAAAGACATGGGCGTCGCGCGCATCGGCGTAGCGGTAGTTGAACTCGGTGATGTTGCGCTTGCCGAGGGCGGCGCAGAAGGCGCGGAAGGCGCCGGGCTTCTCGGGCAGCGTCACCGCGAAGATGCCTTCGCGCTTCTCGCCGATCTCGGTGCGTTCGGAGATGTGGCGCAGTCGATCAAAATTCATGTTGGCGCCGGAGTCGATGGCGATCAGCGTGCGTCCCTCGCAGCCTTCGCGCGCCACGTACTTCTTGAGGCCGGCCAACGCCAGCGCGCCGGCGGGCTCGGCGATGGAGCGGGTGTCATCGAAGATGTCCTTGATGGCCGCGCAAATCTCGTCGGTGCTGGCGGTGATGACATCGTCGATATGGTCCTTCAGAACCTTGAAGGTTTCCTCGCCGATGCGCGCGACAGCAACGCCGTCGGCAAAGAGGCCGACGTGCTCGAGGGTGACGCGCTTGCGCGCCTTCATGGCGGCGGCCAGGCAGGCGGCGTCCTCGGGCTCGACCGCGATGACCTTGATCTCGGGGCGTACGTATTTCACATAGGCGGCGATGCCGGCCGCAAGGCCGCCGCCGCCGACGGGTACGAAAATGGCGTCGATGTCGCCGGTGTGCTGGCGCAGGATTTCCATGGCGACGGTGCCCTGGCCGGCGATCACTTCGGGATCGTCATAGGGATGCACGAAGGTGTAGCCCTTTTCTTCGGCAAGCCTGGTGGCGTGGGCGAAGGCCTCGTCATAGGAATCGCCGGCGAGGACGACATTGCCGCCCAGGTTCCTGACGCCGTTGACCTTGATGTCGGGCGTGGTCTGCGGCATCACGATCACGCCCTTGATGCCGAGCTTGCGCACCGCCAGCGCCACGCCCTGGGCGTGGTTGCCGGCCGAGGCGCAGATGACGCCACGCGCCTTTTCCTCGGCCGAGAGCTGGACGATCTTGTTGTAGGCGCCGCGCAGCTTGAAGGAGAACACCGGCTGCAGGTCCTCGCGCTTGAGCAGGACGCGGTTCTTCAGGCGACGGGTCAGGCCGGCGGCCTCGTCCAGGGGTGACTCCACCGCCACGTCATAGACGCGGGCGCGGAGGATCTTCTTTACATAGGTTTCGAGCATGGCGCGGCGGCAGTCCGGGGCAGGGCGAAAGCCTGATGTTACCAGTACCGTACGCGCTGCGGGGGAAAGGTCGGGCGCGGGGCCCGGTGGCTGGCCCCAGACGCCTGGGCATTCACTGCAGGTCGGGCTTCAGCCGGGGGCGCCGAGCCCGACAGATATCCTGGCCCGGACTCCGCTGCCGGGTTCCGGCGCTGCAAGTCGGGCTTTAGCCCGACCTGCCACCCTCTCTGTCGGGCTGAAGCCCGACCGGCAAGGTGGAGCCGGTGATGCGGTTCGGGCTGGGCGTCCCCGGCTGGATCATGCCGTCACGGCAGATTGCAGGTCGGGCCTGCCTTTGGCATACGGTTGTGGCCGGGCGTTGGACAGGAAACAGGCGGCGCCGTCCGGAGGGCCTTATAATGGTGGTTTTTCCCGCCGGAGCCCCGCATGGACCAGAACGCCCTCAAGAAAGCCGTTGCCGAGGCCGCCCTCGCCCATGTCGAGCCGGGCGAGATCCTGGGGGTCGGCACTGGCTCCACGGCCAATTTCTTTATCGAGGCCCTGGCGGCCATGCGCGACGACATTCCCGGCGCCGTGGCCAGCTCCCAAGCCACCGCCGACCGGCTCAAGGCCATCGGCATCGAAGTGCTGGACCTTAATTCGGTGGGCAGCATCAGCGTCTATGTCGATGGCGCCGACGAGATCAACGCCGCCCTCGAGATGATCAAGGGCGGGGGCGCCGCGCTGACCCGCGAGAAGATCGTGGCGGCGGTGTCCCGGAAGTTCGTGTGCATCTGCGATGCCAGCAAGAAGGTCGATGGTCTCGGGACCTTTCCCCTGCCGGTCGAGGTCATTCCCATGGCGCGCTCTTATGTCGCGCGCGAGCTCGTGAAACTGGGCGGCAGCCCGGTCTATCGCGATGGCGTCGTCACGGATAACGGCAACGTCATCCTCGATGTGTGGAACCTGTCCATCGATGTGCCGCGGCGGATGGAGGAGCGCATCAATAATATCGTGGGCGTCGTCACCAACGGGCTATTCGCGCTGCGCCCGGCGGATGTGCTGCTGCTCGGCACCGCCGATGGCGTGCAGACTTTGCGCGCGCACTGAAGGGGCGCTGCCTGCTGGAGGGCTGGCGCCTGTGTGGGGCCATTGAGGCTTGGGTCGCCACGACTGCCGATTGAGGCGGAACGGACCTTTGGGCGGGGCGTGTCGGGCTGAAAAGCCCGACCTCAAGGGGGGCGCAGGTGATGGTGACGGGCTGGGCGCCCCCGGCTGAAGTCCGATCTACCGCGCCAATTCCGGCTTTGAAAATCGGCTCAGGTAGAGATAGATGGTGGGCGTGAGGTAAAGCGTCAGCCATTGCGACACCAGCAGGCCACCCACCACGGCCAGGCCCAGCGGCTGTCGCACCTCGCCGCCGGCGCCGAAGGCCAGCGCGATCGGCAGGGTGCCGGCGAGCGCGGCCATCGTCGTCATCATGATGGGCCGGAAGCGGATGAGGCAGGCCTCGCGGATGGCGTCAAAGGGCAGCACGCCCTCGCGCTGCAGTTGCAGAGCAAAGTCGATCATCATGATCGCGTTCTTCTTCACGATCCCCACCAGCATGATCACGCCCACGAAGGCGTACAGCCCGAGGCTGGTCTTGAAGATCAGCAGCGTGAGCAGGGCGCCCAGCGCCGCCGCCGGCAATCCCGAGAGAATGGTGAGCGGGTGCAGGAAGCTCTCGTAAAGAATGCCCAGCACCAGATAGACCACCAGAATGGCGATCAGCAGCAGCCAGCCCATGCCGCGGAAGGATTCCTCGAAGGCTTGCGCGGTGCCCTGCAGGCCGGTGGTGAGCGTGCCCGGCAAACTGAGCGTACCTTCCATGGCGCGAATGCGGTCCACGGCCGCGCCCAGCGACACGCCCGGCTGCAGGTTGAAGGAAATCGTCACCGCCGGCAGCTGGCCCTGGTGATTGACCGTCAGTGCCTGCGTGGTGCGGCGCACGCTCGTCACCGCATCCAGCGGCCAGGCGGTCGCGGTCCACATCCAGCACCAGGGTCGGGCTGCTGATGTTGAGGTTGCTGGCCACATCGACAAAGCCGGGGAGCTCCCGCACCTTTTCCAGCAGCACGTCGGCCCAGTCATAGAGCTCGACGATGTCGGTGCTTTGCAGCGTGTACTGGTATTGCGCCGAGGTGAGCTGGCCGCCGATACGGATCGCCGGCGGATTCTGCAGCGACACCTTGAGGCCTTCGATATTCGCCAGTTTGGGGCGCAGCTGCTGGATGACCTCGTCGGCGTTCAGGTCGCGCTCGCCGCGCGGCTTCAGGGTGATGAACATTGTGCCGGTGTTGGCGGTGGGGCGCGAGCCGCCGGCGCCGACGGTGGACATGAAGGCCTGCACGTTCGGGTCTTTGGCAATGATCGCCGCGGCCTCGCGCTGGCGCGTGACGACACTGGCGAAGGAAGCGTCCTGCGCGCCTTCGGTGAAGGCGATGATCTGGCCGGTGTCGCCGCCCGGCAGGAAGTCGCGAGCCGTCAGCTTGTACAGCACGCCGGTGAGCAGGAGCGTGCCGATAAACACGCCCAGCATCAGGCGCGGCCGCGCCAGGGTCCAGTCCAGCGAGCGCTCGTAGGCCTGCAGCAGTGCCTTGAACTTCGCCTCGGTCCAGTCAAAGAAGCGCGAGGGCTTCTGCTCGGCATGCGCTTTCAGGTAACGACTGCAGAGCATGGGCGTGAGGGTGAGCGAGACGATGCCGGAAACCAGGATGGCGGCGCAGATGGTCACCGCGAATTCGTGCAGCAGGCGGCCGACGATGCCGCCCATGAACAGCACCGGGATGAATACGGCAATCAGCGATACCGTCATCGAGATGATGGTGAAGCCGATCTCGCGCGAACCCTTGAGCGCCGCCTGCCAAGGCGTCTCGCCGCGCTCGATATGGCGCACGATGTTTTCCAGCATGACGATGGCGTCGTCGACCACGAAGCCCACCGCCAGCGTGAGCGCAAGCAAGGAGAGACTGTCGAGGCTGAAGCCGAAGGCATACATGAAGGCAAAGGTGCCGATGACCGAGATCGGCAGCGCCAGGGCCGGAATCACCGTCGCGGAGAAATTGCGCAGGAACAGCAGGATGACCAGCACCACCAGGAAGGCCGCGAGCAACAGCGTGAACTGCACGTCGACGATGGAGTGATGGATGGTCTCGCTGCGGTCGTAGAGGATGTCGAGGTGGATGCCGGCCGGCAGGCTTTCGCGGAAGGCGGGCAGCATGGCGCGGATGCCCTGCACCATGGCCACGGTGTTGGCGCCGGGCTGGCGTTGCACGGCAAGGACGATGGCGCGCTTGTCACGGAAGCGGGTGGCGACCTTCTCGTTCTCGACGCCGTCCACGGCGCCCGCGACGTCTTCCAGGCGCACCGGCGCGCCATTGCGCCAGGCGACCACCAGGGTGCGGTATTCGGCGGCGGTCTTGAGCTGGCCATTGGTGCGGATGGCCACGGTCTGGGCGCCGCCGTCAAAGCTGCCCACCGGCTGGTTGACGTTGGCGGAGCTGATGGCGCGCTGCAGTTCATCCAGGCCGATGCCGCGCGCCTGCAGGCGGTCGGGATCGACCTGGATGCGCACGGCTTTTTTCTGCGCACCGAACACATTCACCTGGGCTACGCCCGCGAGCGTGGAGATGCGCTGCGCCAGCTGCGTCTCGGCGTATTCATTGACGGTGGTGGCGGGCAGGGTCTCCGAGTACAGCGCCATGTAAAATACTGGCGAATCAGCAGGATTTACCTTGCGAAAGGAGGGCGGCGAGGGCATGCCCGGCGGCAGCCGGCGCGTCGCTGCCGAGATCGCCGCCTGAACGTCCTGCGCGGCGGCGTCGATGTCACGGTCGAGGTTGAACTGCAGGGTGACGCGGGTGCTGCCCTGCGAGCTCACCGAGGTCATCGAGTCGAGGCCGGCGATGGTTGAGAACTGGCCCTCGAGCGGTGTCGCCACCGCGGCGGCCATGGTCTCCGGCGAGGCGCCGGGCAGGCTCGCGCTCACCGAGACGGTCGGAAAATCCACATTCGGCAGCTCGCTCACCGGCAGCAGGCGATAGGCGCCGAGGCCAAAGATCACGAACGCCGCCATGAGCAGCGTGGTCATGACCGGGCGGCGGATGCACAGCTCGGCCAGCGTCATGGGCGCGGCTCCTGCACCTTCACGGGCATGCCTGGCGTCAGGCGCAGCATCCCGCTTTGCACCACGCGCTCACCGGGCTTGAGGCCGGTCGCGATCACCGCCAGGTCCGGGCGCAGCGTGCGCACCGTAACTTCGCGCAGCTGCGCCTTGCCGGCGGCATCGACCACAAAGACCGTGCTGCGCTCGTCGCGCTGCTGCACGGCCTTCGCCGGCACGGTCAGTGCGTTCTTCAGTGTTTCCAGCACCAGCGTGACCTTCACGTAGGCGCCCGGCGTAAGGCGGTCATCGGTATTGGGAAAGGTGGCCTTGACGCGGATGGTGCCGCTGCCCGTATCGACAGCGTTGTCGACAAAATCGGCAAAGCCCTGCGCGCGCAACGCGGCATCATGCTCGGACGCGATGTGCACCGGCAGACGTCCACCCTGGCGCAGCGGCTGCATCTGGCCGAGGTAGCGGTCGGGGACGGCAAAGGCCACCTGCACCGGACGCAGGCGATTGATGACGGCGAGCACGGTGTCGTTGGCCTTCACCGACGTGCCGGGCGATACCTGGCGGCCGCCGACGCGACCGGCGAAAGGCGCGCGCACCACCGTATACGACAGTTGCAGGCGCGCATTCTCCAGCGCCGCGCGCGAGGATTTCACCGTGGCGGCAAGCGCCAGCATTTCCGTGCGCACCGTGCGCAGCGCATCCTCGGAGACATAATTCTTTTCTTTCAGCGCTTCGTTGCGCGCGAGCACGCTGCGGGCATTGGCCAGCTGCGCCTCGTCGCGCGCCAGCGTGGCTTCGGCCTGGTTGAGGCGGGTGCGCAGCTCGGCGTCGTCGAGGGTCACCAGCACCTGGCCGGCCGCCACCGCCTGTCCTTCCTGCATGGGCACCGTCGCCACCTGGCCATCCACGCGCGCGCGCAAGGTGACGCTGTCCAGCGGCACGACCTGTCCCACCGTCTCCAGCTCGACCGGCACATCGCGCAGCGTTGCCAGCGCCACTTGCACGGTGGCCGTTTGCGGGCCGCGCGGCTTCTTGTCGGTGGCCGGGCGCAGCGCCTGGAACAGGGCGAGCGCAATGACGAGCAGGGCGATGGCGGGCAGGAGGTAGCGCCGGGGCAGCAGGGGCATGCGAAGTCCTTGGGCAATGGCGGTTGCGGGCGGCAAGGGCGGGCCGCCGGGCAGGGGATGACTTTAGCGCGAACGGGCGTCCGTATTAAGGCACAAGGCTGTGACAAGCCGCAGGCGGCGGCCGCTCTGGAGAAGTTAACGCTACGACTTCCCCCCGGTTGACCCGGCCCGGCCAAAGCCGCGAAGTAGACGGGCGCAGGGCCCTGCCCGGGGCTGGCATGGGCGCCCGGTCGGCATGGACCGCTAGTGGCCTGCTCCGCGGCCCCGTCTGCGCGCCCCGGCAAGGATGCCGGGGCTATCCCCAAGGAGAGGCCTGTCATGAAACATCTTTTAAGAGTCCTGCTGACCCTGGCCGCGGGCTCGGGGCTGGCGCCACTGGCCGGCGCCGAGACCCTGACCCGCTGCATCGGCCCGGCCGGCGAGCTGACCTGGTCCAATGTCGGCTGCGCGCCGACCGAGCGCGCCGAGGCCATGAAGGTGAAGCCCGCCACGGTCGTCGACAGCCGCGAATTGCGCAGCTGGGCCAAGCGCTCGCCACCGGCCCGGACGCCGGCCGCGCCATCCTCCGCCCGCCGCCCGGCCGGCAGCGAGGCCCGGGCTTCCAGGATGCGCGACCCTGTCGCCTGCGAGAACGCGCAGCGTGAATATCGCTTCGAGGCGGATCGCCGGGGCCCCCGGCGGGGCGGCTTGGGGATGCTGCGTGACGAAGTGAAGCGCGCCTGCGCAGGGATATGAGTGGCGTCGCGACTAATGGCTTACCTCCGTCCACCGGCCTCAGGCCGATGAAGTCGTGGCTGGCCCGGGGCGATGGCACGGGCCGAACCGGCCTACACCTGCTCGCCGCCGCCCCTATATACTCCCCGCCCGAATCCCCGCCGGCAGGCGGGCCTTAGTTCCGATTGCGGGCAGACAGCCTTGACCCATTTCGATGTCGTGATCATCGGCGGCGGCGCCTCCGGCCTCATGTGCGCCCTCACGGCCGGCCAGCGCGGCCGTCGCGTGCTGGTGCTGGACGGCAGCAACAAGATCGGCAAGAAGATCCTGATGTCCGGTGGCGGCCGCTGCAATTTCACCAATCTCTTTATCGAGCCCGAGTGCTTTCTCTCCGCCAATCCGCATTTCTGCATCTCGGCTCTCGATCGCTATACCCAGTGGGATTTCATCGCCCTGGTGGAAAAGCACCGCATCCCCTACCACGAGCGCAAGCACGGTGAGCTGTTCTGCAACGAGTCTGCGAAGGACATCCTCGCCATGCTCGTCGACGAATGCGAGCAGGCGAAGGTGCGCATCCAGACCCATTGCGAAATCCAGGCGGTGGCGGCCAGTGACAAGCCGGGACAGCGCTTCGTCATCCGCAGCAACAAGGGCGAGTTTTCGGCAAGTTCGCTCGTGGTCGCCACCGGCGGGCTCTCCATTCCCACCATGGGCGCGAGCGGCCTCGGCTACGAGCTGGCCCGCCAGTTCGGCCTCAAGGTCCTGCCGACCCGTGCCGGACTCGTCCCCTTCATGTTCAGCGATGCTTTCAAGGCGGTGTCCGAGCGCCTGTCCGGCCTGGCGGTGGACGTGGTGCTGGGCACGGACAAGAAAAGCTTCAGCGAGAATGTGCTGTTCACGCATCGCGGCCTGAGCGGCCCGGCAGCGCTGCAGCTGTCCAACTACTGGCAGGTGGGCGAGCCCATCGCCGTGGATCTGCTGCCCGGGCTCGAGCTGCCGGCGTGGCTGAAGCAGCAGAAGAAAGAGCATCCCCGGTCCCTGTTGCGCACCCAGCTGGCGCCCTTGCTGGCGAAGAGCCTGGTGCAGGAACTGCAGACGCTGTTCTGGCTGCCTTGGGCGGAAACCGCGTTGGCGGAAATCCCGGATGCGGCGCTGCTGGCGATTGCCGAGGGCCTCGGGCGCTGGCGGCTCAAGCCCTCGGGCACGGAAGGCTATCGCACCGCCGAGGTCACGCTGGGCGGCGTCGATACCCAGGAGCTGTCGTCGAGGACCATGGAGAGCAAGGCGCAGCCGGGGCTGTATTTCATTGGCGAGGTGGTGGATGTCACCGGGCATCTGGGCGGCTTCAACTTCCAGTGGGCCTGGGCGTCGGGGCATGCGGCGGGGGAAGTGGTCTAGGCGCCAGGCGCACGTGTGCGAAAGGCAAGAAAATTCCTTTCGGAACATATGGTTAGGATTTTTTGCAGCGAGTGGTGCGCCAGGCGGGATTCGAACCCACGACCCCTGCCTTCGGAGGGCAGTACTCTATCCAGCTGAGCTACTGGCGCATATCTAGAATCCGGAAACGAGCGTCGCCGGGGAGGCGCATGATAGCTAGGGTTACGGGGGCAGTCCATGCCAAAAGCCCCTGATCGCCGCCTCCCGGCAAGCGCCACAGCCTGCCGGCGCAACCATGCCGGACTTCTCCCCGATCGCTACCTTTCCGGCTTGGCCGAGAACCTGAAGAGTCCCTGCAGGTCCGCCCTCAACCCACCACGCACAGGCTCGAATACCCCACGCCCGGCGCCTTCTGTACCTGGATCTGCACCGGAATCCGCTCCTTCATCGCCTCGATGTGGCTGATTACCCCGATCATCTTGCCGCTGGCGTTCAAGCTGTCGAGTGCATTGAGGGCGATCTCCAGCGTGTCCGTGTCCAGTGTCCCGAAGCCCTCGTCGAGGAACAGCGAGTCGATGGAGGTCTTGTGGCTGACGAGGTCGGACAGCGCCAGTGCCAGCGCCAGGCTGACCAGGAAGCTTTCGCCGCCGGAGAGGGTGCGGGTATCGCGCGCCTGGTCGCCGTGCCAGGTGTCCACGATCTCGAGCGCCAGCTCGCTGTCATTGCGCCGCCGCAGCACATAGCGCGGGTGCAGGCGCTGCAGCTGGCGATTGGCCAGCACCAGCAGGTGATCCAGCGTCAGGCCCTGCGCGAAGCGTCGGTATTTCTTGCCGTCGGCCGAGCCGATGAGGTCGTTGAGGCGCTGCCAGAGGTCGACGTCCTGCCGCTTGAGGGTGATGACATCGAGCAGGCCGGCCTGCTGCAGGCGTAGCTGGGCATCGTTCTTGAGGCGCTCGTCGATCTTGCCCTGCTCGACGAGGCTGTCCTGCTCCTGCGTGGCCAGCGCGGCCACGGCGGACTGCAGGGCGGGCGTATCCTCCGGGGTCAGCGCTTGCGCGGCCAGCTCCTCGCGCCTGGCGAGCGCGGCCTCGAGCAGGGTCTTGCCCTGCAGCTCTTCGCGCGTGAGTTGTTCGCGCCTTGCTGCAAGCGCCTGCTGTTCTTCAGGTGACAGCAAGGCGGCCAGGAAGGCCTGTTCATGAGCAAAGGCACTGTTTGCCAGACCCTGCCGGAAGTCGGCTTCCGCAGCGGAATGACTGGATTGCTGCGCCTGCAGTTGCGACTGCAGTTCCTGCTCGCGGCCGAGGAGGCGTTGCAGTTCCTCACGGGCAGTGTCGATATCGGCACGGCACTGGGACAGCCTTGTAGTCGGCGCGGGCTGCGCTGCCAGTATCGGCAGCTCATGGGCGTTGAACTTTTGCCACTCGGCCAGCAGCGCATCGGCGGCTCTTTGGCATTCGGCAGCGTTCTGCTCGAGCAGCGGCAAGCGGCTGCGGTGTCCGGACAGCGCGGAGGCCTGTCGCGACCATTCAAGTTGCTCCTCGCGGCGCTCGGCCAGCCAGTGTGCGGGGTCCGCCGGAAACGCATGGCCCGTGGCGGACAGCGCCTCGCCGAGCTGTTGGCGATCCTGGAGAAGCGTCTGCTGCAGGCGCTCGATGTCGGCCGCGACTTCGCCGGCCTTTTCCTGCAAGGCCCTGGTGCGCTGGGTGGCCAGGACCGACTCCTGCTCCAGTCTGGCCGCCTCTTGCTGCGCATTCGACAGTTGCGAGCGGGCTGCGTCGAGGATTTGCCGCTGCTGGCTGATGCGGTGCAGCAGGGCTGACGCCGCCGACTGCGCCGCCTGGCATTCCAGCATCAGCGTTGCCACGGCGGTCAGCTCGCAAGGCGGGAGCTGCAATGTGACGAGCATCTGCCGCTGCAGGTCCTGGTTGCGCGCGAGTGCCTGCTCCTGGTCATGCAATTGCGTCCCTATCTCCTCGAGCTCGCCGCTGAGCTGGCCGAGGTCATTGGCAACGTCCCGGCCTTTCGCCACCAGAGTATCCAGTTCGATGCGCTGGCTTTCCAGAAGTCGCGCCGTGGCCGTGGGGTCGCAACGCTGGTAGTCGGCGATGGCCGGGTGGTCCTCGGCGCCGCACAGCGGGCAGGGGTGGCCGTCCTGCAGTTCGGCGCGGTGCGCCGCCAGGTCCTTGATGCGATTTTCCTGGATAAGGCGCTCCTCCAGAACCCTGACCTCGGTCTTGAGCTCGCCATGCGCGGCGAGCAGGGACTCGCGGGCCGCAGTAATTTTGACAAGCTCGGGCGCTCTCTCCGATTGCTTGCGCGTCAGCCCCGCGATTGTCTCGCGCAGCGTGCTGTCGTCCTCCAGTGATCCCTTGAGTTGCGCCAGCAGTTGGCCGCGTGCGCCGTGCTGCTCCCACTCCGTGCGAATCCCGTCTTCCTGCTTTCCATCAAGCAGCGTTGCCATCACCTGCCCGGCATCGGCCAGCGCTTGTGCCGCCTGCTCCAGGGTCGATTGCTGCGCGAGGCGATTCGCTTGCGCCACGGTGGCTGCCGCCTCACTGGCAGAAGCGTCTTGCCGGGCCTGCATGAGGGCTTGCTCTTGCCGTTGCAGTGACACGGCCTGGCGGGCGATCTGCTCGAGGCGGGATTCCCAGTTGCCGATGCGGGACTCGAGTTGCGCATGCGCCGCATGCGTCGTCTGGTAGTGCTCGATGGCGCCCACTGCCTCCTGGGTGGCGGCAAGCGTCTGCCGAGCCTCGGCGGCCACTTGCCGGGCCAGCTGGGCCGCCAGCGTGGAATGAGCGTGTAGCGCCGCCTCCCTGACGGATTTCTCCGCCCGGGTCGCGCCGAGGTTTTCTGTCGTCAGTTGCAGGGCGCCCGCCGCCTTTTGAGCAGCGAGGTAGAGTGGATGCAGGCGGGCGGCGGGGGCATGCGCGTCCAGTCGTGCAAGCTCCGGCGCCGCGACCGCCAGCGCCGTTAGCGCGGCCTGGTGGCGGGCATTGGCTTCCTCGTGGTGGCGCATGGCCTGATCCAGCTCCGCGCGCCAGGCGAGCAGGGCGCGGGCGGTAGCGAGCTGCGCGGCCAGCGCCTGCTGCTGCACCTGCAGCTCGGCCTGCTGCTGCGCCAGGGTCTGGCGCACATCGTCCGGGAGCACGGCAAGGTGGTTGAGTTGCTCGTTCAAGTGCCGCAGTTCGCCTTCGGCGGCACGCGTGTGCTCGAACGTGTGGCGGGAAATGCGGCTGTAGATGTCGGTGCCGGTGAGTTGCTCCAGCAATTCGGAGCGCTCGTTGTCGTCGGCATTCAGGAAGGCCGCAAAGCCGCCCTGGGCGAGGAGCATGGACTTGGTGAAGCGATTGAAGTTCAGGCCGGTGATGGCCTCGACCTGCTGCAGCTTGTCGGAGGTCTTGTCGGCGAGAATCTGGCCGGTGGCATCGGCCAGCTCCACCTGCGCAGCCTGCAGCTTGCCGTCGATCCTGTTGCGCGCGCGATGCTGGCTCCAGAATGCGCGGTATTGCTGTCCGTTGACCTCGAATGTCACTTCGGCCAGGCAGTCCGCGGTGTTGCGCGTCATCAATTCGTTGGCGGAATCCGAGACCTTCCCCAGGCGCGGCGTCTGGTGGTAGAGCGCGAGGCAGATCGCATCCAGCAGCGTGGTCTTGCCGGAACCGGTGGCGCCCGTGATGGCAAAGAGCCCATTGTTCTGGAAACACGGTTGCGTGAAATCGACTTCGAAGTCGCCCTTGAGCGAATTCAGGTTCCGCAGCCGCAGCTTGAGGATTCTCATGCCTCGGTTTCCTCGAGCTTGCCCAGCACCAGGCGATGGCGCAGCTCCAGTTCGCCGCGCAGCACGTCATCCAGTTGCTCGGCATCCAGCCGGTGCGCGAATACCTGGTGGGGGGTGAGCTCGTCTAGCGTGCCGCCCGTGGCCTGCTGCCAGGTGGCAGCGGCCTGGCCACGCTCGCGGCGCGTGCGCAGGATCTCGATGGGCTTGTCCTCGATCATCGCCTGCAGGCGCTCCTGCAGGTCACTCAGGTAGTCATCGCTGGCGACCACCACCTCGGCCCACACCGGCCGTCCGGGGTCGGCCGTGACGGCCAGTTCCGCGAAGGCGCTCTCCAGTTCCACCAGCGAACCCGTGAGCGACACGAGTTGCTGGAAGGTCGGCACGGTCACCGGGGTCACGCTCTTGAGGCCGCCGTCGGCCAGTTCCACCAGCACCACTTCCTTTTCGGTTCTGGCTTCATCGAAGCTGAGGGGGATGGGCGAGCCGCAGTAGCGGATGTGCTCCTGGCCACCGACTTTCTGCGGGCGGTGAATATGGCCGAGGGCAATATAGTCTGCAGGCGGGAACTCGCTGGCCGGAAAGGCCGCGAGCGTGCCCACGTAAATTTCCCGGACCGATTCGCTGAGGCTGGCGCCCACCGTCGTCAGGTGTCCGGTGGCGACGATGGGCAGTGTGCCGCCCAGGGCCGCGCGCCGGGCGAGGGCGAGCTCGTAGACATCGTGGTAATGACGGCGAATGGCGGCTTGCAGCGCCTGCTGTTTTTGCTCGGCGGTCTGCCCGGCCTCGCTCAGGACCACTTCCCGGGCGCGGACAAAAGGAACGGCGCAGAGCAGCGCCCCGGGTCGGCCACTCTGATCCGGCAGCACCAGGACCTGGTCCGCGACGATGGCGGCCACGCCCGGCACGACATGGGTGCCGAGCTTGCTGAAGAGCGCGCGGCTTTCGCCCAGGGTGGCGACGGAGTCGTGGTTGCCGCCCAGCACGACCAGGGTGGCGCCGCTGTCGTGCATCCGGCTGACAAAGGAATTGTAGAGCTCGCGGGCGTAGCTGGGCGGCGTGCCGGTATCGAAGACATCCCCGGCGATGATCACGGCGTCCACCTGATGGGCCTGGACCTGCCCGATCAGCCAGTCGAGGAAGGCCTGGTGCTCGGCGAGGCGGGTCTTGCCCATGAAGCTCTGGCCGAGATGCCAGTCGGAGGTGTGGAGGATCCGCATATTGTTGTTCTTCCTGTCGCTGCGCCGTGCCAGGCGGGGAGTGTAGGGGCAGGGCATTTGTTCTGTACGGATAATCGGTGCATGGCGCGACGAAGTGTGTCGCGATGCGGCGGGCCATGCCCGGAAAAATCGCCTCGATCAGGCCGGCGCGTCACGAATCCCGGGCAAGAAAAAGCCCGCATGTGCGGGCTTTTTCACATCGAATGCGGGGCAGGATCGCTGCCCCGGGGCGATGATCAGTACACGTCGTGCATGGTGTTGTAGACGTTGAACTTGCCGGTCGGGGTGATCAGGCGTGCATCATTGATCACCGCCTTCAGCTTGCGCGTCTTGTCATCCACGACCACGATGGCCGACTTCTGGTCCTTGCCGTTCCACACCGAGAACCAGACCTCGTCGCCCGCCTTGTTGTACTCCGGCTGCACGACGCGCTTCGGGCCTTCGCCCAGGTTGGCCCACTCGGCGATGGGCAGCACTTCATAGCCCTTGGCCAGGTTGTTGATGTCAAACACGGCCACCGACTGCGCCACCTTGGCGTCCGGGTTGAGCGGGCTGTCGACGTAGAGGTTGGTCGACTTCGGGTGCGTCTTCACGAACAGCGAGCCGCCGCCCTGGCCCTTCAGCACTTCCACCACCTTCCAGGCATGCTGCGGGTTCTTCTCCGGGTCGGTCGCGATCAGGGTGATCTTGTCGTTGCCGAGCGCGGAGGTCGTCCACACCGGGCCGAACTTCGGGTGGATGAAGTTGGCGCCGCGACCCGGATGCGGGATCTTGTCGACGTCGATCAGGCCCACCATCTTCTGCTCCTGCGAGTCCACCACCGCGATCTTGTCGCTCTGGTTGGCCGCGGTCAGGAAGTAGCGCTTGCTCAGGTCCCAGCCACCGTCATGCAGGAAGCGGGCGGCGTTCAGCGTGGTGATCTTGAGGTTTTCGAGGTCGCTGTAGTCCACCAGCAGGATGCGGCCGGTTTCCTTCACGTTGACGATGAACTCGGGATGCTTGTGGCTGCCCACGATCGCCGCCACGCGCGGTTCCGGGTGGTATTCCTGGGTGTCCACAGTCATGCCGCGGGTGGAGACGATCTTCTTCGGCTCCAGCGTCGGGCCATCCATCAGCACGAACTGCGGCGGCCAGTAGGCGCCGGCAATCGCCAGCTTGTCTTCATAGCCCTTGTACTTCGAGGTTTCCACCGAGCGCGCTTCCAGGCCGATCTTGATCTCGGCGACGCGGTCCGGAGTCTTCATCCACAGGTCGATGAGGTCGATCTTGGCGTCACGGCCAATCGTGTAGATGTAGCGGCCCGAGTCCGACATGCGCGAGATGTGCACGGCGTAGCCGGTCTTGATGATGTTGATGATCTTCTTGCTGTCGCCGTCGATGAGGGCGATCTCGCCCGAGTCACGCAGCGTCACCGCGAAGATGTTGTCGATGGCGTAGTCGTTCTGCTTGCTGGCCGGGCGGTCCGCTTCCGGGATCAGTACCTTCCAGCTGTTGCGCATTTCCTTCATGCCCCACTCCGGCGGATTCGGCGGGGTGTGCTGGAGGAAGCGGGCCATCAGGTCGACCTGGGCCGGGGTCAGTTCACCACCGGTGCCGAAGTTGGGCATGCCGCCCGGCGAGCCGTAGGTGATCAGCGCCTTCAGGTAATCAGTACCCTTGGGCTGGGTCAGGTCCGGGGTCAGCGGCTTGCCGGTTGCGCCCTTGCGCAGCACGCCGTGGCAGCCGGCGCAGCGCTGGAAGAAGATGTCCGTGGCCTGCGCGAACTCGGTCTGGGTCATGTCCGGCGCGCCCGGGGTGCGCACCTGCGCGACGGAGCCGGCCGGGATGGTGGAGGCAGCGCCCTGGTAGGTGCTGACCGCGGCATCGACCTTGCCCTTGTGGGCGGCGGGCTTGGCCTTTTCTGCGCCGGCGCCCTTGGCGGCGGTGCCGCCCTTGCGCGCCGTGGCCACCTGGGCGGCGGTCACGGTCCGGGCCTTGTTGCCCCAGCTCGAGTAGACGTAGGTCAGCACGTTGGCCACTTCGGTGTCGGAGAGCTGCGGCAGGCCGGGCATGACGCCGTTGTACTTGACGCCATTGACCGTGACGGCGCCGTTCAGGCCCTTGAGCACCACGGTGATGATCTTGTCGAGCGACTGCTTGGCCAGGTAGTCGGATTTGGCGAGCGGCGGGAAGGCGCCGGCAAGGCCGGTACCGGCGGGCTGGTGGCAGGCCGCGCAATTGGCCAGGTAGACCGCCTTGCCGGCATCGAGCCCGAGTTTGGGCGCGCGTTCGTTGGCGACGTCGTCGGCGGCGCCAGCAAGGCCGGCAGCCATCAGCAGAGCCAGGCCCCGGGTGAGTGATCTGACATCCATTTTTTGTCCCCTGCGTTATCAAGAATTTCGTGGCCGGAGGAGGGTGGGGTCAGGCTCGGCGGATCCGCTGGCTTGGCCGGACGCTCGGGGCGGCCCCCTTGCCAGGGGGAGCCGCCCCTTCCTTCAGGGCATGCCCCAATCTTGGGCGTCACTCTTTCGCAGTAAATTGATCAGTGT